>CAZPSB010000126.1:0-4370 GCA_964589025.1 uncultured Jannaschia sp. | reverse complement strand
TTCCGACAATCCCGTTGGCGGGGTCAGATTGATGATCTGCCCTTGTTGTTCAACGGGTGTGGCGGGCAATGTGGTTTGCAACCACATCACCGCATCAGCATCCAACAAAATGGCGGATGGCGCGACCTCAAGATTCACGCCAAGCCCGATATTCTGCCCCGCCAGCATCGACACAAGGCTGCGCCCCGAAAGCGCGGCATAGGGCGAAGGCGCGCCTGTAAACTGCGCCAAACGATCTTCGCGATCAAACACAAGCGCGATACGGGTCTCTTCAACCGGGAAAAGCAACGGCACAATATGATCGCCGGTTGGGTCTTGTTCCAACACCAAAAACAATTCGGTGCCGGCAAGTTGGCTATAGAAGTGCAACCGCGCATTGTCATCATCAGGCGCGTCTTGCATCGCGGCATGGGCATAATCAAGCGGGGTCATCTATCGGCTAAAACCTTTTTAATGCGCTGACGCAAAGCGGGAAGCAGATCATCCTTGAACCAAGGGTTTTTCTTAAGCCACGCGGTATTGCGCCATGATGGATGCGGCAAGGGAAATATGGCAGGCGCATAATCACGCCAGGCGCGTACGGTATCGGTCACATTGCGCGCCCCCAAATGCCACCCAACCGCATAACCGCCCACCAACACCGTCAAATCGACCGGCCCGATATAGCGCAACACGCGGGTGCGCCATGTCGCAGCACAGATTTTGGGCGGCGGCAGGTCACTTTTGTTGCGGTCATAGCCCGGAAAACAAAAAGCCATCGGCACAATGGCCATGCGGGATTGATCGTAAAAGGTGGCCGTATCCACGCCCATCCAATCGCGCAAACGATCCCCCGACCGATCTGCAAAAGGCCGCCCGATGCGATGCACCTGCGCCCCCGGCGCCTGCCCGGCGATTAAAATACGCGCGCCTTTGGCAAACCAAGGCACCGGATTAGGGCGGTGATGGGTCTGGGTGGCGGCAAAGCGATCAGCACATAGATCACAGGCCCGAATTTGGGCCGGTAAATCATGTAATTGCTGAGACATATTTGTCATCCACCCTATTTTTCTTTGGTCAAGCCCTGCAACAATACCCGCGCCGCCGCCTGTTCGGCCTGTTTTTTTGAACTGGCCTCGGCTTGGGCGGATTGGCCGGTTTTCAACGCGACCTCGACCTTGAAAATGGGGGCGTGATCGGGGCCTTTGCGGGCCAATTCGCGATAGACCGGCGGGGGGTGACCATGGGCCTGTGCATGTTCTTGCAAGGCCGTTTTAGCATCGCGCGCATCATCGGCCAGGCTGGCGATATGGGTGGCCCATAAATGCAAGATCACAGATTGCGCCGCCGCCAAACCACCATCAAGATAAATAGCGGCGATCACCGCCTCCATTGCGTCACCCAAAAGCGCGGTTTTGCGCCGCCCGCCTGTGGCCATTTCAGACCGGCCAATTTTCAACACCGCACCCAAATCAACCGCACGCGCGATATCTGCGCAGGTTTCTTTGCGCACCAACGCGTTGAATCGCGGGGCAAGTTTGCCTTCTTTGGCGTGGGGGTCTTGGGCCAAAACGGTTTCGGCGATGACAAGGCCCAAAACGCGATCGCCTAGAAATTCAAACCGTTGATTATCAGGCCGCGCCGAGGATGAAATCGAACTATGCGTGACGGCGCGCACTAAAAGATCAGGCTTGGAAAACCGATACCCAAGCCGATCAGAAAATTCGGATAAATCACGCGAAAGTTTCACTCAACCGCCCGGAAAAAACGATCGGCGCGCCATGTCCAGAAATACACCATGCGCGGCCCTGCCGAAGAAAAAATAATGCGATCTGCACGCCCGATCAGGTTTTCATAGGGTACAAACCCTACCCCGCCAAGCGCGCGTGAAAACCGCGAATCGGTTGAATTGTCGCGATTGTCACCCATCGCAAAGAAATGACCTTCGGGAACGATGAATTCGGGCGTGTTATCGCCGCGGCCATTATCTTGGATATTCAACACAGAATGTTCGACGCCGCCTGGCAAAATTTCGGTAAAGCGTTCTTTTTCACAAACCCCGCCTTCGCCCACCGGGGCATTGGAACATCGCGGCGTCAACCCCTGCGAACCTTGGCGGTCGAATGTTTCCGTAAAGGGATCTTGGGCGCGCATTTCAACGGGTTCGCCATTCAAATATAAAACACCATCGCGCATTTGGACCCGATCACCGGGCAGGCCAATCACCCGTTTGATATAATCGGTATTGTTGGTCGGGTGCCGAAACACCACCACATCACCGCGTTCAGGTTCAGACCCCAAAATGCGCCCGGAAAAGGGGCACATTGAAAACGGGCAAGAATAGCGCGAATACCCATAGGCCATTTTATTCACGAATAAAAAATCGCCAATCAAAAGAGTATCTTTCATCGAACCGGATGGAATCCAGAAAGGTTGAAAAAACAACGTTCTGAAAATACCTGCAATCAATAACGCATATATGACGGTTTTGACTGTTTCCCAAAACCCGTCTTTTTTCGCTGTTGTTGCCATTTTTATCGCCTTGTTTGGTATGTATGTTGATGCGGTTCATGCGGTGCGCAGGCCCGTATGTCAAGAAAGAGCCACAATTGTTTCAGGTTAAACGGCGGGGATTTGACGATAAAACCGCCCCGTCAAGGCCAATTTGGCTATCAAGCCGGGCCTCAATCACGACCATGGCATGGGCCCAAGGGTCATCATCGGTTAGGCTGACATGGATAATTGCGGTATGGCCTTTGGGCGTCATCTGCGCCAGACGATCCTGCGCCCAGCCCGTGACTGCCATCACAGGTTGGCCTGTTCTAAGATTTGACACAGACATATCTTTCCATGCAATGCCCATGCGCAACCCCGTGCCCAAAGCCTTGGAGCAGGCCTCTTTCGCGGCCCAACGTTTGGCATAAATCGCCGCAGGCGATGGCATATGATCGGCGCGGCGTTGTTCGGTTTCGGTGAAAATACGGTTTTTGAACCGGTCACCAAAACGCGCCAAAACGCCCTTGATCCGTTCAATATTGGCCAAATCCGTTCCGATGCCGATAATCATAATTGCCCCCTTGCCGCATCCATGACTGCGCGCATATGGGCAATGGCCGGACCAAGGCCGGAAAACACGGCCTCACCAATCAAAAAATGCCCGATATTCAATTCTGCCACCTCGGCCAAAGCGGCGATTGGCGGTACGGTTTCATAGGTCAAGCCATGGCCCATATGGACCTCAAGCCCCAAATCGGCGGCGTATTTCGCACCTTCGGTCAAACGCGCCAATTCTGCCGCGCAGGCCGCAGTTTCACCCGCGCTATGCGTATCGCAATAGGCGCCTGTGTGCAATTCAACCACCGGCGCGCCTATGCAATGGGCCGCCGCGATCTGGTCACGATCTGGTGCAATAAACAACGACACACGCATCCCCTGTGCCGCCAAAGGCGCAATGAAATCAGCCAAACGGTTTTGATCGGCGGCCACATCAAGCCCCCCTTCGGTGGTGCGTTCTTCGCGGCGTTCGGGCACGATACAAACCGCATGCGGCACGCGCGCCAAGGCAATGGCCTGCATTTCATCGGTTGCGGCCATCTCAAAATTCAACGGCACAGAAATTTTGGACAAAATTCCATTGATATCGGTTTCTCGAATATGGCGGCGATCTTCGCGCAAATGGGCCGTAATGCCATCGGCCCCGGCCTGTTCGGCCAAAACCGCCGCGCGCACAGGATCAGGCGTATCGCCGCCCCGCGCATTGCGAATCGTGGCAACATGATCAATATTCACCCCAAGACGTAAACGATTAGTCATTGTCATCATCCGTGAAAAAGCGTGGTTGCGCATCTTGGCGCTTATGTGCAAGCCGGGCGGAACGGCGGGTTTGATAGGCCCGGATCAAAGGCACGCTGATTGCATAGAATAAATATCCAACCACCAATCCAGGGATGATGCCCCCAATCGTCCAGGGTAAAAACACATCTTCGTAAAACCGGATCAAATCCCCCCAATGCGCCTGATCATCGGTAAAAATCGCTTTGGTATTGTTCCACAAATCACGCAATGCGGCGGTGAATTTTTCAAACAGAGAATCCTCAAACACATCGCGTGGGCGCGAGCCAAGCACAAAATGGCCAATTTGCAGCGACACATAGGCAATCGGCACAAATGTCAGCGGATTGCCAACAAATGTTGCCAATATCGCCGCCAAAATAGACCCGCGCATCAATTTTGCGATAATCGCAGCAGTGACGAAATGTAGGCCAAAAAACGGGGTGAAAATCGCAAACACCCCGGCAAATATGCCCCGCGCAATTTGTTCGGGCGATCCTGGCAGGCGGCTAAGACGGTGCCGCACATAACGAAAGGCACGCACCCACCCGCCCCGTGGC
>CAZPSB010000125.1:0-5993 GCA_964589025.1 uncultured Jannaschia sp. | reverse complement strand
TCAAGCGTGACGGTTTGCATCCGGCCCGTCACCCAATGCCCGCGCATCCAGTTTGCGCCATCTGGCCAGCGTTTCAAATCATGCGGAAAGGCCGGCCAAGGCCGTGCATCCCAGGCCCAAACATGCGCCCGCCCCATATCCAACATCGGTCCCCCATAAATGGGTGAAACCGGGTTATGTGCGGTGTTTTGCCAATATGACATCATCGCACGCAGATATTGCGCCTGTATTAGGTCATCACGACGCGCGTTTGAATAATAAGGCGCGCGGCTTTGTGAACTTTGGGGATTCAGAACTGTATTGGGTTGATTGGTGCCCTTATCAATTGCGGGGCATCCTATTTCGGTGAACCAAACCGGTTTTGACATTGGCACCCATGATGTGGGCTGTGTGTCCATCGCGCCACCAATGCGGTTGTGATGGGTATTTTCCCACCATCCTTTGATATCCTTATACCGATAGGTGAATGGCAAGGGCTGGCTTGGCGTCAAGCGAATACCGGCAAGCCATTCCAAATTGCCCGCCCCTTGGGTCATCCAGGCGGTGGTGGGTTCGCCAATTGGCGCGCTGCCTGAGGCGGGCAAAGCGCTAAGCCAATGTCCCGCCTCAGGCCCCGCCCAAAGCCCCGCACCTTGGCTTTGGCCAAGGCCCAAGGATTGCCCGGTTGATGTTTGTGCCGTACCAACCAACACATCATCCACCCATAACCGTACCCGGCCAGGCGATTGTGGGGATAATTCCCACATCAGATCATGGGCGGCATTATCAAAGGGCAAGCTGGCGGTGGGAATATCCAACACGGCGGTGGCGGCATCCGATTGGGTCAGCGCATAATCGCCCCGCCCTGCCCGCAATCGCAACATTGCACCGCCATCGCGCACCCCCAAAGATGCGGCAATCATCCCGCCCCCGGCCTTCCATATCAGGGCATCTGAGGGCGTAGCGGGCAAGGTCAACCGCCCCCGAAACACGGCCGGGGCACCGCGTTCTGCGGCACTTTGGGCCATGCCGGCGGTTGACCCTGCGCCAAGGGATTGAATCACCGTGCCTGGTGTCCAGACGCCGTTGATCGTATCGGAAATGGCGGTGCGCGTTTGATCATCGCGCGCAATATCCGAGGCATAATACCAATCATATCCTTCACCGCCTTCGATATTGGAGTGTAAATAATCAAGGTTATAGATTGACCCCGCCGATGCATCGGCATGATTTTGGCCATCGCGCCAATCAGATAGGGGCATATAATTGTCGATGCCAATAAAATCTATATTTGGATCTGACCAAAGCGGATCAAGATGAAAATACACATCGCCTGTGCCGTCTTGGGGGTGATAGCCAAAATATTCAGACCAATCCGCAGCATAGCTTAGCTTGGCATTGGGCAAAATCTGCCGCACCTGTTGGGCCAAGGTCTTGAATTTCTGCACCGCAGGAAAACCCAGATCATCGCGCATTTGGGTCAGCGCGCGCATTTCGGACCCAATACAAAAGGCCGCAACCCCACCCGCAGCAGCACATAACGCCGCAGAATGCAGAACAAAGCGCGCATAGCTCCATTCGGGGGGGCCAGAATAAGACACTGCCCCATTTTGCACCGTGAAATCCGCAGCCGTGGCCGTGCCGAAAAACGCATCAACCGCCACCCGGTTGGCGGCGGTTTGATCTGGCGTGCCGGGTTGATCAGGCGCAAGATCACCCGTGATCCGCCCCCGCCAAGGCAAGGCGGGTTGTTCAGCCCCACCATAAGGATCAGGCAGGCCATTGCCCTGCAAGATATCCATCAACAAAAATGGGCAGAATAACACCGCCTGCCCGCCATCATGAATGGCGCGAATGGCCTGAATAACCGACGCATCCGCAGGGGTACCGCCATAAACGGGCTGCCCGCCAATTTGGCCAATCATCTGGGCCTGTGATCGCGTTATACCGCCCGCGCGCCACGTCATTTCTTTGCCGTCAGGGGTATTGAATTCAACCTTTGGGGCCACATTACAAGATCCCGCGCGCAGATCATCGCCAAACCAAGAATATATCAACGACACCGATTCCACATTGGGCGCAATGCGGCGCAATTGTGCCAAGGATTGGGTGAAATCCGTGCCGCCGCCCTCGGAACTGACATTGGCCGCGATACGTTGGCCCACATCCATTTCAAAAGTCACAGGTTTGGTGGCCAAGCTATATTCACCACGCCCCGGCACCATGGCCACCGCGCGCACCATATCCGATGCTGCCGCAGACGCCCCGATTTGTGGCGTGGGTATACGGTTGATTTCGAATGAAAATTGCGGCACGCGATTGCCAAAAGGCGTAAGATCAAGATCTTCGAATACGACATAGGCCAGACCGCGATAGGCGGGCGTGTGACCGGCGCCTTCGACGGCCTCAATCAGGGGATCGGGCAATTGGGTTTCGGTGCCGGTATAAACGCGCATATTGATCGTGCTAAGATCAAGTTCCGTACCATCCGCCCAGACCCGCCCAACGCCGCGAATATCGCCTTCGCACAGGCCAATCGCCACACTGATCGCATAAGAATATGTCTTGGTTTCCGGGGTTGAGGGCGTGCCTTTGCCACCGCCGCTGGTATCGGCGCGTTCCACAAAATTGGTAGCCCAAATCACATGGCCGCCCACACGCATACTGCCCACAACATGCGCGATGGCCGTGCCTTCGGTTGATGACGTCACGCGCAACCGTTCTGCCCGCCCACGTTCCACAGGTTCCGACCCGGACCCAAGGATTTTCTGGTCAATCATCCGCCCGATTGTGGCCCCAATGGCGCGCCCGACAACGGCACCAACGCCGCCAAAACTGCTGCCTATGGCCGCGCCTGCGGTTGAAAGTACAAGTGTTGCCATAAATCAAACCCTTTCAGGAAAACAAAACCGCGCCACAATGCGCCGGGCCCAAGGTTCGGTCAGGGTGTTTTCAACAACACCATGGCCGCAATAGGCATGAATAAAGGCCGGATACGGCCCGATTTGCGATTGAATGCCCAAATGTTTTGCCACACTGCCATCACGCATCCGAAACAAGATGACGTCACCGGGTGCGGCATTTTCAATTGGCTTTTCGTCCAAATGGCGGCGCGCGGCCTGCCATAACCGTTCTTGGCCGGATGGTTCTGACCAATCGCGGGTATAGGCCGGGGTGACTTCGGGTTCTTGCCCGTATAATTCCCGCCAAACCCCGCGCAACAGGCCAAGGCAATCACAAGCCGGGCCGACGTTGATCGAGCACGTGACGTACCGCGGCGCGGCGCACTCGACCCGGGCCACGCGACGACGTCCGCCGGCCGGCGCTACGAAGAACCCGCCGCGCGCTGGCTGGCTTGGTGAATATAGGGGGTGCCGATCCAGGATCGAGCGATTAAAACGGCTTGGGTCATCGTCTACTGCCCCCATCGCGGTTGGACAGACGGGTGGGATGGGCCACTTGCCAATCACCACCCGGAATATCGGGAAAACCACGAAAATTCAGGATATTGAAAAATTTCACCCGGCAGGTTTCCATGCGTTTGTCGCATCCGGCATACAGGCGTACACGATGCCCCGTTTGTGGGGCTTGGCGCAGGCGATCCCATAATTCGATCAAACGGGTGCCATTTTCAGGCCGATCTACCTTGATGGATCCCCGCAAGCCAATGGCGGGGCCATCCAACACTTGAAACTGACCACGTTCAAACCAGCGCGTCTCAAAGATGCCAAAATTATCAAAGGTAAACACCCGGCCATCTTGAACGGATGAAATCACAACCTCGGTCGAAAAACCGGAGGTTGTGAGATCAAATTTACATCGCTGATCGCCCAGCATCGCCGTGCAGGTTTTTTGATAGACATACCCCGTCAGCGTGTTCAACGCATCGGCCAAACCGCGCAATTCAGCGGTAAAAGTGCCGTTGGCACGGGTGATATCGCCAATCGTGCCCCGAAATTGCAACACACGATTTTCAGGGGCCGACCATTGCACCACCCATGATTCCACCTCGGCATTATCAAAACGGCCTGCGGCGATATCTTGTTCGGTGATTGCCGCATCCCTTAACACGCCCAAAGCTTCGGTATTATCAACCGAAAGCCCGCTTGTCTGACTAAGGGCGGCGGCTGTCATGCCCGTTTCGGGGCGGAATGTCACGCCATCAAAAGACAAGGCCCGGTCATGATCGGTAAAACCATAAATAACGCCATCACTGCGGGTAAGTTTCCAACAGCGCGCGATTTGCGTGATGCCAGTTTTCAAATGCGATTCAAACCCTTGCACACCCGTCATAGCCGGATCTCCACCACGGGCACATCGGGGATTTCCCCGGCCTGGAAACTGGCCGCGCTGGCATTGATCCGGTCGGTATCAAAACGCACCGGCACATCAAATTCAAACCCTGCGGTGATTTGCACGCCTGTGGCCGGCGCGGTGGCAAATGTGACAAGGCCGGTTGTGGTATCAATGCTATGCCCGCCCGTTTGGGCAACCCCATCTATGCCCAAAACCACAGTTCCAGCCACCGGTTTTGTAATGTCGCGCGTATAGGATGCGGTGCCCGATGCATAGGTTTTCACAAGCTGAAATTCCGTTTGCACCCCATCGCCAGACCCGATGATTTGGTCACCAAAGGCCGGCATTTGCGAGGGCGCGCAGCTTTTGAAATCAAGCCAGTCTTTCCAACGAAACCCATATAATTGTGCGCGCCGCGATTCGAAAAATGCAATCAGCACGGCAATATCATCCAAAGATCGCACCCCAACGCCCGCATCATAACGCCGGCGTGACGCAGCCCAAGGCGTATTGCGTTCTTCAAACCCATTGGCCAGCGTAACGATTTCGGTGCGCCGTTCCGGCCCGCCTGCCGACCCAAAACTTAGCCGGGCGGGAAAACGTATATCGTGAAAATCCATTTATATTTGCCCCTTTATCGGTTGCGTTGCCCTTTGGCCAACATGCGCGACATTTGCGCGGCGATTTGGCTTTGGCTGCGTTGAAACCCTTGCACATCGGGTGTGGTGATATTCATATGCACCTGCACAGATTGCGCGCCCCCACCATCCCCGGCCGATACCCCCAAACGTCCATCTGCACCGCGCGTCAGCGGCAAGATGGCCTCAGGCCCGGCTTCGCCCATTAACCCCATGCCGCCGCGCATGGGAAAAGGGGTTGGGCTTTGCACCACACCGCCGCGCGCAAAAGGCGTGACGCGGCCCTGACTAAAGGCCCCGCCATTGGCAAATTCTTTTGCGCCGCCAAACATGGCATTCAAACCTTGTGATAAAAATCCGCCAATCTGATCTTGCAAAGGATCCATCGCGGTTTGGTAAACGGTATCCATCATGTTGCGGGCCATGTCTTTCAAGGCATCCGACAAACGATCACCTTCGAAAACCACACCTTCAAAAGCATCGCGTAATTGGCCGCTAAAGGCGCTGCTCATGCTTTGGATTTGATCCTCGGTAAAGGTAAAGGTGGATTGCATACCCTCCAATTCCTGTTGGAAATTCGCGGCCATGTTGGTGGTGTTGGCCAGGGTGGTATCCAGATCGGCGATTTGACGTTCAAAATCTTGAACGCGGTCACGTGCTGTCATAGTGTTATTCCTTTTCGGTTCGGTCCGGAAATTGGGCCGATAAGGTGTCAAACTGGGCGCGGGCCATCGCGCGGCTTGAAGGCGCATCCCCCAACAAAATTAGAAATTCCGCCGGGGTTAACGCCCAAAACGCCGCCGGTTGCAGGCCCAAACCCCGCAACCCGGCTTGCATCAATACAGGCCAATCCATGGTTTGCCCCATCATTTTGGCGGCGCAAAAGCCAACGCCAAAAGGCGCGCGGCCATGCGGGCGGCATTGGCAAATCCGCCTTCGATTTCGGCGGTTAGCAGATCATCAAAATCACCCGTCCAACCGCCCCCGCGCATGCCTGCGCAGATCAACATGAACACATCGCTTGCGCGCAGATCGCCCATCAGGCGCTCGAACTTCTCCTCAAAAGGTTCCCCATCATCC
>CAZPSB010000124.1:5098-6009 GCA_964589025.1 uncultured Jannaschia sp. | reverse complement strand
CGCAGGCGTTTGGTGGCCGATTTACGCGCGGTTTCCTTTTCGGCGCGGCGGCGCAGGCGTTCTTCGGCGCGCAACACCAGAAAATCCAAAATCGCGCCCGCCGATTTCGTGTTGGCCGCCAACCAATTGTCAAAATGATCACGCACGGCACCTTCGACCATTCGGGCGGCCTCGGTTGTGGCAAGGCGATCTTTGGTTTGGCCTACAAATTCAGGTTCTGCAATAAAACACGACACCAAGGCCGCGCCCCCCGTTGTCAGATCATCGCGGATGATATTGCCGGCTTTTTTGTTGCTCACCAAGTCGCCATAGGCACGAATGCCCTTTAGGATGGCCGCCCAAAATCCGGCCTCATGCGTGCCGCCTTCGGGGGTGGGGACGGTATTACAATAAGATTGTATAAACCCATCGCGCATGGGCGACCAATTGATCGCCCATTCAACCGATCCGGGTTGATTGAAGCGTGGTTGAAATTCTACCTTTCCAGCAAAAGGTTCGTCGGCATAAGTGGCCGCATTGCCCAAGGTTTCTTTCAGATAATCGGCCAAACCACCGGGAAAATGAAACACCGCCTCGGTTGGGGTTTCCCCATCATCAATTTCGGTTTTCCACCGAATTTCGACCCCCGAAAACAAATACGCCTTGGACCGCACCATTTTTAGCAAACGCGCCGGTTTGAACCGGTGCTGGCCAAAAATTTCGGCATCGGGATGAAAAATCACCGTGGTGCCACGCCGATTGGGTGCCGCGCCAAGGGGGTGAACCGGGCCTTGTGGGATGCCGCGCGAAAATTCCTGGGCGAATAATTCGCGGTTTCGTGCGACCTCAACCCTTGTGTGGTCGGATAACGCGTTGACAACCGACACCCCCACCCCATGCAACCCGCCCGAGGTCTGATAGGCCTTTCCAGA
>CAZPSB010000124.1:2704-5070 GCA_964589025.1 uncultured Jannaschia sp. | reverse complement strand
CGGCCATTGTCGCGGATGGTGACGGAGTGGTCGGCGTGCAGCTCCACCTCGATCCGGGAGGCGTGGCCGGCGACGGCCTCGTCCATGGAGTTGTCGAGCACCTCGGCCACGAGGTGATGCAGCGCGCGTTCATCGGTGCCGCCGATATACATGCCGGGGCGTTTGCGCACGGGTTCCAACCCTTCCAGCACCTCAATCGAGGCGGCGTTATAGTCATCATTTGCCTGTGTGCCAGATAAAAGCGTATCGGCCATTATGCCCTGCCCTACATAATTTGGTATATATTGGCGCGCATATTGGCAGATTTAGAACCGGGGGAAAAGGGCCGCCGGGCAAATTTGCCCTTTTGTTTTCATCCGGCACGCAATGGGCCGCAAATTGCCCCCTACCCCTTGCGGCGGGCGGGCGGGATGCCTAGAACGTAAAGACAACAATTCAAACCGTCCAAAGGCAGGCTCAATGAAAGACCCCCATGATATCTATATGAACACGCTGGTTCCCACGGTTGTAGAACAAACCAGCCGCGGCGAACGGGCGTTCGACATTTTCTCGCGCCTGTTGAAAGAACGGATCATTTTTATTTCGGGTCCGATTTTTGACGAAATGTCAAGTTTGATCGTCGCCCAATTGTTGTTTCTGGAATCGGAAAACCCGACCAAGGAAATTTCAATGTATATCAATTCACCCGGTGGGGTGGTGACAAGCGGTTTGTCGATTTACGATACGATGCAATATATCAGACCCAAGGTTTCAACCATGTGCATCGGTCAGGCCGCCTCTATGGGGTCTTTGTTATTGGCCGCAGGCGAACCCGGCATGCGGTTTTCCCTGCCCAATTCGCGCATCATGGTGCATCAACCGTCAGGCGGGTATCAGGGCCAAGCCACTGATATCATGATCCATGCGCGCGAAACGCAAAAATTAAAAGACCGGTTGAATCAGATTTATGTTCACCATACCGGCCAAACATTCGAAAATGTGGTTGAGGCCTTGGAACGCGATAATTTCATGGATGCAGAACAGGCCAAAGATTGGGGTCTGGTCGATGAAATCGTGGCGCAACGCAACGCCGATGACACCGCGTAAAGGCGGTTTGGAAATGGGCTGTATCACACCAGCCCATTTTCGCATTGTGAAGGGGGGCGGGCTGCTTTAGACTATGTGCAGGCCGACCATGCCTAAAGACACGACACTGGCACAGGGCCAGTGGGGGAAGGATATTATGTCAGATTCATCCGGCACGGATTCAAAAAACACGCTTTATTGTTCATTTTGCGGCAAAAGCCAGCATGAAGTGCGCAAATTGATTGCCGGGCCAACCGTGTTCATTTGCGATGAATGTGTTGAATTATGCATGGATATCATCCGTGAAGAAACCAAAACAAATGAATTGAAATCAGGCGATGGCGTGCCCACCCCGCAAAATATTTGCGATGTGTTGGATGATTATGTCATCGGCCAGGCCCATGCCAAACGCGTGTTATCGGTTGCGGTCCACAATCATTATAAACGCCTGAATCACGGCGACAAATCCGATATTGAGCTGGCAAAATCCAACATTTTGCTGATTGGGCCAACCGGATGCGGCAAAACATTGCTGGCGCAGACCTTGGCGCGCATTTTAGATGTGCCCTTTACCATGGCCGATGCCACCACATTGACCGAGGCCGGATATGTCGGGGAAGACGTTGAAAACATTATTCTAAAACTGCTTCAGGCCTCTGAATATAATGTTGAACGCGCGCAGCGTGGCATCGTCTATATTGACGAAGTTGATAAAATCACACGCAAATCCGAAAACCCATCCATCACCCGTGATGTGTCAGGCGAAGGCGTGCAGCAAGCCTTGTTGAAAATCATGGAAGGCACTGTCGCATCGGTGCCCCCACAGGGCGGTCGCAAACACCCCCAGCAGGAATTTTTGCAAGTCGATACAACCAATATCTTGTTTATCTGCGGTGGCGCATTTGCCGGGCTTGATAAGATCATTGGCCAACGTGGCAAAGGGTCGGCCATCGGGTTTGGCGCCGATGTCAAGGAAAACGAAACCCGTGGCGTTGGCGAAGTATTTGGTGATCTGGAACCCGAAGATTTGCTGAAATTTGGGTTAATCCCCGAATTTGTGGGGCGTCTGCCGGTGATTGCGACGCTGACCGATCTTGACGAAGACGCATTGGTCACGATTCTGACCAGCCCCAAAAATGCGCTTGTAAAACAATATCAGCGCTTGTTTGAACTGGAAGACACACATCTAACCTTTACCGATGATGCATTGCGCGCCATTGCCAAACGGGCGATTGAACGCAAAACGGGCGCGCGCGGATTGCGGTCGATCATGGAAGATATCTTGTTGGACACCATGTTTA
>CAZPSB010000124.1:424-2685 GCA_964589025.1 uncultured Jannaschia sp. | reverse complement strand
CCCTGCCCGGCAGTGACGGTGTGCAGGAAATCGTCGTGAACGAAGAGGCCGTGATTTCAGACGCGCAGCCTTTGTTAATCTATTCCGACACGCAAAAAGACAAATCAGCCAGCAACGCAGGCTAATGATGGCGGTATGATGGCAGGCCGCGCACAGGGTGCGGCCACCTTTTCATCGCAGCCAAAGATTGTGTTCGCGCAGCTTTTTACGAATCTGGCATTCTTCCACCGGCAGGCGCGTTTGGTCAAACAATGCCCGCGCCTTTTGGCCTTCGCCTTGGTATATCAAACGCAATGCCGGTTTATGTCGCTTGAGCACTTTTTTGATTTTGGGGCGCGCTGTTACGGTTTCTAGCACATCAATCACAGATTGGCTTTGACAGGCATACAAAAGTGGCAAAGCCCGATAATGGCAACTATGGCTGCCATCAATATATCCGGGCGCCAAGGCATCACGCCCGCCCCCTAGACTATGAATAACCAATGGCAGGGCGATTTGATCTAACCAAGGATACATGGGTTGGCATATCAATTCCTTGGGGGGATTGTCGCGAATTTCCATGGCATAATTGATAAAACGATGCCCAAAAACATGCGGGCATTTATAATAAAAAAACCCTGCATTAAAATACAAATAGCGTTTCCAAAATTCATCGGGTTGGTTCAGATCCAATGATGATTCAAAATCAAGGTCGAATTTTTCGTATAAAGACCGCCAGGTTTGGGTGTATCCCGGCCCATATAATTCAATAACCGGCCATGTATTCGTGCGTTTCAGCGATGCGGATGGGCGGCTGAAATCAATCGGGATGGTGTTCAACCGATCCAGGATAAGTGTATCGGTATCAAAAAACATAAACGGTTGCCCCTTGGGCATGGCCAGCAAGGCTTCGATCTTGTTGCCATGGGGGTAACTTTCACCGAAATACCTGTTTTCAAAAGGCAAAATTTCTGCACCCAATGTTTTAAGCAATTTCATGGTGTCACTGTTTTGCACCCGTGGGTCATTTGTCCATTTTGGGCCGGGTTGGGGGATTGCAACAAAAACACGGCCCCTGAAAAATGGGTTGCTTGCCCGAAAGCTTGCCAAAAACATGACCGCTTCAAACGCCCATCTGCCCCGTTGTGCAATGATTAGAATATTGAACCGGTTTTTTGTGTTAAATGAAAACATGTTTTAACCATTTTGAATGCCGCCCCCACAGGCCCAAACCGAACCCAAAGCGCATTTCGCGGGTGTAAAGATGCCAAATATCGGTATGATATTTATACATACCATGATGACAATGTGAACGGGCCTTCATTCATGACCTATGACATTTTGACCATACCCTGCCTATCGGATAATTACGCCTATATTTTGCGCGATTTTGACACAGGCAAAACCGCGCTGATTGATGTGCCCGATCATGCGCCTGTGATTGCGGCCTTGAACAAACGCGGGTGGGGTTTGGATGAAATATGGCTGACCCATCACCATCATGATCACATCCAAGGCGTTGGCCCCTTGCAGGCTGCAACCGGCGCAATTGTCAAAGGCGCGCGTGATGATGCGCATCGCCTGCCCCGGTTGCATCAAGGCGTGGTCACGGGCGACATATTGACCCTTGGCGGGTTGCAAGCCCATGTGATGGACGTGCCCGGCCATACAATCGGCCATATTGCCTTTTATGTTCCAAAGGCGCGGGCCGTTTTTAGTGGCGATAGTTTAATGGCGCTTGGATGTGGGCGCCTATTCGAAGGTGACGGCCCGATGATGTGGCGCAGCCTGCAAAAACTACGCGATTTGCCCGGCGATATATGGGTGTATTCCGGCCATGAATACACGCAATCAAACGCGCGTTTTGCGCTTTGGGTTGATCCTGACAACGCCGCACTGCACAAGCGTGCCGCACAAATTGACGCGGCGCGCGCGCAATCGCGCCCCACTATCCCATCGCGTTTATCCGATGAAATCGCTACCAATCCGTTTTTGCGCGCCGACAGCCCCGAATTCGCGCATCTGGGCGATGACCCTGATCACATTTTCACCCATCTTCGCAAGATGAAAGATCAGTTTTAACAGGAAAATTGCGCCTAAATAAAAGATTGCCACAAAATCTTGCGTTTTGCGCTTGAAACATCGTGCAAAAAGACAAACCTTGTCATCAGAGGCGATGATCAAGCCGCGCCCCATATCGGTGGCCTTAGCACGAAGAAAGGAATGCGCGCATGCCGTCATTCTCAACCACATTGGAACAAGCCATTCATGCCGCATTGGCC
>CAZPSB010000124.1:0-414 GCA_964589025.1 uncultured Jannaschia sp. | reverse complement strand
CTTGAACTGATTGACGAACCCGATGCCAAAAAGGTGATGCAAGCCTGCGGTGTCGATCTTGAGGTTCTGCGCACCGCCTTGGTTCAATTCATAAGCGATGATCTTTCCACGCTGAAAACCGATGACCCAACCGAGGCCATTCCAACCGCCGCCTTTCAACGCGTCATTCAACGCGCGGCCATTCATGTGCAATCTTCGGGCCGAAGCGAGGTCACCGGCGCCAATGTATTGGTTGCCATTTTTGCCGAACGCGAATCAAATGCCGCGTTTTTCCTGCAAGACCAAGATATGACCCGATATGACGCGGTGAATTTCATTGCCCATGGCGTGGCCAAAGACCCATCATTTGGCGAAAACCGGCCTATTATGGGGGCCGATGACGATGAACCGTTTGAATCAACCGCGCAAGATGAC
>CAZPSB010000123.1:2863-6173 GCA_964589025.1 uncultured Jannaschia sp. | reverse complement strand
ATGTGGGAAACCACCGCAAGCCTATGGGCGGCCGTGCAATCGGGCACCAATATCGTTTATCATGCGGCGGGATGGTTAGAAGGCGGGCTGATCGCCAGCCCCGAAAAATTTGTGATGGATTGCGAAGTTTTGCAGCAAATGCAACGCTATTTCGAACCTGAAATCCTGGGCACAGGCCCGGATGATCTGGCGGTTGAGGCCATCGCCCAAGTTGGGCCGGGCGGCCATTTCTTTGGTGTGGATCACACGCAAGACCGATACCAAACCGCCTTTTACAGCCCATTTTTGTCAGATTGGCGAAATTTTGAATCCTGGCGCCTGGATGGTGCGGTGTGGACGGCTGAACGCGCGCATGGCATTTACAAAAAAATTCTGGCCGAATTTGAACCACCCGCCATGGATGACGCCATCCAAGACGCATTGCGCGCCTTTGTCGCCATGCGCAAAGAACAGGGCGGCGCACCCACGGATTTCTGATATTTGTGCAAAATGAGGGGGAAATGCACCACAGTATGGGCTGTTGATGGATGATTACGCGTGTTTTGGGTGTTCAGATTGGTTCAGAATGCCTATAGTCTATCTTAAACCAACTGTGGGGGCCGGGAATCATGATACGATCTGAATTGGTTCAAAAACTTGCCGATGAAAACCCGCATCTCTATCATCGGGATGTGGAAATCATCGTGAATGCAATTTTCGAAGAAATTATCGATGCGTTGGCGAATGGCAACCGGGTTGAATTGCGTGTCTTTGGTGCATTTTCGATCAAACACCGCGCCGCACGTACCGGGCGCAACCCGCGCACGGGCGAAAGTGTTGCGGTTGATGAAAAACATGTCCCGTTTTTCAAAACAGGTAAATTGTTGCGTGACCGTTTGAATGGCGCGGATTAACCGGTCCATATACACGATATGCGGGTTTTGCGAATTGTAAAATATATTATTTTGGCGGTGATTGCCGTGATCTTGGCGCTATTGTGTTTTGCCAATAGCATGATCGTGGAATTACGCCTGATCCCGGCGGGGTTGGTCGGTTGGGTTGGGCGCGATTACGCAATATCGCTTCCGCTGTTTTTGGTTGTTTTAGGCGGTGTCGCGATTGGCCTTTTTGTAGGCTATATCCTAGAATGGTTGCGCGAAACCCGCCACCGGGTTGAGGCGCGGACCCAACGCCGCGCCGCCAAGCGTCTGGAACATGAGGTCAAAACCCTTAAAAAGGAAAAAGACCCCGATCGTGATGAAATTCTTGCCCTGATCGAAGATGGCCGGTCGTGATGCCGGATCGCCCGCTGGCCGCCATTAAATTTTGCGGTCTGCGCCGCATATCTGATATTGATGCCGCGGCCCGTGCGCAGGCGCGGTATGTGGGGTTTGTGTTTTTTGAAAAATCCCCGCGCCATGTGCCCATGTTGCTGAAGATGATCGCTGATTTCGGCCATGTGCCGGTTGATCTTGCCCGTGATTTGGCCCTTCACACCCCGCCGGGCGTGGCCAAAGTGGGGTTGATGGTCAACCCGTCCGATGATGATTTGGCCCATATCTTGCGCCATGTTGCCTTGGATATTGTGCAATTGCATGGGGCGGAATCCCCCGCCCGTGTGGCCGAAATCAGCGCTAAAATCCGATTGCCGGTGATGAAGGCCGTTGGCATTGCCGATCATAATGATCTTGGCAAACTGCCCCCATATGAGGCCGTGGCCGATCAGATATTGGTTGATGCCAAACCCCCAAAAACCGCCGATTTGCCGGGGGGCAATGGGGTGTCGTTTGACTGGCGTTTGATCGCCGGGCGGCGGTGGCGCAAACCATGGATGTTGGCGGGGGGGCTTGGGCCCGATAATGTGGCGCATGCGGTGCGCTTGGCGGGTGCGCGCCAGGTTGATGTGTCATCGGGTGTGGAAACCGCACCGGGCATTAAGGATGCGGGCCTTATGTTGGATTTTGCCAAGGCTTTGACCCCTAAAGCTGCAACCGCCCTTGCCGATGGGGGCCGGGCGCGTTAGCTATGGATTAATGACAAAAGGGGGCCAGATTATGCCAGATGATCTACCAAATAGTTTTAAAAAGGCCGGTTTGGGGATTTCGGTGGCCGCTTTGTGTCTGAAACATTGATGCCGTTGATATTGGAACTGGAACGCCAATATGAACATGCCAAAACGGATCAAAGCTTTTGGGATGAAATGCATGATTTATGGGCCAATTATGTAGGCCGCCCGTCGCCCTTGTATTTTGCCGAACGTTTGACCGAACGGTTGGGTGGGGCGAAAATTTATCTTAAACGCGATGAATTAAACCACACGGGCGCGCATAAGATTAACAATGTATTGGGCCAGATTATTCTGGCGCGTCGTATGGGAAAAACCCGGATTATTGCCGAAACCGGCGCAGGCCAACATGGGGTGGCCACGGCCACGGTTTGTGCAAAATTTGGCCTGAAATGCGTGGTTTATATGGGCGCCACGGATGTTGAACGCCAAGCGCCCAATGTGTTTCGGATGAAACTTTTGGGGGCCGAGGTTGTGCCCGTGACCTCGGGGCGGGGCACGTTGAAAGATGCGATGAATGATGCGCTGCGTGATTGGGTGACCAATGTGCGCGATACATTCTATTGCATCGGCACGGTGGCCGGCCCACATCCATACCCCGCCATGGTGCGCGATTTCCAAGCGATTATCGGTAAAGAGGCCAAGGAACAAATGATGGCCGCCGAAGGCCGTTTGCCCGATACAATCATCGCCGCGATTGGTGGCGGGTCAAATGCGATGGGCCTGTTTTTCCCGTTTCTGGATGACAAAGAGGTGCGCATCATTGGGGTTGAGGCCGGCGGCCATGGCGTGAATGAAAAAATGCAACATTGCGCGTCACTCACCGGTGGGCGGCCCGGCGTGTTGCATGGCAACCGCACATATTTGTTGCAAGATCAAGATGGCCAAATCCTAGAAGGTCATTCCATTTCTGCCGGTTTGGATTACCCCGGTATCGGGCCGGAACATTCGTGGTTGCACGATATTGGCCGCGCGCAATATGTATCGATCACCGATATTGAGGCGCTAGAGGCGTTTCAGCTGTGTTGCGAAACCGAAGGCATCATTCCCGCGCTTGAACCATCCCATGCACTGGCGCATGTGGCCAAAATCGCGCCGAATTTGCCCAAAGATCACATCATTTGCATGAATATGTGCGGGCGGGGTGACAAAGACATTTTCACCGTCGCGCGCGCCTTGGGGTGGGATATGACCAATCAATGATATGGCGGCGGCGGCCTATATGCCGCCGTCAATCGCATATGCGCGCAATACCGCAAGCGGTAC
>CAZPSB010000123.1:0-2853 GCA_964589025.1 uncultured Jannaschia sp. | reverse complement strand
CGAAAATGATGGTCGGCGAATCGGGCGATTTGGGCCAGGTGGGTAATGCAGATGACCTGATGGGTGGCGGCCAGATCCACCTGTGGGGCGCATCCTTCGTCATGGGCTTGTAAAAAACGGCTGGCGCATAGGCACCAACGATCACCGGGTTTGAGGCCGGGAAAGTTATATTCGGGGCGTGGGGTGCTTAGGTCATTGCCCACATATTTGGAATAAGCCAGAAATTCCGCCGTCATAACCGCGCAAACGGTGTGTGACCCGCTATCTTCGGCGCAGGTATCACACGCGCCATTGCGGAAAAACCCGGTCATCGGATCCCTAGAACACACCGCCAATGGGCCATTTAGAACATTGATGGATGCGTCTTTTGCAAATGCCATTTTGCGCCTATCTATTGAATATAAAGCAAGGGTTGCAGGGCCGAAGGCAGGCGTTATTCGCCCGCCTCACCGGCATCATCATCTTCGCCCGCTTCGGCGATATAGGCAACCGACACAACCTGTTCGCCAGCGGCGGTGTTGAATACTTTTACCCCGCCCGCACTGCGTGACCGGAAGGAAATGCCATTGACCGGCACCCGGATGGATTGCCCGGTTGAGGTCGCCAACATGATCTGATCATCCAGATCAACCGGGAAACTGGCCACCAGATCACCGCCGCGCATGGCCTTATCCATGGCGATCACACCCTGGCCGCCGCGCCCGCGCACGGGGTAGCCGTGACTGGATGATAATTTACCGGCACCGCCCGATGTAATGGTCAGGATCAAATCTTCGGCGGCAGACATTTCGGCATAGCGGTCTTGGGAAAGCTGGCCTTCGGCCACGGATTCTTCTTCGTCATTTTCAACGTCATCTTCCGGCGCACCGGCCATCAGGCGGCGTTGTTTCAGATAGGCCACGCGTTCGGCCGGATCGGCCTCAAAATGGCGGATGATCGACATAGACACCACTTCGTCGCCCGTGGCCAGTTTCACACCCCGTACCCCGGTCGAGGCCCGCGAATTAAACACCCGCACATCCGTAGCCGGAAACCGAATTGCCCGGCCCAATTTGGTGACCAACATCACATCATCATCATGGGATGCAATCCGCGCATTGATCATGCGCCAATCGGCACTGTCGCCTTCGAATTTCATAGCGATTTTCCCGTTGCGCATGACATTGGCGAAATCTGACAACGCGTTGCGCCGCACCGTGCCGCGATCGGTTGCAAAGACGATTTGCAATTCGTCCCAATGATCTTCGTCACGGTCAATAGGTAGAATTGCGGCAATGCCAGTGCCCGGTTCAATGGGCAGGATGTTGACCAAGGCCTTGCCGCGTGATGCGCGCGACCCCAAAGGCAGGCGCCATGTTTTCAATTTATACACCATGCCCGATGTCGTAAACACCAACAAAGGCGTATGCGTATTGGCCACAAACAGCGTGGTCACCACGTCATCATCTTTCAATGATCCACCCGACAGGCCCTTGCCGCCGCGTTTTTGTGCGCGGAATTCGGCCAAAGCGGTGCGTTTGATATAACCGCCCTGCGTGATGGTCACGACCATATCTTCGCGCTCAATCAGGTCTTCGTCATCCATATCGCCCGACCAGTCGGTGATTTCGGTCCGACGGGGAATGGCGAATTGGGTTTTCACCTCGGCCAGTTCATCGGATATGATGGATAAGATCCGGTCGCGGCTGGCCAAAATCGCAAGATAATCTTTGATTTTTCCTGATAGATCCTGCAATTCATCGGTAACTTCTTTCACGCCGATTTGGGTTAGGCGCTGCAGGCGCAATTCCAAAATGGCACGGGCCTGCGTTTCGCTTAGGTTATATGTGCCGTCCTCATTCACCTTATGGGTTGGGTCATCAATTAGACGGATATAATCCACAATGTCGGCGGCTGGCCAACGGCGTGTCATCAAAGCCTGACGCGCAGAACCCGCATCGGCCGACCCGCGAATGGTGGCAACAACTTCGTCCACATTTGATACCGCCACCGCCAAACCGCATAGGATATGCGCGCGTTCACGCGCTTTGCGCAATTCAAAAGCCGTGCGGCGCGCCACCACATCTTCGCGGAAATCAAGGAACGAGGTAAGGAATTTGCGCAATGTCAATTGTTCGGGCCGCCCCCCGTTTAACGCCAACATATTGCATCCGAATGATGTTTGCATCTGGGTAAAGCGGAACAATTGATTCAACACAACATCGGGTGTGGCGTCACGTTTCAGTTCAACCACAACCCGCACACCCACGCGATCGGATTCATCGGCAACCCCGGCGATGCCTTCTAGTTTTTTCTCACGCACCAATTCGGCGATGCGTTCAATCATGGATGCTTTGTTGACCTGATAGGGGATTTCATCCACGACAATCGCATAGCGATCTTTGCGGATTTCTTCGACATGGGTTTTGGCGCGGATGATGACACTGCCGCGCCCTTCGGTATAGGCCTTGCGCGCGCCAGACCGACCCAAAATCAGGGCCCCTGTCGGAAAATCAGGGGCGGGGATGTATTCAATCAAATCTTCCGAGGTCAAATCAGGATTGTCGATCAATGCCTGACAGGCGTCAATCACCTCGCCCAGGTTATGGGGTGGGATATTGGTGGCCATGCCCACGGCAATACCGCCCGCCCCATTGACCAACATATTGGGAAAGCGCGCCGGCAAAACGGTGGGTTCTTGTTGTTTGCCGTCGTAATTGTCTTGGAAATCAACGGTTTCCTTGTCGATATCGGCAAGGAGATAGGCGGCGGGCTTGTCCATCCGCACTTCGGTGTAGCGCATGGCGGCGGGGTTGTCGCCGTCCATGGAGCCGAAATTGCCCTGACCGTCGACCAGCGGAAGCGACATGGAGA
>CAZPSB010000122.1:0-6224 GCA_964589025.1 uncultured Jannaschia sp. | reverse complement strand
CCCCGATAATGTGACGGGCGCCATTGCACCGGCCAAGGTAAAGGGCGTCACCACAACGGGTTGGCCCCGCCGCGCCAAACGCATCGCACCATCCAGCATGGGAAAATCATGTTTCAAAGGCGAAACCGAATTGATATTGGTATACATGCGCGGGGTGGCATAGAATGCATCATGGGTTAACCCACCGGCAATGCGCACCATTTCCATCACATCTTCGACACGTTCTTTGCCCAAGGCATAAGCATGGACCACCTTATCGGTCAGCGTCAGCTTTTCATAAAGGCAATCCAGATGGCGGATACTGGCATGGATATCAACCGGTTCAACCGGGTATCCGCCTGCAAAATGAATGCAGTTGAAATATTGCGTCAGTTTGATGAATTCCTTGTAGGTTTCAAAATCGCCCGGGCGTTTGCCGCGTTGCAAATCCCACGCATTGGGGGGCGAAGACACATTGCCAAACACAATATGATTGCCGCCAATGGTCAGCCTGCGATCAGGGTTGCGCGGCGTGATGGTGAATTGCGCCGGGGCCTTGGCCACCATTTCCATCACAAAATCCGGATCAAAACGCGCGGTTTGATCTGTGATAATACACCCCGCCTGTTTGAGATATCCCAGTGCCTCGTCATTCAAAAATTCGATTCCGATTTCCGCCAAAATACGCATCGCGCCTTGATGGATGTTTTCCACGCCCTCTTGGGTCAAAGGTTCGGTGGGTTTGTCATTATTGACCGGAACACGCCAAGGCATTTGATCAATCACCGCACCCCCAGTGCGGGCGATATGGGCGCGACGCCCACCGGCACGGCGTCTGCGAAGGGTGGTTTGGGCCATGATGTGACATCCTTCAGGTTATGGCCGTGGCGGGATGAACGCCACTTGCGATACCCTTTATGGTTTCATCATATGCCCCACGCGATATTTCCAAATAACGACAGATTGCGTCGTTTTCCCCACACATCTTTATCGCATATACATGCCGGCCATCCATGATGGTCAGGTCCAATTGGGATGATCCCCGCCGGGCAATGACGCACGGATGATCTGTAAATCTTGCGGGTTGGATTGCGTATCCGCAGCCCAGGCCATAACCCATTGATCATCCATTAAAATAAAATCAACCACCCCAATCAAAAATGCCGGATCTTGCACAAGATCGCGCATATCATCCGCTGATGCGCCGGTTGCGCCCATAAAAACCGGCACAAGGTCATCTTGCCCTAACAACCATGTCAATGCCTGTACTGCGCGAATTTCCGCCGCATCTTTAGATAGCATATGTTTTCAATCCGATTTTAAATGTTTTATTAACCATTAAAAGAGACATAGTAGACTTATTGCGAAACACATGTGACAAGGAGGCATATATGACGGGTCGCATCCTGATCGTTGATGATGTTGCCACCGATCGCATGATTATGAAAGCCCAATTAAGCCAGGCGTTTTATTCGGTCGATCAGGTCGCATGCGGCCAAATGGCATTGGATCATACGCTGCAAACATATCCCGATCTCATTTTATTGGATATCAGCCTGCCTGATATAAACGGGGTGGAGGTTTGCCATAAATTAAAATCTGACCCTAAAACGGCCCATATCCCAATCATATTGCTGACCATGCCACATGAAAAAGAAGCCCATAGCGCCGTGTTTGAGGCCGGGGCCGATGATTTCCTAACCAAGCCCGTTGATGATGTCGCGCTATTGGCGCGCGTGCGGTCTTTGTTACGCGCCAGTGATACGGCGCGCGAATTGCAATATCGCGGCCATCAAGATGCCGCTATTGGATTTGCCGAAAGCGCGTTAAATTTCGAATATAAAACCCAACCCGCCCATATCGCCTGCATTATCCCCGATACAATCACGGATTTATCTTGGAAAGATAGTGCAGAAGAAAAACTTGATACGCCCATCACGTTGATCAAACGCGATACCGTCTTTACCGGTTTTTCAACGCGGGCCGGTCAGACCACACCAGATGTGTTCATCATTTTTGCCGATCTGGATCAAAAAAATGCAGGCCTGAATTTATTGCCCGATTTATTATCGCGCCCCGGTCTACGTCATGCCGCCATCATTATGGTGCTGCCCAAACATGATAGCCAACGCACCGCGATTGCGCTTGATTTGGGGGCCTCTGATATTTTGTATGAACCGCTTGACCCAATCGAATTATCCATTCGCATCCGCAGGCAAATTCAACGCAAACGCCAATCAGATCAGATGCGCGCCAATGTGCGCGCGGGTCTTGAATTGGCGTTGCGCGACAGCCTGACCGGGCTGCATAACCGCCGGTATGCGCTGCATGAACTGGATCGCATTCTATCAAATCCCGGCCAGAATGTGGGCGTTATGATGTTGGATTTGGATCATTTCAAACAAATCAATGATCTGCATGGCCATATGACAGGTGATCTTGTTTTGCGCATTGTCGCCCAAAGATTACTTGGCGCTTTGCGCAGTTGTGATTTATTGGCCCGCATGGGCGGCGAAGAATTTCTGGTGGCCCTTCCCGACACCTTGCCGCAGCAGGCCTTGGAATGTGGCGAACGGTTGCGTCATGTCATTGCGGACACGCCCATCAAAATCGCCGATGAAATGCTAGATCTAACTGTCACACTTAGCATCGGCATCGCCGTTTCAACCGATGACACCAAAACCGCCGAAACCTTGATCAAATGCGCCGATGCGGCGCTTTATGATGCAAAAAACCGGGGGCGAAATAGGGTGGTTTTGGGGTCGTGATCTAACCCCGCGCGCTCCAATCCGATATCAAAATTCAATTTTTACATTCGGCAGGTTCAATGCCCGCATCAGATCGCGCAATTCTTGCCGTGCCGCGATGTTTGACATGCTAAGTTTTTCAACCCCCAAATCGGGCAGGTCAAGCAATGTCAGGCCCATTGGAAACATTTCACGAAACACAACACGTTCTGAAAACCCCGGCGCAAGACGAAACCCAATGCGGTGCGATAACGCCGCCAGCGCATCGCCCACCTTGCGTTTATTACGCATTTCCTGCGAACCAAGGCGGCTTCGCACGACAATCCAGTCTATGGGTTTCTGGCCTGCTTGGGCGCGGGCCTGGCGGGCTTGCCATACCATTTCGGAATACACACTTGGCGATAAAACATCATATGTTTCAGGGTCAATTCGACCCAAAAGATCAAAATCAACGAAACTATCGTTAATCGGCGTTAATAATGTATCGCCCATTCCATGCGCGACCTGACTTAGCCGTGTATGCGACCCGGGGCAATCAATCACGATGAAATCGCAACTGTTTTTTAATGTGTCCACCGCATCGGCAAAGGCCGTTTCCAATTCGGGGTTTTCTGTTGATTGCAAATCCAACTGCGGCAGGGGTTCAAAAACCGGGCATGGCAGATCAATATTGCGCCGTTGCAATGTGGCCTTGCGGTTTTCGATATACCGCGCAAAGCTTTTTTGCCTTAGATCCAAATCAATCGCCCCGGTTTTATGCCCCATTCGGGCAAGGGCCGTGGCCACATGCATCGCTGTGGTGGATTTGCCCGACCCGCCTTTTTCATTGCCTAAAATGATGATCCAAGCCATCGGTGCCCACCTGCCTGTGTGTTTTATAAGTATCGCGATATGATAAAACAGCCACCCCGCAGTGTTAAGGGCCAAAGCACCAAACCCGGCATATTTTCGCCACTGTGCCAAACACCCAAAAAACCAAAAGCCCCGCATCAAGCGGGGCTTTCGATGATTGATCTATCACGCGTGACTTATTCGTCGTCGCGCTTAAGGGCCGCGCCCAGGATATCGCCCAAGGACGCACCTGAATCACTTGAACCATATTGTTCGACGGCTTCTTTTTCTTCGGCAATTTCACGCGCCTTGATCGACAGGCCAAGACGGCGCGATTTTGCATCAACATTGGTGACACGCACATCAATCTTGTCGCCAATCTGGAACCGTTCGGGCCGTTGTTCGGCACGATCGCGCGACAGATCAGACCGGCGGATAAAGGATTTCATGCCTTCATGTTCCACCTCGATGCCGCCATCTTCAATCGCGGTGACTTCAACCGTGATGATGGAACCGCGCTTGACACCTTCGACAGCATCGGCAAATGGATCACCGGAAACCGCCTTGATCGAAAGGGAAATACGTTCTTTTTCGGCGTCAATTTCGGTGACGACCGCATTGACCGTATCGCCTTTGCGGTAATCGCCAATCGCATCTTCGCCACGGGTTTCCCAGCTGATGTCACTTAGGTGAACCATGCCGTCAATATCGTTTTCCAAACCGATGAACAGGCCGAATTCAGTGATGTTCTTGACTTCGCCTTCGACTTGCGTACCAACGGGGAATTGTTCTTCGAACTGTTCCCATGGGTTGCGCATGGTTTGTTTCAGGCCCAAGGAAACGCGGCGCTTGGCGTCGTCGATTTCCAGAACCATAACTTCGACTTCCTGGCTGGTGGAAACGATTTTTCCGGGATGTACGTTTTTCTTGGTCCATGACATTTCAGACACGTGAACCAGACCTTCGACACCGGCCTCAAGTTCAACAAACGCGCCGTAATCGGTGATGTTGGTCACCCGGCCCATATGCACAGATTCCAGCGGGTATTTCGTGGCCACCGCATCCCATGGATCAGCCATAAGTTGTTTCATGCCCAGACTGATACGGTGGGTTTCTTTGTTGATTTTGACAACTTGAACCTTGACGGTTTCGCCGATTGTCAAAACCTCTTTGGGGTCATTGACACGACGCCACGCCATATCGGTGACATGCAACAAGCCGTCAACACCGCCCAAATCAACAAAGGCACCGTATTCGGTGATGTTTTTCACAACACCATCCACAATATCGCCCTCGGCCAGTTTTCCGATCACTTCGGCGCGTTGTTCGGCGCGGCTTTCTTCCAAAATGGCACGGCGCGATACAACGATATTGCCGCGACGGCGATCCATTTTCAGGATCTGGAAAGGTTGTTTCAGGTTCATCAACGGGCCGGCGTCACGCACGGGGCGCACATCAACCTGTGATCCGGGCAAGAACGCAACCGCGCCCCCCAGATCAACCGTAAAGCCACCTTTGACCCGGCCAAAGATTGCGCCATCGACGCGTTCTTCGGCGGCATAGGCTTTTTCCAGACGATCCCAGGCGGCTTCGCGGCGGGCCATTTCATGGCTTAGAACCGCCTCGCCTTTGGCGTTTTCGACGGTGCGCAGATAGACGTCAACCTCGTCGCCAACGGCCACTTCGGGGGCTTCGCCGGGATTTGCAAATTCTTTTAATTCAATGCGGCCTTCCATTTTATAGCCGACATCGATGATCGCTTGGCCTGCCTCAATGGCGATGACCTTACCTTTGACAACACTGCCTTCTTCCGGCGTGTCAATTTCGAAGCTTTCATTCAGGAGGGCTTCGAATTCCTCCATTGTTGCTTTAGCGCACATGCGTTTGGTTTCTTCCTTGTCTTCGATTTAACTGGCCGCGTGGTTGGCTCCACCGGTCTTTGGGTTGGTCTTGTGGCGGTTTTCAAAACAAAAGGGGCCGGAGGCCCCGGCCCTGCTCATCCCTTTGTATATCACAATCACCGCCGTGACGCGCCGCATGTACCGCGTCAGGGGCAATAATGCAAGGCGCAATCCTGCCAAACATCGTCACGCATTGTGATCACGTCCTGCCCGCACCTTTTGCACTATATCAATCGCGGCCTGAACGGCATCTTTGATCGACATCGTGCTTGTATCCAACACAATGGCATCTTTTGCGGCCACCATGGGCGCGGTGGCGCGGTCACGGTCGCGCGCATCACGCGCCAGAACATCGGCCAGAACGGTTTCAAATGTCGTATCCTGCCCGCTATCGTGCCCGCGCGCGCGCAATTCCTTGAACCGGCGTTCGGCCCGAATTTCAGGCGAGGCGGTGACAAATAATTTCACCTCGGCGTCGGGGCAGATCACGGTGCCAATATCGCGGCCATCCAAAATTGTGCCACCCGGTTTGCGGGCAAAGGTTTTTTGAAATTCGCCAAGAACCATACGGATTTCGGGCATAACCGCAATGCGCGATGCGGCTTGGGCGATGTCACGCCTGCGCAAGGCATCGGGATTGGCCAAATCATCCGCCGTTAGGGATTGCGCGGCCTGCAAGGCCGGTTCGCCCGCCAAATGGCGCGCGCCCACTGCGCGATATAACAGGCCCGTATCCAGATAGGCAAAGCCAAAATGCGCAGCAATT
>CAZPSB010000121.1:0-6312 GCA_964589025.1 uncultured Jannaschia sp. | reverse complement strand
GCGTGGCTTGACCATGTAGCAAAATAGGCGCACGCCCTGCGGCGCGCAATTCATCCAAATACCCCTGTTTGCGTTCATCGGTAATCGCCCGCCCCGCCATACCGCCAATAAAGGCGATATTTTGCGCACCAAGATCCAGCAAATGCCGCGTGGCCGCAGCACTGCCAGTGGCGTAATCAAAGCCGGAAAAGGGAAACAGATCAACCCGATCATCGAGCTGCCGCAACACTTGCAATGCCGGTAGACCCGCGCGCGCGATTTGATCAAATGTTGCGCCCATCTTGCCATAGGTGGGGCTAATGACAATACCCGACACGCCATGTTCAATCATGGATCCCACAAGTTTGGCCTGTAAATCCGGGTTTTCGGCACTGTTGGAAATCACAGTGGCATAGCCGCTAACCGCCAGTGCCATCTGAAACCGCGTGGCAAATTCGGTGAAAAACGGATTGCGCAAATCATTGATGACCAACCCAATCAAACCCGCATCAGCGGATCGCAAATTCGCCGCTGACCGGTTATAGACATAGCCCAGATCGCCCATCGCCTGGCGCACCTTTTGCGCGGTTTGGGGGCGAATTTGATCGCTGCCGCGCACCACCAAACTAACGGTGGATTTCGACACGCCCGCGCGGGCGGCCACATCATGGATGGTGGGCCTGCGCGTCATGTCACACCTTGTTGCACTATCCATTGCGTGATGGCCCCGCGCACCGATTGCACCCCATCATTGCGCGCGGCATCAATCACGCCATGGGCGGCGCGCAAATCCACCTGTTGCAACATCGCCTTGACCGGCCCGATCGAGGCAGGCCGCATGGATAACGCACGCACCCCCATCGCGGCAAAGCACACGGCCTCAACCGGGCGGCCAGCATCTTCGCCGCAGAAACTGACGGGTGTGTTGCCTTCGTCACAGCGTTCAACGATGCGTTCAATCAGGCTTAGAAACGACACATTCAACACATCATATCGCCGCCGAACGCGTTCATTTTCACGATCGGCGGCAAAGAAAAACTGCTTTAAATCATTGCCTCCGATTGAAATGAAATCTGTCAGTTCAAAAAACTTTTTCGGCGCAAAAGCCAGACTTGGCGTTTCCAACATCGCCCCAATTTCAAGACGGGCGGGCAAGACATGGCCAAGGGCGGCCTCGCTATCCATTTCGCGCAGCAGATAATCGCGGGCTTGGGTGAATTCTTCAAGCTGCGCGATAAAGGGAAACATGACCGTCAAAGGCCGGCCTTTGGCACCCCGGATAAGCGCCTGCAACTGCATGCGCATCACGCCGGGTTTATCCAAACCCACCCGAATGGCGCGCCAGCCCAGCGCCGGGTTGGGTTCATCTTGGGGTTTCATATAAGGCAAAACCTTATCCGACCCGATATCAAGCGTGCGAAACACCACGCGTTTGCCCTGTGCGGCATCCATCACACGCGCATAAAGCGCGGCCAATTCCCCCCGGCGCGGCACTTTGTTGCGGATCAAAAATTGCAATTCGGTTCGAAACAGGCCCACACCTTCGGCGCCCGAAGTCGATAGCGATGGCAATTCAGCCATCAAACCGGCATTCATATGCAGCCCCACCACCGTGCCACATTTCGTTTTGGCCGGTTTATCGCGGATCGAGGCATAGCGCGCCTGCGCCTGTGTGGCCATAGCGAGTTTATCGCTAAAGGCCTTAATCACGGTGTCTTCGGGGCGCAGATGCACAATGCCCTGATCGCCATCCACCAAAATCTGATCGCCATTTAATGCATCTGTGGTGATCTGTTTGGCGTTGATGATCAACGGAATAGCCCAAGCGCGGGCCACAATCGTGGCATGTGACCCGACCGATCCTTCCTCTAACACCACGGCCTTTAATTTGCGCCCGTAATCCAACAATTCCGCCGGGCCAATATTGCGCGCGACCAAAACCGGATCATCGGGCAAATCCGCCATATTTGCCCGGCCCTGCCCGGTCAATAAACGCAAAAGGCGGTTTGATAGATCATCCAGATCGTGCAAACGGTCGCGCAAATACGCATCGGGCACGGTTTCCAGACGCGCGCGCGCGGTGGATTGTTCTTTTTCAACCGCGGCCTCGGCGGAAAGGCCAAGGGCGATGTCTTCTTTCATGCGGCGCATCCAACCGGGCGAACGGGCGAACATGCGGTAGGCCTCTAGGACTTCACGCTGTTCGGTTTCGAAACTGGGCGCACCATACAGCATCCGATCAATATCGGTGCGCAATTGATCAACCGCATCTTGCAAACGTTTGGTTTCGGCATCGGGATCATCGGCAACGGGGCGGGTGACAACCACACGCGGTTCATGCAACCACACATGGCCCATGGCCGCGCCTTCTTGGGCGATGCCACCGCGGATCATGCGTTGGGTTTGATGGCGCATTGCCATGGCCCCGCCTTCGCCGATAAACGCGCCCAATTCAGTCATTTCGGCAATGACCATGGCCACAACTTCAAGGGCGTAAACCTCATCCTCGGAAAATTGGCGGGCATCTTTGGATTGCACCACCAAAACGCCCAAACGTTCACCAAGACGTTGGATGGGCACGCCAAGAAAGCTGCAATAGCGTTCTTCGCCGGTTTCAGGCATATAGCGAAACCCGCGTTCGGCCGGCGCATTGGCCGAATTGATGGGCGTGGCCTTGCGCGCAACACGGCCCACCAAACCTTCGCCCAACCGCATCCGGGTGACATGCACCGCGCGGGCATCCAACCCCCGCGTCGCGCAAAGTTCAAGCGTATCTGCATCGCGCAACAAATAGATGGAACACACTTCGGTTCCGATAGAATCGGCAATCAGTTCGGTAATGCGATCAAGGCGTTCCTGGCCTTCGGCGGCATCGGCCATCGTGGTTTGCAACCGGCGCAGCAATTTGCGGCTTTCGGTTTCAGAACTCTGTGACATGTTCAATCCTTTGCCAAAATGCCCTTGCCCATATGTCACGGCATTTATTTCATATCAAACATCTATGCACAAACCAAAGCATATCACCCAAATACCCCATAGATCAGGACGGGCCGGGTGCATTGTCGCAAATTAGGCAACGCATTTATGAAAATTCCTGCCTTTGGCCGCATCTGTTCCACAATCATGCCTTATTTGGATGTCAAACAGTAAACAATAACAATAAGCCGAAAAGGTAGTGTCATGGATCGTTTGACAGAAATGGAAGCCTTCGCAACCGTTGTAGACCAGGGCGGGTTTACAGACGCAGCACGCAAAATGGGCATATCGAAATCCGCAGTTTCAAAACATGTTTCAAGCCTTGAGGCCCGGCTTGGCGCACGTCTTTTGAACCGCACCACACGCCGGGTCAGCCCAACAGATATTGGCCTGGCCTATTATGATCGCGCGCGCCGCGTTCTGAATGATGCCGGCGAAGCCGACGCCTTGGTCAGTGCGATGCAGGGCGTGCCCGGTGGCACATTGCGCATTTCCGCAACCACCGATTTCGGCACCAGCCACATCGCCCCCATTTTGGGCAATTTTCTGGATGCCTATCCGGATGTGAATGTGAATATGGAATTCAACACCCAACATGTTGAATTGATATCACAGGGGTTTGACATGGAAATCCGCGTGGGTGAATTGCAGGATTCCAGCCTGCGCGCGCGTAAAATATGCGAAACACAACGCCGGATGATTGCATCGCCATCCTATTTCGAACGCCACGGGCGCCCTATGCGGGTTGAAGATCTAGCGGATCATCGCCTTTTGCATTATTCCAACAACACCAGTGCGAATGTTTGGAAACTGACCTCGGCGGATGGTGATCCGCATCATATCCGTACCGATGGGTGGTTGACGGTGAATGACGGGCCATCTTTGTTGAATGCCGCGATTGGCGGGTTGGGCATCGCATATCTGCCCAGTTTCCTTTATGCCACGGCCCTGCGTGATGGGCTGGTAGAGGACGTCATGCCCGATTTACCGCCCGAGATTGAAGGCATCTATGCGCTATATCCCGCAGGCCGGTATACCCAACCCAAAGTGCGCGCCTTTATTGATTTTCTGGTGGCAAGTTTTCGCAAACAAGGCCCGATGGATTGGTGATATAAATGAAGGATCGCGCGGCGCGCACCCCCAAAGCCCAACACACGCCGCGCACCCTTGCGGATTGGCTGCATATCCAAACCCCGCCGAACTACCCCGCTGCCCCATGGATTGGGGCGGCGATAGGGTTTGTTATTCAACTCTTTGTTATTGTGACGGCAGTCGGGATTTTATGTGTTCCGTTTTACTTTCTAGCACTGATTGCCGGATGGACACATCTTGGCGGGGCTGATCTGGCCTCGGCCCTGCGCGGGGTGGCACCCCTTTTTGCCGCCGTGGCCGCCGCGCCCTTTGTGATCTGGCGCACGATGGTGGCGCAACATCAGGCCGATCTGGCCCGCGCGGCGTTGTTTAACGACAAGGTCAATGCCGCAACCGAAGAATTGGCCGCGCGCAAACAAATCACCCGCGTTGTGGGCACGGATGAAGGCGAAACTGTTCTAACCGAATGGGCCGATGATTTGATCCGCCGCAATGCCGCGATTGACCGGTTGCAGGGCCTGGCGCAAGAAAACCCACCCGAGGCCCGCCGCATCGCGCGGTTGTTAAACATCTATGTGATTGAATTGTCAAAAGACCACCCGCCAGAACAATACCCGGTGGATCTGGATAACGTGGATTGGGCGGATAAGGCCGCGCGCGCAGACAGAATTCAAGAGATTAAAAATTGGACCAAAACCCTAACCGTAAAGCGCAGCGATATGGAGCGCGCCATGCACAGCCTATCGGCGCTCAACACACAAATCAGACAGGCCGAAGGCCCAGACGCCGCCCCCGTCATTGATATGCGCGGCCAACGCGTCAACCTGCAAAAGATGGATTTGCAAAATTGTGATTTTGAAAACTCAATATTTTCAAACACACATTTTGATGGCGCATACCTTGAAAATGTACATTTCAGTTACCCCACCCAAAGCCATGGGGGTAGAAGGGGCGGTTTTGAAGGTATAAAATTTCACGGCGCCACGCTAAAGACTGTACATTTCGAAAACGTTCATTTGTATAAAGCGCAATTTGTAGGCTGCATCATAGACGACACATATTTTAAAAAGGCACAAGAGACGTATTTTATTGATTTACGTATGCGCGGCATCAAGTTTAATAATGCGCATTTTTCTAAATCAAAATTTGTTAATAATCATTTGATTGGTTACTTAAGTAAATCAGTTATTTTTGATTTCGGAATGATCAAGGAAGGCGATTTCACGGACACACTTATGGCTCATGTTGAAATTGTAAGCGAGTTATATCAGCCTAACCCTAGGCCATCTTTTTGTCGAAACGCATTTTGGGATGCGTTATTTTCTGAGGGTTCTGTATCACAAAGCGAGATTGAACAAAGCTTTGGCGATGCCTCGGTCATTTTACCCTCTGGCCTGTCCCGCCCGGCGCATTGGCCGGATGTCGTTCTGAAATTAAATCTTGGAATAGTTCCAAATATAAGTTCAAGCCCCTTCTTCATCGAATGGGAAGCTTGGAAAGCAAACCCCAACACCTATGATTGGGCCGCGCGCAAGGGGATGTATCAGGCAATTTACGATGATAGCAACGTCTGGGATTTCAAACCCTGATCATAATCCGGGGTTTGGGTGTGACGGGGCGGCTAGCCCGCCTCTTGGGTCAACACGACCTCAACCCGGCGGTTGGCGGTGCGGCCTTCATCGGTATCATTGGCGCCCAAAGGCGCAAGATAGCCCACGCCTTGGGCGCTTATTTGGGCGGGGTTAGTGCCTAATTCAGCGATCATAAATTGCATCACGGCGCGGGCGCGGGCGCGGCTGATGCGGATATTGGCGGGCAGGGATCCTTGCCAATCACTATGGCCGACCAAAACCACCCGCGCATCGGGGCGATCGGCCAAAAAAGCGGCAAGCGCGGTCAAACTATCGTAATAGCTATCCGACAAGGTGGATGTGCCAGTGGCAAAATGCAAATCATCCAATGGCGCGCGGCCCATATGGTGCAATTGGTCAATCACATCCGCCCCGGTTGGGTTGGCCAAGGCCGGGCTGCGGGTCGATAGCACGCTTTGATCCGATAGTGATGCCATCGATGCGGCGGGCGGCAGTGGCGATACCGTTGCCAAATGCACATATCCGTTTTGCCCCCCCGCCGATAGGGTAAGCGCGATATGGGTCGCATCCTCATCGCCCTGCCCGGTGCGATGGGCGCTTAGGTAATAGAAATTCCCCAAATCCACATGCATCGCCGGGCCATGGTCGATGGGCAACGCATAGCGGAAATCAA
>CAZPSB010000120.1:5945-6314 GCA_964589025.1 uncultured Jannaschia sp. | reverse complement strand
ATCGGCGATGGTTTCGAGTTCTTCGACGCCTTCTTCCCCTAACATTGAGCCTTCAACCAATCCCCGCAAGATATGGAGAGTGAATTCATTGGCCCTGTCTCGCCACTCTTGAGGGATATCACGGTTAGAAAAATCTCCGGCGAGTAGTGCTTCCGTCGCGTAGGGGGGCAATTTCCCATATCGGTTTTCAAACTCGGAAACCGCGTTCAAACGACGTTCCTTTTGGGCTTTAAAATCAAAAAATTGAACCACCCGATAGGCTTGATCGTCGGAGAGTCCTGCGCCTGGAGTGAAGTCCCCACTCTCATCTTCACGACCTTTGCCCAGTAATGCCCGCACACCATCAACGCCCAAACGGTCTAATTTATC
>CAZPSB010000120.1:0-5935 GCA_964589025.1 uncultured Jannaschia sp. | reverse complement strand
CGCGCAACACGATGCCGCGTTCCGCCGCCTTGCCTTCGCCCGATAGGCCGGTGATTTCCATCACGCCATCAAGGATTTTGCGGTTATTGATGCGCACCACGTAATCGCCGCGTGGGATCCCCACGGCCTCAAGCGTGTCGGCCAACATGGCACAAATTTCGGCATCGGCGGCCACAGATGGCGCGCCAACCGTATCGGCATCGCATTGGTAAAATTGGCGAAACCGGCCAGGCCCGGGTTTTTCATTGCGCCAAACCGGCCCCATCGCATAGCGCCGATAAGGCGCGGGCAGGTCATTGCGAAACTGCGCCGCCACCCGCGCCAAAGGTGCCGTCATATCATAGCGTAACGCCAACCATGTGCCGTCATCGTCAAATGCGAACACGCCTTCATTGGGGCGATCCACATCGGGCAGGAATTTTCCCAAGGCTTCAACCGTTTCGATGGCCGATGTTTCCAGCGGGTCAAACCCATGTGCGTGATAGACATCGGCAATCTTTTGCAACATGTTTTGGCGTTCAATTACATCGGCGCCGAAATAATCACGAAAGCCTTTGGGCGGTTCTGCCTTGGGGCGGGGGGTCTTTTTGGGCTTGGCCATTGTCTTATCACCACTTGGATCGGGTTGATGTTTCCTCTACCCAAGGGGGGCCGAATGAGCAAGGATTGATCATGGATGATATGCAAAAGACACAAGAAACCATCGCGCATCTGGTCAAAACGGTGGATGATTTATCCGATATCGTGGCCGATCATCAAAAACAGATCGCCCTAATGGCGGCCCGCATCACCATGTTGATGCAGCGCGAGGCCGAACGCGAAGCAGATACCGGCGGGGCCTACCCCGTTGCAGACGCAAAACCGCCGCATTGGTGAAAATGGACGAGATCGTGAAAGCGGTTCCAAAAACCATTTGGATCGTTTGTTAAATACGGCTAATTAATACTGCCATGACTATACAAATAACACCCCCCACAAAAACCCGCATCACCGCGATTGATACACTGCGAGGCTTTGCCCTTTTGGGTATTTTGATCATGAATATCCAAGGTTTTGCCATGGTGGCGGCGGCCTATGGCAACCCCGCGTTACATATGGATTTGACCGGGGTGAATTGGGCAATTTGGGTGTTTGGCCATATCTTTGCCGATATGAAATTCATGGCCATATTTTCAATGCTGTTTGGGGCAGGGATTGTCATGTTCACTGCCCGGCGCGACATGGCGGGGCAATCGGTTTGGCGCGTGCATTATGCGCGCAATTTTTGGTTGCTGATCTTTGGTTTGATCCATGCCTATTTGATTTGGTATGGCGATATTCTGGTCACCTATGCGATATGCGGGTTTTGGGTGTATTGGTTGCGCCATATGGCCCCGGGTAAATTGGTGGTGATTGGGGCGGTTTTGTTATGCATTCCGCCGGTATTGATGATTGCGACGGGGGCATTTACGCCCCCCGACATCATGGATGACATTATTGCCGAATCTTTGCCAAATACCGCACAGATCACGGCCGAAATTGAGGCCTATCGTGGCGCATGGGCCGATGGGTTTGGTGCGCGGTTTGAAACGGTGCTGGGCATGCATATTACGGCGGTGCCGTTCTTTTTGATCTGGCGGGCCGGCGGGTTGATGTTCATCGGCATGGCATTGTTCAAACTGGGCATTTTATCGGCCCAAAGATCGCCTAGGTTTTACAAAGGGATGGTTTTATTAGGCTTTGCCATCGGTTTGCCTTTGGCGGTGATCAGTGTGATCATCAATTCCAACGCCAATTGGCACCCAACCTATACCCAATTCGGGCTTGGCATGATGTTTAATTATGTGGGCAGCATCGCCATGGCATTGGCTTATATTGGCGGGGTCATGTGGTGTGCAATCGCGGGTATTGCACGGCCTTTGCAGGCGCGTTTGGCTGCGGTGGGGCAAATGGCCTTTACCAATTACATCTTACATTCTGTGATCTGCACATTCATCTTTTACGGGTTTGGCCTTGGCCTGTTTGGCGCGGTTGAACGCTGGGCGCAGATGGCGGTTGTGGTGGCAATCTGGGCGGTGCAGTTGATTCTATCGCCCATCTGGTTGCGGCATTTCAAATTTGGCCCGCTGGAATGGGCGTGGCGCAGCCTAACCTATATGCGCCCGCAAAAGATGCGCGTCTAAGGGAAATTGCCGATCCGCATATCGACCCTATGTGGCAAAAAGATTCATTATGATTTACAAAGGTGATATGATGCGATTTGCGAAATATGGTTTTGCAGCTTTGATTTTAGGCACAGCGCCCCTTGCCGCGCAGACCGATTGTGAGGGATGGAGCAGGGGAAACTTTTTCGAAACCGTCGAGGCCGATCATCTGCGTGCCTGCATCGCACAAGGCGAAACCATATGGACAAACCAAAGCGGTTATACACCTTTGCATGCCGCAGCAAAGGATAACCCATCGCCCGATGTGATTATGGCCTTGATAGAAAACGGGGCAGATATATCTGCACGCGATGATTTTGGCGTGACGCCGTTGCATTTTGCAGTAAGGCGCAACCCGTCGCTTGGGGTTACTATGGCCTTGCTTGATGCCGGGGCAGATATATCTGCGCGTGATGGGCAGGGCGCAACGCCCCTGTTTTATGCACTAAGGGGTGGTGCATCCCTTGATATCATTATGGCCTTACTAGGGGCGGGTGCCGATCCCTCGGCACTCGACCAATACGATTATGCGCCTTTGCATGCGGCTGCGCGGCTTGATGCATCCCTTGATATCATCATGGCCTTAATAAATGCCGGTGCGGATGTGTCATCAAACGATAATGAATTTGGTCGATACCCCGTTGATATGATTGACGAATCATCCCCCCTTTTTGGCGCAGAGGTGTATCAATTGCTTGAGGCCGGGCGGGGGCAATAACCCCGCGCCTGCGCGGGTGATGGGCCATGTCGGCGGTTTTTTACGCATGGCCCTGACGGCGCATATCCGGATATTGGCGCGCTGAATTATGGGACTATAACTTAGAATAATTCATTACAACGATCAAAGGTGATACTATGCGATTTGTAAAATACGGGTTGGCTGCTTTGGCTTTGGGCACAACACCCCTTGCCGCACAGACCCAGTGTGATGAATGGGGCACGCCAAATTTCTTTCGCTCGGCTGATTTGGATCAAGTGCGCGCGTGTTTGGCGCAAGGCGCAGACCCTTCCTTTGTTAACGAACGCAGCGCCGATCGTTGGATGCCTTTGCATTACGTGGCCGGTGGCTTTTTTTCACCTGATGTTGATCCGGCTGATCTTGTTGCCCTATTGATAGAGGCCGGGGCCGACCCTTCTGTGCCCGACTTTGAATGGAATCACACACCGCTGCATATTGCCGTACAGCGCGATAACTCTTCCGTCGACATTATTAGGGCCTTAATTGCAGGTGGCGCAGATATTTCGGCGACGACCCCTTATGGTTATACACCTTTGCATCACGCAGCACATTATAATTCCGACGCTGATTTCGTGATAGCTTTGCTTGAGGCAGGCGCAGATCCTTCGGTGCGTAGTCGAGATGGCAATACGCCTCTTCATGGCGCTGCAGGTGCGATTAACGGCCCTTCTCGTGATGTTGTTATGACCTTGCTTAAGGCCGGTGCAGATGCTGCGGCCCGCAATGAAAGTGGCGAAACACCTTTGCATTCTGCCGTAAGGACAAGCCGACCGAACCTTGATGTTGTTATGGCCTTGCTTGAGTTCGGTGCAGATGTTGTGGCCCGCAATGAAAGGGGCGAAACACCTTTGCATTATGCCGCACAAACATACCAAATTACCTCTAATATTGTGATGGCGTTACTTAATGCCGGTGCGGATCCTTTGGCCCGTGATAGTCAGGGGCAGTATCCCATTGATGAGATCCGAGAGCGGTCGCTGCTCTACGATGCCGATGTGTATGCACTTCTTTTGGTCGAGCAAAGAAAATAACCCCGCCATGTGCGCGTGACGGGCCATGTTGGTGGCTTTTTGCGCATGATGCCCCCCGCCGGGCAGGAGATACTTTGTCTCTCGGCATTGCCCCACTGCCGAGCAGACCTCCTGCGGTGCCTGGAATGCAAATATGTCTTTTGAAACCGCCAATGCCGATCAGGTGCGGGCATGTTTGGCGCAAGGGGTAGATGTTTCGGCGCGTGATGATCGTGATGTGACGCGTTTACATTCTGCCGCATCGCTCAGTGCCTCGCTCGATGTGATTGCGGCCCTGGTGGCAGGCGGCGCGGATTTATCGGCACAGTCAATCGGGGGCTATACACCCTTGCATTGGGCGCCTTTTGGATGGAATGTGGCAATAACCCTAGCATGTGTGCATGATGACCCACCCCCCCGATAACCCCTTTCTTGGCATTGTGTTGATGTTGGGCTTTTGCGTGTTGATTCCGTTTTCGGATGCATTGGCCAAACTGTTGGGGCAAAGTTATGCTTTGATCCAATTAATTGCGGCCCGGTTTTTGGCCCAAGCGGTGGTTTTGACCCCTTTTGTTTTGGTACAAGGCCGCCATAACAGATTATCCACCCGCCTTTGGGCCATTTTGGGCGCACGCGCAATTTTGCAGATCATCGGCATCGGTTTGATGTTTTGGTCTTTGCGGTTTTTACCTTTGGCTGATGCGGTGGCGATTGCCTTTGTCATGCCCTTTATGTTGTTGCTTTTGGGTTGGTTTTTCTTGGGCGAACAGGTTGGCCCGCATCGGTTGGCGGCTTGTGCGGTTGGGTTTGTGGGCACATTGATGGTGGTCCAGCCCAGCTTTGCCGCCCTAGGCGCGGCGGCGTTTTTGCCCTTTGGCGTGGCGATTGCCTTTAGCGTTTATATGTTGGTCACACGCCATATTTCGCGCGATGTGGACCCGGTGAAAATGCAGGCGATTACAGGTGTTTTGGGCCTGCCTTTTATCGTCGTTTTGGCCGGGTTCCCGATATTGGGCGATCCGGGCTTTGGCGATTGGCCGATCCCCATGGGGTGGGATATTGTGTTATTCATCTGTTTTGCCTGTGTGGGCGTGGTGGGGCATCTTTTCATGACTTGGAGCCTACGATTCGCCCCATCGGCCAGTTTGGCCCCAATGCAATATCTTGAAATCCCCATCGCGGCCTTGGTTGGGTTGGCGGTATTTGGCGAATTTCCCAATGGTTTGGCCTTGGCTGGCATAGGGGTGACGATTGCGGCGGGTCTTTATATCATCGCCCGCGAACGCATGGCATCCCGGCAGGTATAACAATGCGGTTTGCTGAAAATATGTCAAATACGCTTGAGCATTCCGCCCCATCCTTTTATTGCCTGCTATCAACAAATCATGCCAAGGATGCAAACCCATGTGCGCCGATACGCCCCAAATGCCTGAAACAGTGGATTACAAAGATACGCTGAACCTGCCCAAAACCGATTTCCCCATGCGCGCAGGCCTGCCCAAGCGTGAACCGGAATGGTTGGCGCGTTGGCAACGCATTGGCGTATATGATCGCCTGCGCGACAAGGCCAAAACCGGCAATCGTGCGCCCTTTACGTTGCATGATGGCCCGCCCTATGCGAATGGCAATTTACATATCGGCCATGCGTTGAACAAAATCTTGAAAGATATGGTGGTGCGCAGCCAGCAAATGATGGGCCGTGATGCGCGCTATATTCCGGGGTGGGATTGCCACGGTCTGCCGATCGAATGGAAAATCGAAGAAGCCTATCGCAAAAAAGGCCGCAACAAAGACGCGGTCGATGTGATTGATTTTCGCCAAGAATGCCGCAAATTCGCCGAAACATGGGTGGATGTGCAACGCGAAGAATTCAAACGCCTTGGCGTGACCGGCACATGGGATGATCCCTATCTGACGATGGATTTCCACGCCGAACGCGTGATCGCCGAAGAATTTCAAAAACTGTTGATGAACGGCACGCTGTATCAGGGGTCAAAACCCGT
>CAZPSB010000119.1:4328-6323 GCA_964589025.1 uncultured Jannaschia sp. | reverse complement strand
ATCAATTTCATCAAAAATCATAGTGATGTCGTTTTGTTCGCGTGTTAGGCAAACCTTAAGCGCCAACAAAAACCGCGACAATTCCCCACCTGATGCAATTTTATTCAATGGCCCAGAGGGCGCGCCGGGATTGGTGGCCGCCGTAAATGTCACCGCATCCACGCCATGCGGCCCGGCCGGGGCAGGGGTTAGGGTGGTGGTAAACACCGCGCGTTCCATTTTCAACGGTGCCAATTCTTTGGCCATCAATGCATCAAGACGCGCCGCCGCCGTTTGACGCGCAGCACTTAGGCCATTTGCGGCTGTTTCATAGGCGGTTTGCGCCTTGTCTTTGGCGGCAGCCAAGGCGGCAATATGGCCGGTGCCACCATCCAACAAAGACAGTTTTTCACGAAAGCTATCCGCCAGCCCCGGTAATTCATCCGGCGTGACACCATGTTTGCGTGACAGGCCACGGATTTCAAATAAACGATCTTCGATTTCTTCTAATTCGGCAGGGTTGAAATCAAGCTGATCCGCAAAATGTTCAACGCCGCTTTGCGCATCGGATAATTCAACCAATGCGCGTTCTAACGCCATAAGCGCGGTTTCCAGCCCGCCTTCGGCCTTGTCTGATACGGTTTCCAACCACCGCCTTGCGTCATTCATCGCGCCTTCGGCCCCATCGGGGCCAATGGCCTGACTGGCGCGGGCAATGTCTTGGCGCATCTTTTCGGCCGCTTGCATCAGACGGCGCCGCGCATCAAGGGTTTCTTCTTCGCCCGGTTGGGGGGACAGCGCATCAAGTTCGCCAACGGCATGTCTTAGGAAATCTTCTTCGACCTGCATGGCGGTTAGTTTATCTTGGGCGGCATTCAAATCGGCATTGGCCTGTCGCATATCAGCCCAAGCCTTTGATACACCTGCCAATAATGCGCGATGCCCGCCAAAATCATCCAACATATCACGGTGAATTTTTGGGTTTAACAACCCCTTATCATCCTGTTGGCCATGCAATTCGACCAACACATCCGATAAGGCACGCAACACATCCCCCGACGCCCGGCGATCATTGATCCAGGCGGTCTTGCGCCCGTCGGCCGCGTTCCCCCGCCGTAAGATCAATTCAGATGAACAGGGCAGGCCGGCATCGTGCAAAATCGTTTGCACAGGGTGGGTATCGGGCAGTTCAAACACGGCCGTGACTTCGGCCTGTTTGGCGCCATGGCGTACCAGATCGGCCCGCCCGCGCCAACCCAACACGAACCCAAGCGCATCCAACAAGATAGATTTACCCGCCCCGGTTTCCCCGGTCAAAACGTTCAAGCCCGGCTGAAACGCAAGGTCCAGCCGGTCAATGATCAAAATATCGCGAATATCAAGATGCCTAAGCATACAAAGCCACCTTTGCCCTTGTGATCCTTGCGATACAATTGTGCATGATCACAACCATTCGCCGCGCACCGTTTGTTGCCAAATATCGGTGAGCCACCCTTCGCCGGCGGCCTCGGGCGCAAGGTTTTGGTCTGTCAACTGGCGGAAGGCGTCATCATAAAAGGGAGAAGATTGGAAATTATGGCCCAAAATTGCGCCCGCGGTTTGGGCCTCGTCGGTCAGGCCAAGGGCCAGATAGGCTTCAACCAAACGCAAAAGGGCCTCGGCGGTGTGGGTTGTGGTACCGTAATCCTCGATCACAAGACGAAACCGGTTGATCGCAGATGTGTAATGTTGATCTGCTAGGTAATACCGCCCAACCTCCATTTCTTTGGCAGCTAGTTTGTCAAAGGCCACGTCAAATCGCAGCCGCGCATCAGTGGCATATTCGCTATCGGGGTAAATTTCGATCACCGCGCGTAGGGCCTGCAGGGCCTGAATGGTTACGCCACTATCACGGCCAACTTGATCGATTTGGTCATAATAACTTAGCGCCAAAAGATATTGCGCATATGCGGCGTCTTCGTCGCTTGGGTAGAAATCTAAAAACCGTTGGGCGGCGATACGTGAATTGTCGTAATC
>CAZPSB010000119.1:0-4315 GCA_964589025.1 uncultured Jannaschia sp. | reverse complement strand
GCAGCGTGAAAAGAAAAGGCCGCCATGATCAAGGCGCGGCTGGCCCAGTTGGAATATGGGTGCAGGCGTTCGACCTCAAGAAACAAAGCGGCGGCGTCTTCGGGGCGGTCATTTTCCAGTTGCAGTTCCGCAGATTGAAAAATATCCGAAGGTTCTTGTTCTTCGGCAGATGTTGTTGTGGTTGTGGTGTCATCGCAGGCGGATAACACAAAGGTGGCGCATGTAATCAATGCAAACACACGCAAAAACAATTGGATACCGGTCATGTTTTACCCCCAAATCGCAACGAAGATGCGTATATAAAAACGCAGTCCATTTTGATTGGTTTAACACAGTATAAAACGACGAAAACAAAGAAATGACAAATCAGGCCACATCGGCAAGATCAGCGCGCGTTACACCAACACCAGGCAAACGTTTTGCCATATCGTCGGTGCAGTCGATGATGCGATAGGCACCCGGCGTGTCAAACAAGGTGCGCAATAAGGCATTGGTCATCATATGACCGGACCTGATACCGGTATAGCGCCCTAAAATGGGGGCACCTGCCAAGGCAAGATCCCCCAATGCATCAAGCATTTTGTGGCGTACAGGTTCATCTTTATGGCGCATCCCATTTGGCGTCAGGATTTTATCACCATCCACCACAACGGCGTTTTCATATGTACCGCCAAGCGCAAGACCGGCGGTTTTCATCGCCTCAACATCGGCATGTCGGCAAAATGTGCGGCTGTCGCATAAGGCGCGCACGAAATGCCCATTGGCCAAATCGGCAAACCGGGTTTGTTTGCCAATCGCGGCATCTTGGAAATCAATGCTGAATTCCATTTCAAACCCTGCCGATGGCGCAAGCAATGCCATGGCATCGCCATCTTTGACATGAACCGATTTCAAGATTTCAATGGCCTTTACTGGTGTTTTCTGTTCTTCGATCCCCGCGCCCAGAAACGCCCGCACAAAAGGCGCAGATGACCCATCCAAAATAGGAATTTCAGGGCCATTCAAATCAATTGATGCATTATGTATGCCACATCCCGCCAAGGCGGCCATCAAATGTTCAATGGTTGAAATTTCGACCCCATCACAAACACGCAATTTCGTGCATAGTCGGCTATTGGGGACGTGACTGTAACATGCGGCAATTGGTGCATTATTTGGGTTTTGTGTGGCGTGCCGATCGGTGCGGCGAAAAACAATGCCTGTATTTGGTAAGGCAGGGTTGATTGTAAGGGTTGCGATGCACCCAGTATGCAAACCAATACCTTTCAAACGAACGGGTGTTTTCAAACTACATTGCACAGCCTGTTACCTTTGCATCATTTTATGCCATTGCAATCGCCTTGGCGAAAAATATTCATAACCTGTGATTATGGCTAACAACTGTGCCCTTGAGGGGCAATTAAACCTTTGTGTCGTATTGCAACAAATTGAGATAACATTGCCAAAACACACCCGGCCAAAGCGTGGCTTATACGGCAATAAAAAATAAATGGCCCGCAAAGGGGCCATTTATAGCGTTCAGATAACAGGTTTTTGATTAGTTCGCCTGACGGCGCAAAAATGCCGGCACCTCAATCCGATCATCATCGGACCCATTCGCAGAATGACGCGCATGGCTTGAATGGCCCGAATGCGGCAAGTCCCCGGATTCGGTTTCGCCATGCCCTGACATACGGTTTAAAAATGTGTTGATTCCAAACCGTGATTTTCCTGTATCCTGGGGTTGCCTAGTCGTATTATTGGCGGCGGCCCGAATGGGGGTGCGTGGGGAATCTTTTTCAATCACCGCCCGCAGCTTTTCCAATGTCGCAGCAGATGGCCCACCCGGCGCAGGGGCGCGTGGCGGTGGGGTGTCTTCGATAACCGCAGGTTGCGCAGGCGCGGTTGGTTCAGCCTGAACATAGGTTGAATGATCCGTTTCTGCTTCGGGTTGATAGGCCGGGGGCGGGATATCCTGTTCGGGATCATCGGCATAATAGGCCTGTTCATCTTCAAGTGCCGCAAATTGTTCGAATAATGGGGCATCTTCGTTGGTCACCGGATCTGCAACAGGGGCGGGTTCCACCGGTTCAGGCATGGTAACCTGCGCGGTATCAACCTGCGGCGCAACATCCTTTTGCGCAATTGGGTCAGGTTGTCTTGTCATGGGTTGCACCGGGCGCGCGGGGGCGGAATGATGGGTGTTATGTGCAACCTCATCCCCGGCATCTATGCCGGTTGCAACCACACCAACGCGCATTTTGCCTTCCATGGAAACGTCAAGCGTGGAACCCACGATGATATTTGCCTCTGGGTCAACCTCTTCGCGAATGCGGTTTGCGGCCTCATCCAATTCAAACAGGGTCAGGTCATACCCGCCGGTAATATTGATCAAAATACCACGCGCGCCACGCAGGCTGATTTCATCAAGCAATGGGTTGGCAATGGCCTTTTCGGCGGCCTGCAAGGCGCGGCTTTCGCCTTCGCATTCGCCGGTGCCCATCATCGCCTTGCCCATTTCCCCCATGACAGAACGCACATCCGCAAAGTCAAGATTGATCAAGCCAGGGCGCACCATCAGATCGGTTACACCACGCACGCCCTGATACAAAACATCATCGGCCATTGCGAAAGCTTCGGTAAAGGTTGTTTTTTCATTGGCGATGCGAAACAGGTTCTGATTTGGGATGATAATCAGCGTATCAACCATTTTCTGAAGCTGTTCAATGCCTTGTTCGGCCTGGCGCATCCGTTTGGCGCCTTCGAATTGAAACGGTTTTGTAACAACACCAACCGTCAAAACGCCCAATTCACGCGCGGCCTGTGCGATAATCGGTGCGGCCCCTGTGCCCGTACCGCCGCCCATGCCCGCGGTAATAAAGGCCATATGAACGCCAGACAGATGATCAACGATTTCTTCGATGCTTTCTTCGGCGGCGGCGGCCCCTATTTCGGGGCGTGCACCGGCACCCAAACCTTCGGTAATGCGTGTTCCGATCTGAATTTTAGACCCGGCATGTGATTGCGACAAAGCCTGTGCATCGGTATTGGCGACCACAAATTCGCAACCGTCCAGTTCTTGTTCGATCATGTTGTTTACGGCATTGCCACCGGCGCCGCCAACACCCACAACTGTAATTCTGGGGCGCAGATCTATTTCTTCGTCGGGCATTGTTAAGTTGAGTGTCATTGCTCAGTCCGCCTGTTATTTATCACCCTGATCTTGATGCCAGGTGATCAAATCTGTTCATTATTAAATACACGATAGCGCGTTAAAACGCGTTCGTCACCTATAAATTTCTATTTTGGCATTAAATTGTTCACAATTTTGGCTTAATTCACCAAAAAGCCTGCTTTTTGCCTTAAAATTACCAATTATCCTGAACCCATTGGATGATACGTTTCAGGCTGCGGGGGTGATGTGAGTTACCGGATGTTTTGAAATCCCACCATTCATCCTGGGGTAGGGCGGCAAATAATGACACACCCACAAGCGCCGAAAATTCAGGCCCGCTTGTTTGTTGCGGCAAATCGCGTATGCGCAGGGGGCGGCCCAATCTGACCTGATGGCCCAAGATGCGTGTGGCCAATGTATCAAGCCCGGGTATCTGGCTTGCGCCGCCGGTTAGAACAATACGCCGCGAAGGCAGGTTTTGAAACCCGGCTTTGTCAAGCTTGGCGCGGACGTCTTCTAAAATTTCTTCGATCCGGGGGCGGATCACGCCGATAAGTTCAGATCGGGTCACCGAACGGCGGTCATAATGCCAATCGCCGGTTTGGGCCGATAATTCGATAATTTCGCCATCATCCATTCCACAACGCCGCCGAACCGGGTTTTGATCCGTTCGGCATCTGCCATGGGAATATGCAACCCCATGCTGATATCGCCCGTCACATGATCGCCACCCATGCGCACATAATCGGCATATATCATGTGACGTTTGGCAAAAATAGACAGGCTGGTGACACCTGCACCCATATCGATACAGGCCGCGCCCAATTCGCGTTCATCTTCGATCAGGCTGGCCATGGCGGCCACATAGGGTGCCGCCGCCACGCCCGCCAATTCCAGATCGCATCGTTTGATGCAGTTTATAACCGCATCAAGCGTGTTGCTATCGGCGCTTAATATATGCATATCGGTCGATAATACATTGCCAACCTGCCCGCGCGGGTCATAAAGGCCGCTGCGATGATCCAGCCGAAAATTCACGGGTTGTGCATGCAACAATTCGCGCCCCTCGCCAAGATCGGGCAGGGGGCAGGCATCCAAAACCCTAGCGACATCGTGTTCACGCACCACACCATGGGGAATATCAATTTCCCCCCCGGTCGG
>CAZPSB010000118.1:3973-6411 GCA_964589025.1 uncultured Jannaschia sp. | reverse complement strand
TTTTTCTTCGATCAACACAAGGGCGGCATCAACCAAAGCCTGACGCAAATTGCCGTGATGATATCCACGTTTGGGCATGATCATCCGCCCCCCATCCGCCCGATTTGCGCCAAATCATAAGGCGTTGTTTGATAGATTTGATTGATCCAGTTCCCATATAGCAAATGCGCATGGCTGCGCCACCGATTGGGGGGCGTTTGGGTGGGGTTATCATCGGGGTAATAATTCACCGGCAGGGCGATATCATTGCCGTTTGCGATGTCGCGGTCATATTCTTCTTTCAAGGTGGTGCTGTCATATTCCAGATGATTAAGGATATACAGGTTGTTATGCGCCTGATCATGCATCAGACACGGCCCGACATCATCACTGGCAATCAGGGTGTTTAGCGCCGGTATGGTGTCAATATCGGCCTGCCGGGTTTGTGTCCAGCGGCTGACGGGGATCAAAAGATCATCGGAAAACCCGCGCAAATACGGCGATGCAGGCACAAGATTGCGGTGGCGGTAACACCCAAACGCCTTTTGCGTAAGGTCGATTTTCGGGATGCCATGCAGGTGGTACATCATCGCCATGCCGCCCCAACACACACCGAATGTGGAATGCACATGGGTTTTTGTCCAATTCATCACTTGGGCCAATTCACCCCAATATGTGACATCCTCAAAGGGCAAATGTTCGACCGGGGCGCCGGTGATAATCAGGCCGTCAAATGTTTCACCACTGGCGGCGATATCGGCAAAGGGGCGGTAAAATTCGTCCATATGGGCGGGGGATGTGGTCTTGGTTTGGTGTTCGCTCATGCGGATAAGGTGGAAATCAATTTGCAAAGGCGTGGCCCCGATCAGGCGGGCAAATTGCGTTTCGGTTTGAATCTTTTTGGGCATCAGGTTCAAAAGCGCGATCCGCAAGGGGCGGATATCTTGGCGTGCGGCGGCCCTATCGGACATGACCATGACGCCTTCATGTGCCAATACGCGATAGGCGGGCAGGGTATCGGGCAAAGTGATGGGCATTGCGAGGCGTCCTTTGATGGGGCAATATCTGATGTAGGCAGGTGGTTACGCCCTGCCAAGGGCATGTGCGATCAGGGCCATCGCGTCTTGTTCATCGCGGATATCGCTTAAATCATCGGCGGATATTGTGATGCCCCAATTTTCGGCCATGGCGCGATAGATCGGCGCGCGATAGGCCATGGCCCGCGCATAGGCAAAGCGCACAAAGGCATCGGGGTCGACCTGTGATTCGGTCTGGCCGGTTTCGGCCAAAAACGCCGCCCATTGGGTATCAATGAAATTGGCATTGTAACACATCGGTTTGGGCGCGCGGTCAAAGCGTTTGATCAAATCCTGCGCGTGGCTATCGGGGCCTTCGATCCAGATCATCAAACTATGCGCAGACAGCGCGGTCAGAACCGGGTCATTGGGGTCATGTGGGTTCACGACCTCGCAAATAGACCCGCCGGTATCACAGATGAAATGGGGGTATTGATATAAATCGCGCGCGCGGGCCATGAAATGGGGCATGTCTTGCAGGGCGTTTACCTCGGCGCGGTGATGCAGGAATTGGCGGCGCATATATTCATCGAATTCAAGCCCACCTTTGCCCGGATCGCCCGGTTTGCCAAGAAAACTAGACAAAGGCGACAGGTTTTCGAAACTGATATTCGATTTGATATAAATCGAATCCGATTTCAAAAGATCGGCCAAAAACGGCACCTGCATGGCCTGGCGTTTCAGGTTGTCTTCGATATATTCGCCCATATAGGCAGTGCCAATGCGGTAATCGATGGAATAATGATACCAATCCCCGTTCTGGCGCAACATATTGGCCAGATAGGTTTTGCCAAGCCCCGACATGCCAAAAACCGTGATGGATTTTTGCGTGGCGCTGTGCCAGACCTGTGGGTTGTCATAGATGCGTTTCATCGGATCACCTGTGTTGCGTCACCTGTGTTTAGCCGATTCACATCGCCGGGCAAACCGAAATCACCCGCCCAAAAAAGCGCGGCCTTTGGGGGCCGCGCCTGATATTGTGGGTGGGCCTTGATCAGACGAAAAACTGCGCCCCATTGGCCGAAATGGTGGACCCGTTGATAAAGCCCGCATCATCTGATGCCAAAAATGTCACGCAGCGCGCGATTTCATCGGGTTCACCCAGACGACCGGCGGGGATTTGCGGGATAATCTTGGAATTCAGGATATCTTCGGGGATGGCGCGCACCATTTCGGTGCCGATATAGCCGGGGCAAATGGCATTGGCGGTGATGCCTTTGCGCGCGCCTTCTTGGGCCAAAGATTTCACAATGCCAAGATCACCGGCTTTGGTGGCGGCATAATTGACCTGCCCCATTTGGCCTTTTTGCCCATTGATCGACGATATCACGATCACCCGGCCAAAGCCGCCGTCCACGCCGTGGCGTCGCAACATCTCCAGAA
>CAZPSB010000118.1:1148-3963 GCA_964589025.1 uncultured Jannaschia sp. | reverse complement strand
CCCGGCCAAAGCCGCGATCGCGCATGCCGGGCCAAACGGGGTGAATGGTGTTGAACACGCCGGTCAGGTTGGTGTCGATGACATCTTTCCACATTTGTGGGGTCATTTTGTGAAAGGCGGCATCGCGGGTAATGCCGGCATTGGCGACAACCACATCAATCGGGCCAAGATCGGTCTCAACCTGGGCGATGCCTGCGGCGGATGCGTCATAATCGGCGACATTCCATTTATAGGTTTTGATGCCGGTTTCGGCGCTAAAGGCGGCGGCCTTTTCATCATTGCCGGCATAGGTTGCCGCCACGGTGTATCCTTCGGCCATCAGGGCTTTTGAAATTGCCTCACCGATGCCGCGGCTGCCGCCGGTTACAAGTGCTACGCGTCCCATATGTATCCTCCCGTATATATGGACGGGCGGCGATTGACCCGCCGCCTTGTTTGGTTTGCTTGGGTTGATTTCAGGGGCGTTCGACGCACATTGCCACGCCCATGCCGCCGCCGATGCATAATGTGGCAAGGCCCTTTTTCGCGCCGCGACGTTTCATTTCAAACAATAGCGTGTTTAAAACCCGTGCGCCCGATGCGCCGATCGGGTGGCCGATGGCAATCGCGCCGCCATTCACATTCACAATCGCCGGATCCCATCCCATATCTTTGTTCACCGCGCAGGCCTGGGCGGCGAAGGCTTCATTCGCCTCAACCAGATCCAGATCACCCACAGACCACCCGGCCTTATCCAACGCCTTGCGCGAAGCATAGATCGGGCCAACCCCCATGATGGATGGGTCAAGCCCCGCCGTGGCATAAGATGCGATTCGCGCCAAAGGTTCGATCCCGCGTTTTTGTGCCGCATCCGCCGACATCAATAACACACCCGCCGCCCCGTCATTTAGACCCGATGCATTGCCCGCCGTCACCGTGCCATCCTTGGCAAAGGCCGGGCGCAGTTTTTGCATTGTGGCCATATCGGCGCCGTGGCGAATATATTCATCGTGATCAATAATGGTTTCACCTTTGCGCGTTTTTAACGTCACAGGTGTGATTTCATCGGCGAATTTGCCGGCCTTTTGCGCGGCCTCGGCCTTGTTTTGGGATGCAACGGCAAATTCATCTTGCATATCGCGGGTGATGCCCCATTTTGCGGCCACATTTTCGGCGGTTTGGCCCATGTGATAGCCATTGAACGCATCCCATAACCCATCGCGGATCATCGTGTCGATATATGCCATATCGCCCATTTTCTGGCCCTGACGCATCGCGCTTGCGTGTGGGCTTAGCGACATGTTTTCCTGACCACCGGCGGCGATGATTTCGGCATCGCCCAACATGATATGCTGTGCGCCCAATGCAACCGCACGCAGGCCAGATCCGCAGACCTGATTGATGCCCCAGGCCGCACTTTCTTGGGGAAAGCCTGCATTGATATGGGCCTGCCGGGCGGGATTTTGGCCTTGTCCGGCGGTCAAAACCTGCCCCAAAATGGTTTCTGAAATTGCGTCTTTTTCAACACCGGCGCGATCAACCAGTGCCTCAAGCATAGCTCGGCCCAGATCATGCGCCGGGGTGGCGGCAAATGACCCCAGAAAACTGCCCACCGGCGTACGGGCCGCCGAGGCGATTACAACATTGGTCATGGATATCCCTTTCATATGTGTTGGGCTGCATCCTGTGATGCGGTTGGCAGCGGTTCAAATTTATAGATGAAATGGTTAGACACAGTCATGCCGCCGGTCAACTTGCGTTGATGAATTTATCGGATGGGGGCGTGGTCAAAACCCATCATGCCAGACCGGCGCCATTTCGGGTGCCCCAAAATAATAGCCCTGCAGGCAATCCACCCCGGCCTTGATCAACCATTCGGCCTCGGCCCATGTTTCGACGGCTTCGGCCACGACGGTCATTTTGAAATGATGCGCCAGCGATATCAGCGCGGTGTTCAGGGCCTGATTATCGGGGTTCTTATCCACATCGCGGGCAAAGGCGCCGTCAATTTTCAGAATGTCAAAATCGAAATTTGGCAGGTGGTGCAGCGCGCTATAGCCCGCCCCAAAATCATCCAATGCGAAGGTGATGGATTTGGCATGGCAGTCCTGCATGAAACGCCGAATGGCATCGGGCTGCCCCATATCCGAGGTTTCGGTGACCTCAAGGATCAGGCGCGCCATGATATCGGGGTGATCTTGCGATGCGGCATCAAGATAGGCCAACCATTGCGCATCATGCAAGGTTTCCGCCGATAGATTGATGGCCAGCCGCAATTCGGGGTTGGCCTTTAGATCGGCCAAGCCCAATTTCAATGTCGCACGATCAATGCGGCGGCCCAATTGCAGGGATTCGACATCGGCCATGAAACAATTGGCCGGCACCAGGCGGCCTTGATCATCAAAGATGCGCACCAGCCCTTCGTGAAAGGCGGTGCCACTGCCATTGGCATAGACAACCGGTTGATAGGCCAACCGTACATCCCCCTTGCGCAAAGCCGCATCCACAAGGCGGGTCATATCCCGTTTGTCATCTGGGGGCGTGTTGCCCGCAGATGGTGCATATTTTTTTGTCAAAGGCGTATATGAATTGCCCACCTAAATACCGACCTTATGCGAATCTTTTTCTACTTGCTGCGCAAAACCCGTTAACAAGGTCTAAACGCCCGCATGTCGTCAAAGTAACGATTTTATGGCATTTGTGTAGCTATGATCGACCTAAAACCGCAGAAATAAACGCAATTGCATCATCACTGGCCCAATCGGCATCACCGCGCAGGCGCGCGATTTCATATCCTTCGGGGTTGATCAAAACCGTAATCGGCAGGCCAAACACC
>CAZPSB010000118.1:0-1138 GCA_964589025.1 uncultured Jannaschia sp. | reverse complement strand
GGTTGATGTCGCGATATTGTGTCAGGTTTTCAATGCTTTGTTCCTGAAAAAAGCGACGAATGGCTTGGGGTGGGTTGCGCCCTGTGGCCAATGTGACCACACGGAAATCATCGCCGCCCAAGCGCGTTTGCAATTCATCCAAGGCGGGCATTTCATGGCGGCAGGGCGCGCACCATGTGGCCCAGAAATTCAACAAGATATATTGGCCTTGGAAATCGGCCAATGTGGCTTGTGTTTCATCCTGTAATAAAAACGCGTGTTGGGATATTGGGGCGGGGGTATCATGAATGACCATGGCGCGCATATCGCCGGTTAACACATCACCAAAGCGCATCACCCCATCAGACCCTTGTGCCAGCATGGGGTTTGCACCCAGCGCCAGCAGGATATAAACCACGCCTAAGGATATGTTACGAAACATTGGAATTCTCCTGCAAGAGGGATGGGGCGCATGACACAGGATCAGTCACAGAATAAAACCGCCAATGCAATGTGGGGCGGGCGGTTTGCCGACCGTCCCGATCAGATCATGGAGGCGATCAATGCCTCGATCAATTTTGATAAACGTCTGGCAAAACATGATATTGATGGTTCCGTGGCCCATGCGGCAATGTTGGCAAAACAATCTATCATCACACATAGCGATGCGGCGGCCATTCAAAAAGGCCTGATCACGATTTTGTCAGAAATCGAACGCGGCACATTCGAATTTTCCACCGCATTAGAAGACATTCATATGAATGTTGAGGCGCGCCTGAAAACCTTGATCGGGGAACCGGCGGGGCGGTTGCATACCGCGCGATCGCGCAATGATCAGGTGGCCACAGATTTCAAATTATGGGTGCGCCAGAAAACCGATGAAAACATCATCGCGTTGGAAAACCTGATGCGCGCGTTATTGGTGCAGGCCGAACAAGGTGCTGATTGGGTGATGCCAGGCTTTACCCATCTGCAAACCGCCCAACCTGTGACATGGGGCCATCATATGATGGCCTATGTTGAAATGTTTGCGCGCGATCGGTCGCGATTCGTGGATGCGCGCGCGCGGATGAATGAATGCCCTTTGGGGGCGGCGGCGCTGGCGGGCACGTCCTTTCCGATTGACCGCGAGATGACAGCGAAGGCGCTGGGCTTTGAC
>CAZPSB010000117.1:0-6427 GCA_964589025.1 uncultured Jannaschia sp. | reverse complement strand
TTTACGTCTATGCCTATGCCTTTGGCGACGGGTTGGTAAATGCGCTTTATTCCGTTTATGCCGATGGGTTGGACGGGTTCGAAGACCTGTATTTCGATATGCTAAAGGCCGGCGGGTCCAAACATCACAAAGATCTATTGGCACCCTTTGGCCTTGATGCATCCGACCCTGCATTCTGGGATAAGGGTTTGCAAATGATCGAAAGCCTGATTGATGAATTGGAGGCCTTGGAATAACATCCAAGACCCGCGCAAAACGGGCCGCCAATGCGGCCCGTCTTTTGTCAAAGCTTATATTTTTTAACTGCCTTGGCCGATGCAATCACCGCATCTTTGACCGCAATAAAGCTGAACCCGAATGTTTGTTCGGCCTTTGCGCCCGATACCGCCAAATTGCGGCCCAAATTTGCGGCAATCGGTTTCATATCCGCCATGAAAACCGCCATGATCCGCACCAACCAGGCCGGGGCTTGGCGTTTGGGTGTTTTGCATTGCGGATCCCAGGCTTTGATCATATCGGCCAATTCCATAAGGGTTGCGGTGCCTGCCGTGGCCGAAAACCGTTGCCCTTTGGCGGCGTCCAAATCAATGGCGGCCACATGCATCATGGCGACATCGCGCACATCCACCATGGGCAAATTCATCGGCGGGGCCATGGGCACCTGCCCCGTCATTATCTGTTTGATTAAATCCAGTGATGACCCAAACCGCCCATCCATTGGCGGGCCAAATACCCCGCCGGGATTGATGGTTGTCAAGGCCATGTCGGGATGATCGGCCACAAAATCCCACGCAGCCTTTTCGGCCAATGTTTTCGATGCCTCATATGCGCCAACCGATGGGTGATCCGGTGTGGTCCAGTTGGTTTCATCGGATGGCGCATCAATGGGTTTGGCGCCATCTTTGTAAATCGCCGCATTTGAAGATGTCAGGACAACGCGTTTGATCCCCACAGAATGCGCCGCCCTTAGCGCACGCAAAGTGCCATCAACGGCCGGGCGGATCAGGCTTTGCGGGTCTTTTGGTTCGGCCAAAGGAAAGGGCGATGCCGTGTGGATCAACACATCACATCCCCGCATCGCGTCATTCCATCCTTCATCCACGTTTAAATCAAGAAAGGCAAATTCGATGTTATGATCGGGAAACAGCGCCTCAATCTCAGATTTGCGTGTGTCCGACCGCACCGAGGCCCGCACCTCATATCCCTTTTCCAACATTTCGCGCAGAATATGTTTGGCGATAAAACCGGACGCACCGGTTAGAAAAACTTTGGTCATTTTTTCAATCCTATCGTGTTGCAAAGCATATCAAAGGCCAAATCAACATCGTGGCCCTGTAAATCGTGATCAATCACAAGATCAATTTGGGCGAAAATAACCGCCCCCACATAGGCCGCATCCGGCCCTATGATGGCCCCGGTTGTCAGCGCGCGCTGCAACCCGGTGGCATAAGGGGCAAGCATTCTATCCACAACGCCATTCATGGCCGGGCTGGTCAGGCCAGAATCTTTTAAAAGATGCATCACCTTGTGATCTTGTGGGGTGGTTTTTGCCCAATCCAAATACGCATCCCACATCGCGCGCAGCCGTGCACGCCCCAAAGGCGCATCTTTCGATGCATCATCAGATGTGGCAAATGCAGCCACCATATCGGTTTTTGTTTTTAGGTAAATGGCATCAATCAAATCTTGTTTGGTCGCGAATGCATTAAACAAGGTTCCATTTGACACCCCGGCGGCCTTGGCAATGCGCGCGGTCGATACGCCCACGCCTTCGGTTAAAAACAAGGGGATTGCGCAGGTGATGATTTGGGTTTGCCTGTTATTCATAAATGGCATATAGGGTAGAGTGACTGATCAGTCAATCTTGCCCAAAATATCGCCACCCCTAAACACCCAATTGGGCAAAGACCGCGTCAATTACCGCCTGCGTGCCGCGCGATTGTTCCAAACCATAGGGGAAATTCACGCCATCCAAAATATGGGCGGCCATGGCCTCAACCTGCGACACATATTGTTGCGCGGTGGGAAAGCGGATCACGCGGGTATCGGCGCCGTCTTGTTTGACAATCAATTGTGCCTCGGCGTATTCACCGGCATTGAACGGGGCGGTGCACTGAATGCTGCCGCGATCGCCGTAAAACACCATGCCCTGTTCGCGGGTGGTGCGCATCGACACATGAAATGAAAACCGCACATCGCCCGCACGCGCCTGCACCCAGGCGGAACTATCCACCCCGTTTTCCAAAATCGCATCGGCCCAGATGATTTGCGGTTCCAACCCCGTGGCAAAGCGGAATGTCCCGATGGGATAAACCCCCACATCGCGCAACGCCCCGCCACCCAAATCGGAATTCAGGCGGATATTTCCTGCATCCCCCAAGCCATAGCTGAAATGCCCGGTCACGCTGTGCAAATGACCAATCGCGCCTTGGGCGATTAAATCACGCATCTTGGCCCATTGAGGATGATGGGCAGGCATCCATGCCTCGGCAATCATTTGGCCGGTTGCATCGCGCGCGGCAATCAGACGGTCAAAATCATCGGCATGCAGGCCAATCGGTTTTTCGCATAACACATGTTTGCCCGCCTGCGTGGCGCGCACGGACCAATCCACATGCATCGCATTGGGCAAGGGGATATAGACCGCATCAATCGCCGGATCGGCCAATAGCGCATCATAATTATCATGCAATTTCACCCCCGGGGCCAGTGCCACAAATGCCGCCGCCTTATCGGGGTTGCGCGTGGCAAGCGCCGTAAATTCCGATCGCGTGGCCGCATGAATAGCCGGGGCCATGGTTTTACGCGCAAATCCCGCCGCGCCCAAAACACCCCATCTGACATGATTTGTCATTACATCACCTGTGTTGACTGTTCCAAGTATAGTTGAGTCAAAACCAACAGATACGCAATGGCAAATCTATAAACCGCCTTGTTGCGCTGCCAATTCTTTGACGCGGGACTGCAATTTTTCAAAGGCGCGCACTTCGATCTGACGAATACGTTCGCGGCTGACGTTATAGGTCGCCGACAGGGCCTCAAGCGTGACAGGTTGATCTTGCAGGCGGCGTTGGGTCAAGATGTCTTTTTCACGATCATTCAACACATCCATCGCCTGCGTCATCAACCCCATGCGGGCTTCAAATTCTTCGCGTTCGGCAAAATCCCCGGCCTGATCGGCACCTTCATCTTCCAACCAATCCTGCCATTGGGTGGCGCTGTCGCCCTCAGACCCCGCGCCGATCATGACATTCAGCGATGCATCCCCACCCGATAAACGGCGGTTCATTGAAATCACTTCATCCTCGGTGACACCCAAATCATGGGCGATGCGTTGCACATTTTCAGGGCGCATATCGCCCTCTTCCAAGGCGCCAATCCGGGCCTTGGCCTTGCGCAGATTGAAAAACAATTTTTTCTGCGCCGATGTCGTGCCCAATTTGACCAAAGACCAAGACCGCAAAATATATTCCTGAATCGAGGCCCGGATCCACCACATCGCATAGGTTGCCAGCCGAAACCCCTTTTCGGGGTCAAACCGTTTGACCGCCTGCATCAGGCCAACATTTGCCTCGGAAATAACCTCGGCCTGTGGCAGGCCATACCCCCGATAACCCAGCGCGATTTTCGCGGCCAAACGCAGATGGCTGGTGACCATTTTATGCGCGGCCTCGGTGTCTTGATCTTCGACCCAGCGCTTGGCCAACATATATTCTTCATCCGGTTCTAGCATCGGAAATTTGCGAATTTCCTGCATATAGCGATTCAACCCCTGTTCGGGGGATGGCGCGGGCAGATTGGCGTAATTCGACATTATGTGATCCTCAACCTGTTTAAAGCCTATATGTAAATATGATTAACTTTTGTCAAGATGTCTGCGTAAAATCAAGATGTCTGCGTAAAATCGTGCAATTGCGCCATGATCCTGCCCCATTGAATTTTAGACATGACACCCAAGATCGAAATTCAAAAGTTAGGTTTCTACCCATACCGGCCTATCCCGCCAATCGTTTGGAAACCCCATCATGCATAAAGTCTTATCTGGCTGTTCATTTAACAAATCAAACAACCGCTGTTTCAAGGTGGTATCTGTTTTTTGGGAAAGGGTTAGGTGGAGGATTGCGACAAGGGCATTATAAGTAGAATTATCAAGCTCTTGGCCGCCCTTGTCATTTTCTACCATCTTAAAATCATCTTGGAACCACTTTATTTTTGGCAGGCGTTTTACCGTTTTTCTATTCCATAGACGGCCATGATGCGCGCAAATATTTCGCACATAAGATAAAACATGCAATGTGCCTTCGGTTGTTTGGCTTGTCGGAAGGCCGATATCCTTTGCAATCTTATATTTTATTTCGTTATCTTTGGTGATCTGAAACCATTTCGACAGTTCCCCAAAACTCATAAGTTCGGAAACATGCCAAAGGGCCGGAATGTTTGGTTTCGAATATTTGTCCTTATAGTATTCAATGAATGTTTCTTGTGATCTTTCAACTGATCTTGCCAATTTGCAAAATTGTTCAGCATGTTTAAACACATTTGCAAACAGTTTTGAATCCAAATGCGCATGGGGCCCATGTTCATGTACCATGTAATACGTCCACCTAGATCGCAGGTGGATTTCAATACGCTCTATTGCCTCAAGCACTAGAAGGCGTAATTTTCTATCGAAAATATAAAGAGAGATGACATCGTCAAATGTCGCGCCTTTAACAAAATTTTTACTGCGCACACTGCCATCATTTGGGGGGTGTTCAAACACGAGCCAATATGCACTTAGCCGATAGTATGATGCGGTTTCAAGCCATTGGCGCGCTGCATCCTTGTCAGAAATACAAAGCCCGCGATCTTTAAGAAAGATAATTTGTTCATCGATTGTGGTTGGATTTTTGTTAAATCGCACAATCATACCCGTAAAATAAGCAACCCCCCGGTGTTGAGCTCTGCCTATCGGCAGGTCGCCTGGGGGGTGTTATTAACGTTATTAATGTTTCAAATTACTGCTTTTGTCAACATATAATTATCCAATCATAAAACCCAATCACGCAATTTTGTAAGAACCTGCGCCATATCTTGCGGCAGATCTGCGGTGAATTCCATCATCTGGCACGTCACAGGATGTTCAAACCCCAAAGATGCCGCATGAAGCGCCTGGCGGTTAAACCCGTTCAACAGGGCGGCCATATCCCCCATTTGTTTATCCGAAAATTTGCGCCGCCCGCCATAGACCGGATCGCCGATCAACCCATGCCCGATATAAGACATATGCACCCTGATCTGATGCGTGCGCCCCGTTTCAAGACGGCATGACACCAAGGCAAGCGGGCCGTAATCCTGCATCACGTGCAGGCGTGTGACAGCGTGCCGTCCGCCTTGTTTGCACACAGCCTGACGTTGGCGGTCGAATTTATGCCGTGCCAATTGCGTGGTGATTTTGATGATGTTGCCGGGTTCAAAACTGACGCCCGCAATCCCGCCCAAACGCGGATCGGCACGATCTGGCACCCCATGGCACAGCGCAAGATAGGTGCGATTGATCGAATGATCGGCAAATTGCGCCGATAACCCGTGATGGGCCTGATCTGATTTGGCCACCACCAACAGCCCCGATGTGTCTTTATCAATCCGGTGCACAATGCCGGGGCGTTTTTGCCCGCCCACGCCCGAAAGACGCCCGCCAAAATGATGTAGCAACGCATTAACCAACGTGCCATCGGGCGATCCCGGCGCGGGGTGCACCACCATGCCGGCGGGTTTATTCACGACAATCAAATCATCATCTTCATGCACAATGTTTAACGCAATATCCTGGGGCACAATATGATGTTGCTGTGCCGGGGGGACAGTGATGGTAACGATATCGCCCTGCGCCAACACGGCCCTAGCGTTGGTTTGCACCACCCCATTGACCGCCACCGCGCCATCATCAATCAACCGCATAAGGCGTGATCGGCTTAGATGTGCATCCTCTGGCACATCGCGCGCCAGTGCTTTATCTAGGCGGCGATCGGGATCGGCCCCGATTTCAACTGTGACAACATGATGAGGCCCTGACATGGCGCGTGCTCCTGAACCAGAACTTTCAGACGACCTGCCGGCATCTTTGAAATTTCTGCGCATATTGGTCACCGTGTTAACGGTGGTGATGATTGCAGGTGTCATAACCATCATCACGCTGCTTGTCATCCGATTGAATGGTGAAACGCGTGTGGCATTGGTTTTACCCCAAGATTATGCCCTGCCCGGCGGGGTACAGGCGCAGGGGTTTTCGATTCTGGATGATCGTATCATTGTCATTGGGGATGATCGGGTGATCCGCATCTTTGACATCGAAAGCCGTGATATGACCCAGACAATGACAATTGAATGATAATGGTACCGCCTCCCCGGCTTGAACGGGGGACCTCTGGATCCACAATCCAGCGCT
>CAZPSB010000116.1:5683-6450 GCA_964589025.1 uncultured Jannaschia sp. | reverse complement strand
GCGGGCATCGGCCGCTACGAGGTCGCCATCGAAGATGCCGCCGCGGATGAGCTCTGGAAGGCGCAGGTTGACCTGGAACGTACGGCGTTGGAACAGGAATGAGCAAACAAAACGCCGCACAGGCCGCGGCCACACCAATTGCGCAACCGGCCAATGTCAAATGATCGGCGCGAATGCCTGTCTTGGCCAAAGATTGGGCCAGCGGGCGCAAAATTCGGGCCTGAAGGGGCAGGATCAGGGAATCAATCATGGGTTTTGTGATCCTGTTGCAAAATATCGAATCAAGGGCCGTGCATGGGTCATCATGCAACACCCCCCTTTTTTGGTGCAATTGTTGCTTTATATAATCCACATCAAAGTGTAAGGCGTGACCATCTGGAGGCGCAATGAAAATCACATCATGGATAATGGCCAACACCCCCCCCATTGATGATGGCGAAACGGATGTCATCACCAAAACAAAACCAAAAACCCAACGCCCACCTATGTATAAGGTGTTGTTGCTAAATGATGATTTCACCCCGATGGAATTTGTGGTGCATGTGTTGGAACGGTTTTTCGGCATCACCCATGCCCAAGCGATTGAAATCATGTTGACGGTGCATAAAAAAGGCGTGGCTGTGGTGGGGGTGTTTTCCTATGAAATTGCCGAAACCAAAGTGGCCCAAGTGATGGATTTCGCCCGGCAAAACCAACATCCCCTGCAATGCACAATGGAGAAAGAGGGCTAGGCGCCCTCGGCAGATATGTCTGTGCGCGCACGTTGG
>CAZPSB010000116.1:0-5673 GCA_964589025.1 uncultured Jannaschia sp. | reverse complement strand
GGTGATGATCAGTTTAGCCTGACATCCGGCCCCTGTCTGATCTTGAATGCCCAAGGCGATGGTGATTATTCGAACTTACCCGCCCCCATTTGTGTGCAAGGGTTTCGCCCGGATGTTGATCGCCTTGTGGCGCGGGGGTTTGATGTGGTGCAATCGCCCGATGGCCTGTTTGATCAGGCCTTGGTTCATATTGGCAAATCACGCGCAGGCAATTTCGGCCATATCGCCACTGCACTTGCCCATCTTGGCCCCGGTGGGATGTTGATGATTGATGGCCAAAAGGATCTGGGGGTAGAAACCATTCTCAAACAGATGCGGCAGCGGTTTGATATAAAAGGCGTTTTGTCCAAGGCGCATGGTAAACTGATCTGGCTGCGCCGCCCCGATATATTGCCCGATAATGTGGCCGATTGGGCCTTGGCCCCCGTTCAAACCCCAAGCGGATACAAAACTGCCCCGGATGGGTTTTCTGCCGCTGGCCCGGATCGTGGGTCGGAAATTCTGGTTGCCTTATGCCCTGCACCCAAGGGGTGTGTGGCCGATTTTGGCGCCGGTTGGGGTTATATCGCGGCTGAGATTTTGGCAGAAAATCCCGATATCACCCATCTTGATTTATACGAGGCCCATCACGGCATGTTGGATTTGGCGCGCCAAAATATCCCCGATGCGCGGGCCGGGTTTTATTGGGCCGATATCACCCATCTGCAGACGGATGAACGTTATGATATGATCTTGTGCAACCCGCCTTTTCATACGGGCCGGCAGGCCGATCCGGATTTGGGCCGGGCCTTTATCGCGGCGGCGGCGCGCAATTTGAAATCGGGGGGGCGGTTCATTATGGTGGCCAACCGCCATTTGCCCTATGAAGACAGTCTGAAAATGCATTTTGCCACCGGGCGCCTGTTGGGCGAACTGGATGGTTATAAATTATACGAGGCCGCCAAACCGCGGCCCCTGCACAATAGGTGAAATCATGACCCTTTCTATCCAAGGCAAAAATGCGATTATCACCGGGGCGGCCAATGGTGTGGGTCTGGCGATTGCGCGCCATTTCATAGATCGCGGCGCGAATGTGATGTTTGCAGATCGTGACAAGGCGCGTTTGGTGGATGAATGCGGTGAAATGAATGATGAAAAAGGCCAGGTGCATTATTTCGCGGGGGATTTGCGCGAAAAATTGACGATTGAAAACCTGGTGTCAGCTTCGGTTGATGCGTTTGACCGGATTGATATTTTGGTCAATGCCAGCCGCCAAGTGATGCGCACCGACCCGTTGGATTCCAATGATGATTCGATTGCGACCTTGTTGGATCAAAATATGATGGCGGCATTACGGCTTAGCCAATCTGTGGCGCGGCGTATGATTGATATGGCCAAACACGATGGTCGGGGGGATGATGCCTCGATCGGGTCAATCATCAATATATCATCTATTGCCGCACAGCGCACCCACCCGGATTTGATGGCCTATTCCATCAGTGCCGCCGCCCTTGATCAGGCCACGCGCAGTTTGGCGGTGGCGCTTGCGCCCGAACGTATTCGCGTCAATGGGGTGGCGTTTGGGTCGCTGATGTCGGCCAGTTTGAAAGACAGCCTGAATGAAACCGATGGGCTGCGCGATGAAATCCGGCAATCTACGCCATTGGGGCGCATTGCATCTGCGCGCGAAGTCACCGGCGCGGTGCAGTTTTTGGCATCGGATGCGGCGGGGTTTGTCACCGGCGAAATCATGACGGTGGATGGCGGCCGAACCTTGTTGGATGCCGTTTCGGCCGCCGCACATTAAACGGGTTTAGGTATCGTCGTCGTCATCGCCTGCATCATTATCATTGGGCAGGTTAAAGAAACTTTCTGCATCCAACATATCGGCATTGGATGTATCGGGTTCATCGGCATCTTGGCCAAGGCCAAATTGTTCTAGGCCTGCCATTGGCGATGGGGCATCCGGGTTGGTATCCATACCTAGGCTTTGTTCGGTTGACACCAGATGGCGGCGTTCTTCATCTGTCATGTTGACGCCGTTTTCGCGCATTTTCTTGGCATTGGCCTTTTGCACGGCGGCATCCAATTCCATCTGTTTGCACAGACCAAGGGCCACGGGGTCAATTGGTTGGATATTTGCCATATTCCAATGGCTGCGATCGCGGATGGTTTCGATGGTGGTTTTTGTGGTCCCCACCAGTTTCGAGATTTGCCCATCGCTTAGTTCGGGGTGAAATTTTATCAACCATAGAATAGAGGCCGGGCGATCTTGGCGTTTGGACAAAGGCGTATAACGCGGGCCACGGCGTTTTTCTTCGCCAAGGGCGGCGGGGTTGAATTTCAACTGCAACTTATGCAGGGGGTTGGTCTCGGCTTTGGTGATTTCATCTTGGGTCAGTTGATTGTTGACAATCGGGTCAAACCCTTTGACACCGGTGGCCACATCACCATCGGCAATGCCTTGGACTTCTAGTTCATGCAGGCCACAAAAATCGCCGATTTGTTTGAAGCTCAGCGTGGTGTTATCAACCAGCCAAACAGCGGTGGCTTTGGCCATAATAGGTTTATTCATTGATCAGCGCTCCTTTGTATACGCCTGTCGCGTTGCCTGACATAAGGCTGCGGGGGTGGCCCGCTTATCCCGTGATGTTCGGAAATCACGCTTCATATACATGTCTGGCGCACTGGAATAAAGACCAAAAGCGATGGGATTTATCGGGGTGGCGGAATGCCATATACGGCCTGTTGATATCGCGATACCACATATAGCCCGACGATAAACTGCAGGTTTGCCAGTGCAATATGGCCCAATATCGGGTGGTTCGGATGGTCAAACCCCCAACCCACACCAAGTGCAATGGCCATAAATAGCGCCATCATTATACCGGCTGGCCGGGCTTGAAATGGTATGCGTTTCAGGCGAAACCAGATCACGCAAGACAATATCGCCATAAGGGCGGCGGCCAATAACGTTTGCAGATAGATGATAGAAACCAGCCAATGTTGAAAACATCCGGCACATAAATCTATATCCAACACATATACAACACCACGCGGGGCGTTTGCGGCCAAATATGCGCCCCCATATGCGATGACAAAAGGCCTTAGATTGGATATTAAACTGCGTTTTGAAAGACGGGCCAAGGCGATGCCCCCTTATACCGTTTTGCGCGCACGCAGCGCAGCGGAAATGGTGCCTTCATCCAGATAATCCAATTCGCCGCCAATTGGTACACCTTGGGCCAAAGATGTGATCGTTATATCAAAATCAAGCAACATATCCACGATGTAATGCGCCGTGGTTTGCCCATCAACCGTGGCATTCAGGGCCAGAATGATTTCAGATATGTGATCGGTTGAAATGCGGCCCATAAGATGGGGGATGTTCAGATCCTCTGGCCCGATATTATCCAGCGCATTTAACGTGCCGCCCAAAACATGATAGCGCCCCCTGAAGACCTGACTGCGTTCCATGGCCCAAAGGTCGCTGATGGATTCGACCACACAGATTTGCCCATTCGCGCGGCTGTCATCCATGCAGATATTGCATAAAGGCCCGGTTGCGATATTGCCGCAATTTTCACAAATGCGCACGGTTTCGGCCAATTTGGCCATATGACCCGCCAAAGGGCGCAGCAATAAATCGCGTTTGGTGATCAGGTATAACACCGCCCGGCGTGCCGATCGTGGGCCAAGGCCCGGCAGGCGGGCCATGGAATCAATCAGGGCTTCGATATCTTTGGGGGCGTCGCGCATGTGATGGCCCTAGATCGGTAAATTCATACCCGGCGGCAGGCCGATCTGATCGGCCAATTTGCGCATTTCGGCCTCGCTTAGGTCGCGGCCTTTGGTTTGTGCATCTTGGGTGGCGGCCAGAATGGCGGTTTGCAGATCGGCCTGCGTGGCAGTGGCGTGAAAATCAGGGGCAATATCAAGGGCCGTGATGGTGCCTTTGGCGGATGCGCTTACACGTATGGCGCCATTTGCGGCCTCACCTGTCACGGTGGTATTGGCCAATTCTTGTTGCAAAGCGGCCAATTGCGTTTGCATATCCTTGGCCTTTTTCATCATATTGGCCATATCGCCCAGTTTTCCTAAACCATTCAGCATTTTTTGAACTGTCCTTTTGTGTTAATCATCTTCAAACGGGTTCCAGCCATCATCATCTTCGGGATGTTCGGGCAGGGCATTGGCCTGTGCGGTTTTGGCCAAGCTTTCGGTGCTGCGGATATCGGTGATTTTGGCAGAAGGAAAGAGCGACAGAACCGTTTTCATCAGGGGGTGGGCGGTGATTTCGGCCTCGATCTTTGATTTTTCGGCGGCCTCGGCCTCGGCCAGGGTTGGCCCGCCGCCATCGGTTACGATTGAAATCACCCAACGTGCGCCGGTGGTGGCCTGCAAGACCCGCCCAAGACGTTGGACAAGATCGCTAGGCGCATCAGGGGTAAGTTCAAGCTCGATCCGGCCAGGGGCATAAGACACAAGGCGAATCGCGTGTTTGACCTCGACCAGTAATTTGATGTCGCGCGCTGTCTCAATCAGGGCGATGAGGCTGTTAAATGTCGGATAGGCCGATAGATCGACATTTTGGGCTTGGGCGGGTTGGGCCATGGCCACCACCCCGCCGCCCGTTTGTACATATCCGGCGCGCGGCCCATCATCACCTTGGGCCGATGACGCGGTCGATGACGCGGTCGATGGCGCAGGCGCGCCGGGTGCCGGGGCCGATGATGGCGGGGCGGCATTTTGCAATTTCTTGACCAAATCCCCCGGCGTAGGCAAATCGGCCACATGGGCCAGGCGGATAATCGCCATTTCTGCGGCCATCATGGCATTGGGGGCAAGGGTGATTTCCTCAAGCGCTTTTAGCAACATTTGCCACATGCGCGCCAAGACCCGCATGGCCAGCTTTTGGGATAATACCAAACCCCGGGCGCGGTCTTCGGGGGCGATGGTGGGGTCATCGGCGGCGGCAGGCGTGATTTTAATCACGCTAAGCCAATGGGTGATTTCGGCCAGATCGCGCAACACCGCCACCGGATCGGCCCCATCGGCATATTGCGCACCCAGTTCATTCAACGCCTTATCTGCGTGGCCTGCCATGATGGATTCAAACAAATCGGTGACGCGGGCGCGATCGGCCAGGCCCAACATGGCGCGCACCTGATCGGCGGTGGTTTCACCCGCGCCATGGGCAATGGCCTGATCCAGCAGGCTCATGGCGTCGCGCACGGATCCTTCGGCGGCGCGGGTAATAAGGGCCAGCGCATCCTTGGCAATCGCGGCGTTTTCCTTTTGGGCGATGGTTTGCAAATGATCAATCATCACCTCGGGTTCGATTCGGCGCAAATCAAACCTTTGGCATCGGCTTAAGACCGTGACGGGGACTTTACGAATCTCGGTCGTGGCAAATAGGAATTTCACATGCGCGGGCGGTTCTTCTAATGTTTTGAGCAACGCGTTAAACGCGCTGGTCGATAACATGTGAACCTCATCAATGATAAAAATCTTATAGCGCGCGGTGGCGGCGCGGTAACTGACGGTTTCGATAATCGCATCGCGGATATTTTGTACGCCCGTATGCGATGCTGCGTCCATTTCCATCACATCCACATGGCGCCCGGCGGCGATTGCGGTGCAATGTTCACATATACCGCAAGGCTCGGTCGTCGGCCCGCCCGTGCCATCTGG
>CAZPSB010000115.1:5572-6456 GCA_964589025.1 uncultured Jannaschia sp. | reverse complement strand
TGGCCCCATTGGGCGGCCCAATGTCAAGGCCGCCAGTTGTGATCTATTTTAACCCTTAAATGCGCCTGCGCAAGGGCGGCGGGGCGTCTAAACGCCCAAACACCACCGCAAAACGGCCTTTTGCGCGTGCAGGCGGTTTTCGGCCTCGTCAAAAATCACCGAATTGGGGCCATCCATGACTTGGCTTGTGACCTCTTCATCGCGATGGGCGGGCAGGCAATGCATGAATAACGCATCGGGTTGGGCGCGCGCCATCAGATCTTGGTTCACCTGATAAGGGCGCAATTGATTGTGCCGCCTTTCGCGGGCTGATTGGCTGTCATGCATCGACACCCATGTATCGGTGACCACCAAATCGGCACCTTGGGCGGCTTTGTCGGGGTCGCGTTCTATACGAATATCGGCGCCTTTTGCGCGGGCTTCGTCCAAGAAAACCTGTTCAGGATCAAGCGTTTCCGGCCCGGCAAAAGTTAGGTCAAACCCAAACTGCCCCGCCGCTTGGGCAAGACTGGCAAACACGTTATTGCCATCGCCGCACCACACCACTTTTTTGCCCGCAATCGGGCCGTTATGTTCTTCATATGTCAAGATATCGGCCATGATTTGGCAGGGATGGGTGCGATTGGTCAACCCATTGATCACCGGAACCGATGCATATTCGGCCATTTCCAACAACACATCTTCTTCAAAGGTGCGGATCATAATCAAATCGACATAGCGCGATAACACGCGGGCAGTGTCGGCGATGCTTTCGCCATGGCCAAGCTGCATTTCGCTGCCGGTTAGAACCATGGATTGCCCGCCCATCTGCCGCACCCCTGCGTCAAAGCTGACGCGGGTGCGGGTCGATGGTTTTTCAAAGATCAACGCAACAAGATGATCTT
>CAZPSB010000115.1:868-5562 GCA_964589025.1 uncultured Jannaschia sp. | reverse complement strand
CATCGGGTGCGCCTTTGGGTTTGCCCGCACGCGCCGATTTCATATTGGCGGCTTGGGTCAACATGGCCCGCAAATCGCCGGGGTCGGTTTTGTTAATATCCAGAAAATGGGGCATTATTGTAACCCTTTATCATAAATAAAAGAAATTCACGCCGATGGCGCGGTGGAATGTTCAAGCGCGCTTGCCGCGCGATCAAGCCGCGCAATGCCTTGGGTGATGTCATCATCGGTGATGGTCAGCGGCGGCAAAATACGGATGACATTATCGCCTGCGGGTACGCTTAGCACGCCTTGATCATAGCCGGCTGCGATGATATCGGTATTTGGCATTTTGCACTTTAGGCCCAACATCAGGCCCGCACCGCGCACCCCTTCGAACACATCGGGATGGGTGGCAACAAGTGATTCAAGCCCTTGGCGCAAATGCCCGGCCTTGCGGGTCACATCTTCAAGAAAGCCAGGCTTGGTGATTTCGCCCATCACCGCCGCGCCAATCGCGCAGCCCAAAGGATTGCCCCCATAGGTTGACCCATGCGATCCGGCGGTCATACCTTGTGCGGCCTTTTGGGTCGCCAAGACCGCGCCTAAGGGAAACCCGCCGCCAATGCCCTTGGCCACCAGCATGATATCGGGCGTAATGCCAGCCCATTCATGCGCAAATAATTTTCCCGTGCGGCCCATACCGCATTGAATTTCATCAAATATCAACAAAAGGCCAAATTCATCGCATAAATCGCGCAGACCCTTTAGGCAGACATCGGGCAGCGCGCGAATACCGGATTCGCCTTGGATGGGTTCCACCATAATCGCGCCCACATCAGGGGCCTGCGCCGCCGCGCGCAGCGCGTCGTGATCGCCAAAGGGCAGATGTTTGAACCCAGGCAGCAAAGGGCCAAACCCATTGATCAGTTTTTCTTGCCCAGCCGCCGAAATCGCGGCGATGGACCGGCCATGGAACGCGCCCTCAAAACACAAGATCGTCCGGCGATCTGGTGCATCGGTGCCATGGCGGTATTTGCGGGCCATTTTTATGCCAAGTTCGGTGGCCTCGGTCCCGGAATTGCAGAAAAACACCGTGTCGGCGAATGTGTGTTCCACCAACAGATTGGCCAGGATTTCCTGTTCGGGCACCGTGTAAAGGTTTGACACATGCCACAATTTTTGCGCCTGATTGGTTAGCGCCTGAACCAATACCGGGTGATTATGGCCAAGCGCCAAAACCGCGATGCCGCTTGCGAAATCAAGGTAACGTCGGCCATTTGCCTCATGTAACCACGCCCCTTGCCCATGGGTAAAGGACAGGTTTGCACGTGCATATGTCGGCAGAACCGGCGATATCATGATATCTCTCCTTGCATCACAAAGCCAATTGGGTGCCCGACTATGCGGGCCATGTCAAATGATAAGACAATTTGCCCCCCCTTTGTCTATTGGCATTTCCCGGTCAAATTGTGGTTATGACACAGCATCAGGCCACATGGGCAAGTTTGGCGGGCGCCGTGATGCCAAGCGCCGCGCAGACATCGCGTGTCAATTCGGGGGTATTGAGCGTATAGAAATGCAAATCGTCAACCCCACCGGCAATCAGGGTACTGCATAATTCGGCACATAATGCGACCGAAAGAAGGCCCTCGCGGCCATCACGGGCGGCTTTGCGATAGGCTTCGTTCATCCAATCGGGAATGGGCACGCCGGTTGCGGTGGCAAAACGGCGCACACGGCCCCAATCATTCACCGGCAAAATGCCCGGGATGATAGGCGCGGCAATGCCTTGGGCGGCGCAGGCATCACGAAAACGGAAAAACGTATCGGCCTCAAAGAAAAACTGGGTGATCGCCGATGTGGCACCGGCATCCAGTTTGCGCTTTAGATAGGTGACGCTTTCGTCGATTGACGCGGCTTCGGGGTGGCGATTGGGGTAGGCACCCACGCGCAGGTTGAACCTGCCGGTTTTGGCCAAACCTTCGATCAATTCGATTGAACTTGCAAACCCATCGGGATGCGCGGTGAACCCGGCGCGGCCTTGCGGTGGATCACCGCGCAAGGCCACAATATCGCGGATCCCTGCGGCGGCATAGGTTTCGGCAATGTCCAAAGTTTCGCGCCGGGTGGCATCCACACAGGTCAGATGTGCAGCCACAGCCACACCGTAATGGCCATGAATGGCCGTGACCGCATCATGGGTCAAATCGCGCGTTGTGCCGCCTGCGCCATAGGTTACAGACACGAAATCGGGGCGCAGCGGGGCCAACACATTTAGGGTGTCCCACAGTTTGAAAGACCCCTCAATAGATTTGGGCGGGAAAAATTCAAATGATATTTTGGGCGCAGTCATTTTGGGGCCTTTCAGGCAATTTGCATATAAGGCATGACTTTCACAGAAAGATCATGTATTCAAATTCATAATTTTCACAATGAATATGAATTTCATATGCATATTGAACTGCGCCACCTGAAAACGATCCGCGCGATCCATGAACAAGGCAGCCTAGCGCGCGCCGCAGATGTTCTGCATATCACGCAAAGCGCGCTAAGCCATCAAATCAAGGCGCTAGAAGACCAAACAGGCGTTGATTTATTCGTGCGCCGGTCAAAGCCTATGCGCCTATCGGCGGCGGGGGTGAAATTTTTGCGGCTCGCAGATGAGGTTTTGCCCCGTGTCGATGCCTTGGTCACCGAATTTGCCAGCTTGCGATCCGGCCAATCGGGGCGATTGCATATCGCGATTGAATGTCATGCCTGTTTTGATTGGCTGCTGCCTGTGCTGGATGTGTTTCGCCGGTCTTGGCCCGATGTCGATGTCGATATTCGCCCTGGCCTGCAATTTGATGCCCTGCCCGCCCTGACCCGGCACGCGGTCGATTTGGTGATATCATCTGATCCCGAAGATGTGCCCGATACCCAATTCATCCCCCTATTCGATTACGAATCGGTGTTCATCTGTGCGGCCAATCACCCTTTGGCGCAAAAACCATGGATTGATGCGGCAGATTTCGCCGATCAGGTTTTGCTGACCTATCCGGTGGATCGCGCGCGTCTGGATGCGTTTAACCAATTGCTGATCCCCGCAGGCGTTGAACCACAGGCCATCCGGCAGGTGGAATTATCAGCAGTGATTTTGTTGTTGGTTGCCTCAGGGCGCGGCGTGGCGGTTTTGCCCGATTGGGTGGTACGCGATCTGGGAAAAACCAGTTCAATCAAGGTCAAACCATTAACCAAACACGGCATCACCCGCCGTCTATACGGGGCCATCCGCGCCGAGGACGCCCAAAAACCCTATATGGCGCAAATCCTGCGCTTATGCCGCAGTGAACCACCCAAATTGCAACGCAAAACACGATGACATGATTGGGTTATCCCCCTATCCTCTGCGACATTTCGCTAAAATATGATGAAAGCCCTGTAAACGGGGCAGAAAAAAGTTTAACCCAAAGCTTAACACAGGCATAATGCGTAAAAACGACGTTTGCTTATATATTCGGAGAAGAAAATGCGGTTTGGTTATTTGGCGGCTTTGGGCGTGATACTATTGGGTGGGTGTTCGTTTATACCGGCATTTCCCACCAATACCGCATCAAACACTGACCCCGACGCCCCAAGGGGATCTATTTCACATTACCCCAATGCCGCAATCATGGCCCGGCCAGAACAAAACCTGCGCGGGGCCCAGTTGGAAGAAGATGGCTGTTTTTGGACGCTGCATGAAGGCCCCGTTGAAACAACCCGCATTCCACTTGTCACCAATGACAGCGAAATGATTTGTTTGCGCCAATATATGACGGGCCGGCCTGGAAATTATTTCTGGGATCGTCCAGAAATCCAAGATGACACCGTGGCCGATACATGATGAATGCCATTGCACGCATATAATGGGTTGGGCGATGTTGGGCCATGACACACACACGCCCCCCCAACAAAACCGGGCCCACAACCGGGGCGCGCATTCGTGAATGTCGGGTTGCATTGGGTCTCAAACAAAGCGACCTGGCCAAACAGGCGCATATATCGGCCAGTTATCTGAATTTAATCGAACATGATCACCGCCGGATTGGTGGCAAGCTTTTGATTGACATCGGAAAATGCCTTGGGGTTGATCCCAAAACCTTGACAGGCAGGGGCGATGCGGCCCAACGGCAAAACCTTGGGGCGATTGGTGCAAAATATGGCATATCCCAACAAAACTATACCGACCCTGCGCTAAACCTGATGGCGCATTGCCCTGATTGGGCCGATGTGATTGTGGCCCAAGATCTCCAGCTGCGTGAATTGGAACATACGCTTTCGGCCCTGCGCGACCGGTTGGGCCAAGACACGGCTTTGTCTGATCGCGCACAGGCGGTCACCGCACATCTTGACCCCGATCAAACCGCCCCCCTGCCCCATACCCGCCCGCCCATCGAAATGGCCGAGGCCTTTTTCCACGCCGCCGGGTATCATTTCCCCCAAATCGAAGCCAAAGGCCAAAAGGCGATTGCCCCTATTATGCAAAAGGCCGATCTACCCCATCGTGCCGCGCGCGATCTGTGCCATGCATGGCTTACCGCCTATGCCGATGATGCCGCGCGCCTTGAGCCAGTCGGCGGCGTAGGGAGAGCCGGTGCTCGCCACTGCCTGGTAGCCAAGCTTTGCCAGCAGCTCGAGCCCCAACGCCTTCATGGTGCGCAGCGTGCCGGCCATGTTGAGCAAGCTGGATC
>CAZPSB010000115.1:0-858 GCA_964589025.1 uncultured Jannaschia sp. | reverse complement strand
GACCCGGCCAAATGCCTGGCCCTGTGCAATGGCGATATTGGGCTGCTGCTGCGCCGGTTTGCGGCTTTGCCGGGCGATGATGATACACCCGATTTTGGCCTGACGGTATTTGATGCGGCGGGCGCAATGGTGTTTCGCAAACCATTGGCGGGGTTTGAGTTGCCGCGATTCGGGGCGGCCTGCCCTGTTTTGCCCGTTTTTGGTGTGGCGGGCCGGCCCAACCAACCGCAGATCACTGATATCCAAACCCCACAAGGCGCATGTTTTCGAACATGGTCTGTGTGCACGGCTATATCCCCACCCGATTTCACCACCTTGCCGGTTTGGCGATCTGTGATGTTGCTGCGCGCCATCGCGCCTGCAACCGCGCAAAACCCGGTCTTGACCGGGCCAGAATGCGATTCATGCCCGCGCATCACCTGCCCCGCAAGGCGGTGATGGCAAGGGGGGGCTGTCTTGTATATCAAGCCTGCACAAGGTACATAATTTGCCTTGCGTACTGTGATCGGGGGCCGCGATGAGATCGCTTTACAGAATCATCAGCATCATCATTTTGGCGTTCCGCATATCGCAAACCGATTTCCTGCCTGACGCGCCTTTGTATAAATATCGCGGGCAAACCCGTGTTTGGGTGCGTCGCCGCCCCATCAAACAGGCCCGAAAATAGACGCTTGGGATATAATCCCGCCTCTAGCGGTGGGGCGCATAAGCGCGTAAACACCCCCTTATGACAGATTCACCTTATCCAAAACTGCGGCTCAAACCCAAGGCCGATACACGTGCAATTCGATTTGGCCATCCTTGGGCATGGTCGGATGACTTGGTGTTAGATCGGCGCAGCCGGGCCTTGGCCCCCGG
>CAZPSB010000114.1:4490-6515 GCA_964589025.1 uncultured Jannaschia sp. | reverse complement strand
CCTTTGTCACATCGTCCAATGTGATCGCCGGGCAGGCGGCCACGGGGGTTGGTGTGGGGCCGGGGGCCATTGATTTTGTGCTTGGTATTGTCAAAGCCTATACCACCCGCGTGGGCGAAGGCCCGTTTCCAACCGAATTGAATGATGCCGATGGCCAACGCCTTGGCGAACGCGGGCATGAATTTGGCACAACCACAGGGCGCAAACGGCGCTGTGGGTGGTTTGATGCGGTTTTGGTTCGACAAACCTGTGCGACATCGGGGGTAAATGGCATTGCATTGACAAAACTTGATGTGCTTGACGGGTTTGAAGAATTGAAAATCTGTGTTGGCTATGATCTTGATGGTGAACGGGTGGATTATCTGCCCATGGCCGCCGATCTACAGGCGCGCGCCACCCCGATTTACGAAACATTGCCGGGCTGGAATGCATCAACCGAAGGCGCGCGATCATGGAATGATTTACCCGCCGAGGCGATCAAATATGTGCGCCGGATTGAAGAATTGATCAATTGCCCCGTGACCTTGTTGTCAACTTCGCCTGAACGCGAAGACACAATTTTGGTCAAAGACCCATTCGCCGATTAAACCCGCCATGCGATATCACAATTGCAAGAGATGCCAAAAATGACCTATAAAACACGTCGTATTTTATCAATTTTATTGCTTGTTTTGGGCCTGCCCGCCTATATCGCGCTGGCTTGGTGGGGGCTTAGCCTGTTTGACCGGCCATCGCTTTGGGTGGAATTGGGCATTTATATCGTCTTGGGCATTGCATGGGCGATCCCCTTTCGGGCCGTGTTCAAAGGCGTGGGACAAGCCGACCCTGATGCGCAAACGCGCGATTAAATTCCCTTAATATTTTGCATATATGCGGCGGCTTGTGACGTTCTGGCGGTGTCCATCCTGTTGCCTTTGGGATTTTGTGTTAGGCATTGTTCTTGAACAAGTTCTGAAATTGCTTGAATAACGTCATTGTGATCAACATCTTCAACAACGCGCGTCAGTAAATGGATCACGCGCGCATGCGATGGGGGCTGTTGCCCTTCGACGGTTTTAACATAATAAACCGCAAGCATGACCGCCTGTTTGATATCATCAATATTATTTTGTTCCAAGAAATCCGTAAATCGTTCTTCGGCGCGCGCATCCGCATCCGCATGAGGTGCCGCTGCATTTTGCGCCATAATAGGGCCGCCATTTGCAAATTCATCAAACAGCGTACCTTGGCCCATATCATTTGAGTGCGCAGAAAAAGGGGGGGGCTGAACAGGGGCTTGCATAGGGGCAGAAGCCTGCACAGAGGCCTGCACGGTGCGTTGTGGCGCCTGTTGGGGGCCATTTGGTGTATCAACGCGGCATTCAGGTGTTAATAACAAAGGTGGTATGGTCAAAATGCAAGCTCAGCTGGTTGTTAGATCATATGATAGATACAACATCATGCCGATCTATCATAACGTGTGTTTTTATTATATCCACATGTTGTTCATGTCTGTGATTTAATCTGCCTCTGTGGATCAGGGTAATACAATTTTTGCGATTTGAAAAGGTGGCTGTCATGAATGTCGGTCAATGGGTGTTTGAACAAACAAAGCATACACGCGTTGCCTTTTGGGCTATCTTGCCATGATGGGGTATAAAACACCGGTTACATTGATTGGTGGCGGCACGGTGGCGCGGTCTGATCTTGATCTTGCGGTGTCATATGCGCCCAATTTGATTGGGGTTGATCACGGCGCAAATGCAGCCTTGGGGTTTGGACATATACCATCGGCCATTTTGGGCGATTTGGATTCGGTGCAACTAAGCCCCGAAATTGACCCCGCAATCGTGACCCAAATCGCAGAACAAGACACCACAGATTTTGACAAAGCCCTGCGATGCGTGCGCGCGCCCTTTATGATTGCGGTTGGTTTTACCGGTAAAAGAACAGACCACGAATTGGCTGTGTATCACAGCCTTGTCAAACACCCAGATTGCCGCGTGATTGTGATGGGCCAGATTGATATTGTGATGCATCTTTCAT
>CAZPSB010000114.1:0-4480 GCA_964589025.1 uncultured Jannaschia sp. | reverse complement strand
CGCCATTATGCCTTGATTTGCCGGTTGGCACGCGTGTGTCGCTTTTTCCGCTGCGCGCTGTAACGGCGCGGGCATCGGGGTTGCGATGGGCAATTGACGATATCCAATTTGACCCCGCGACCCAAATTGGAACATCCAATGAAATGCAAGATACGCGTTTGGATATCGCCCCCAACGGGCCAGGTTTGTTGTTGATTTTGCCACGCAGGCATTTGGATGCGATATGTGCGGCGCTTGCGGCCAAGCCATAATAAAAAGACAGGCGCCCGATTGGGGCGCCTGACATGATCATGCGTTTATGTTGACTGGCTGTAATCGCCCTTAGGTTGGTTCCGGGCTTAGGCCGTCATCATCGGGTTTTTGCGCGCGGGGTTTGGTTTTGGGAATGGCCGCCAAAGACGGCGTTCCGCCAGAATCGGGGGCGTCATCATCGTCATTATCACGGTTCAACGCCTGACCCGCCATAACCTTTTTGATTTCATCCCCGGTCAGGGTTTCATATTCCAACAACCCTTTTGCCAAGTTTTCCCATTCCTGGTTTTGTTCGGTCAAAATGCGTTTTGCCGTGGCATAGCCTTCGTCGATGAATTCTTTGACCTTGGCATCAATGCGTTTTTGCATGTCTTCGGAATGGGTGGTGCCGCCGCCAACCGTACCAAGATAGGATTGTTGTTCATTGGCGTAATCAACCATGCCGATTTCTTCGGCAAAGCCATATTGCGTGACCATCGCACGGGCCATTTGGGTGGCCTGTTTGATATCTTGCGACGCCCCCGAGGTAACGTTTTCTTTGCCGAATTTCAATTCTTCGGCCACGCGGCCCCCCATGGCCATCGCAATGCGCGATGTGAACCATGTATAACTGGCGGAAATCCGGTCACGTTCTGGCAGGCTTAGAACAAGCCCAAGCGCCCGCCCCCGCGGAATAATCGTAGCCTTGTGGATCACAATGGCGTGCCCGGCCTCGTGATAGGCAGTCAGTTTCTTTTCATCATCTGACATGACCATTGATCGGCGTTCGGCCCCCATCATCACTTTGTCCTTGGCGTTTTCGAAATCATCCATTGTAACAAACCGGCGCCCCATTCGGGCGGCCATCAGGGCCGATTCATTGACCAGATTCGCCAGATCCGCACCCGAAAAGCCCGGCGTGCCACGCGCAATAATGCGCAGATCCACATCAGGGCCAAGCGGCACTTTGCGCGCATGCACACCCAAAATCCGTTCACGGCCTTTGATATCAGGGTTGGGCACCTGTACTTGACGGTCAAACCGGCCTGGGCGTAACAATGCAGGGTCTAACACATCGGGGCGGTTGGTGGCGGCCACGATGATGATGCCCTCATTGGCCTCAAACCCATCCATTTCGACCAATAATTGGTTCAATGTCTGTTCGCGTTCGTCATTGCCACCGCCATAGCCCACACCGCGCGACCGGCCCACAGCATCAATTTCGTCAATAAAGACGATGCAGGGCGCGTTTTTCTTGGCTTGTTCAAACATATCACGCACACGGCTGGCACCGACGCCGACAAACATTTCAACAAAATCTGAACCTGAGATCGTGAAAAACGGCACGCCTGCCTCGCCTGCAATGGCGCGCGCCAATAGGGTTTTACCCGTGCCGGGCGGGCCAACCAACAACGCCCCTTTGGGAATTTTACCACCCAGACGCGAAAATTTTTGCGGATTGCGTAAGAATTCGACGATTTCTTCGAGTTCTTCTTTGGCCTCATCAATACCGGCCACATCGTCAAAGGTAACGCGGCCATGTTTTTCGGTCAAAAGTTTGGCCTTGGATTTGCCAAACCCCATTGCCCCACCGCGGCCGCCGCCTTGCATACGGTTCATAAAGAAAATCCATATGCCGATTAAAACCAGCAAGGGCAACCATAATGTCAGGCTGGCCATAAAGCCCGATTGTTCCTGCGGTTGCGCATCAATGCGCACATCATTTTGCAGCAAAATTTCGGTTGTGTTTGCGTCATATGGCGCGATTGTGGTGAATTCCTGCCCGCCTGATGTAAAGGTGATGTTTTCGCCATCCAAACGTGCCGATGACACGGCCCCATTTTCGACTTGTTGCACAAATTCAGAATAGGCCACGTCGTTTTGGCCGTTTTGTGTGCTGCTATTTGAAAACACGCTAAATAGGGAAATCACCAGTACAAATAGAATGACCCAGAATGCGATGTTGCGCGCGTTGCCCAAGGTTGATCTCCTTTATATGGGGTATAATATCGGACGTGCCCGACCTGCGGTTAATGCGAAGATAAGCTTTCTTGCGCAGAGTTCAACGCAATTGCAGAAATGCCGCAAATGAGGGGGCCGCCCGACACAGGGTGAATATGCCTTCGGGGCCGAAATTCAAGGCGCTACAGGCGATAAGACGCGCGCCCTTATAAAGAGCTGGCAAAGACAGGCTGGCGCGAAAACCCGGCGAATCAACTGGTTTTTGCGGGATTTGCGCCCATCCTTCAGGGCCAAGGGCGCGAATCTGTGCGCCCGGTTCCATGCCTTGATTAAGACGCCAAACCCCATCCCATATCGCGCCGGGTATGGCCGCACAGGATTGATGTTTGACGGCAGAAAATTCGCGAAACAGGCGTATATGGCGGTCGGTTTGGATGATGTGCATACCATGCAATGTGCCGCCTTGCCCCGATTGTGGGCCCGATTTCAGGCCCGGTTGCAGCGCGGCGCGCACCCGGTGCAATGCCGCATGGCGCGGGCCATAGGGTGTGGCGCTGATCCAACGGCAGGCCGCCGATAGAAGACGCATTTGGATATCTTGATCCAATTGATCAAAGGCGCTGCGATCAAACACAAGATGGCCGGTTTCGGTGCGGTCTTGCACGATAATCCGATCACATGCCCGCGCCGCATAGCCCGCCACGGTGTCGCGTGTGCGCGCAATGCGCCCGGCCGATTGGGCCAAGGCCTGTGGGGTTAGGCCAATTTCAGCAAGCCGAGGCATGATTTGGCGTATGCGCGCCCGTTCAAATTGCGGGTCATCATTGGATGGATCATCGACAAATGCAATGCGCATGGCCTGCACATAATGGCGCAAATCGGCGCGCGTTTCGCCCAATAAGGGCCGCAAAATGGTAAACCCCCGCCCCGCCGCATTGGCCGAAGGGATGTGACGTTTTTGCGCCATGGCGGCCAATCCATCTACGCCTGATCCCCGCGCCAAGCGCATCAAGATTGTTTCGGCCACATCATTTTGCGTATGCGCAAATAAAACATGGTCGATGGCACCGCGCCATTGATCAATCAACCTTAGCCGGGCTTTGCGGGCCTGATCATGGATGTTTCCGGTTTGATCCCAATGCCAGGTCAAGGTGGTGTGGGCATGACCCAAACGCGCAGATTCTGCGGCCACCATCGCGGCCTCTTGGCTGCTGTGGCGGCGTAACCCGTGATCAATCGTGACCACATGCAAATGCACGCCCGTTTGATTGGCCCAGTTATGGCATAACCCAAGCATAGCCATACTATCGCCGCCGCCTGACACAGCCAAACCAATATCTTTTGGGCAGTGCGGCGCAAGCAACCCCTGCAATACAGACGCAAACCGATCAAAAAGCAAAGCTTGTGTCACAATTTATCGGCCTAGAATGTCTGGTATCCGTAGGCTTGGCTTAAGGCCGTAACCGCGCGCCGGTTTTGTTCATAACACCGTTCTTCGGAACAGATTTGAATGGGGCGTTCTTTGCCGTAACTTACGGTGCGCACCCGGTGCGCGGCCACGCCTTGGGCAACCAGAAAATCACGCACGGCCGCCGCGCGTTGCGCGCCAAGTGCGATGTTATATTCGCGCGTGCCTTGTTCATCGGCATGGCCTTCGATCACGATGTTATATTGGGTGTTAATCCGCAACCAGTTGGCCTGTTGCACCAAAATAACCTGGGCTGTGCGTGTGAGGCTGGATTGATCAACCGGAAACAAAACCCGATCACCGATCGCGACTTCAAGATATTCGGGTTGATCGGATGAAATCAACGTGCCGCTTCTTTCCCAAATCGGCCTGTTTTCTTCTTCTTGTTGTCGTAATTCTTCTTCGGTCGGCGGAAGAGGGCCACAGGCTGATACCGCCAAAACACAGCCCAAAATGGCCGCTTTGTAATATGGATAAAACACCCCAAACATGTGTACTGCCCTTTTGTTTTTTTACCTGCATACCACTAAAAATGGCTGATGCCAATTCTTCAGTTTTATGAAAGCCGCGCTGACCATGCCGGATCAGATGCCATGCCCGGTGTGCTAACCCGCCTTAGATTGCGCCCTGATATATCAACAGAATAAAGCGCAGGCGCGCCATCATCGCCTTGGGTTTCGCGGGTGAACATCACCACCCGGCCATTGGGCGCCCAAGTGGGGCCTTCATCAAGGAAGGATGCGGTCAAAAGGCGTTCTTCGGTGCCATCAACCCGCATGACACCAATGTGAAACCGCCCGCTTTGTTGTTTGGTAAAGG
>CAZPSB010000113.1:5074-6638 GCA_964589025.1 uncultured Jannaschia sp. | reverse complement strand
GACCTTCAGGTTATGAGCCTGACGAGCTACCGGGCTGCTCCACCCCGCGCCAATGAAGGGTGATGTAACCTGTGTGTTTGGTAACCGCAAGGGGGGTGTCACAAATTATTCATTTATTTATCTATTGTGCATCTTATGCCGGGTCGCGCAAGGCGCGCGGCACTTTGAATTCCACATTTTCAATTGCAGTTTCAATTTGTTGCAGGCGCACGTCATAGCGCGCGCGGCACGCAGTGATGACCTCATCCACCAATAATTCAGGCGCCGATGCGCCGGCGGTCACCCCCAAAGACGCCACCCCATCCAGCGCACGCCAATCAATATCTGTGGCGCGTTGAACAAGCTGCGCATAGGTGCAGCCGGCCTTTTTGCCGACCTCGACCAGACGTTTGGAATTAGATGAATTGGGCGCGCCAACCACCAACATCGCCTCAACCTTTGGGGCCATGGCTTTGACGGCCTCTTGGCGGTTGGTGGTGGCGTAACAAATATCTTCTTTCTTTGGGCCAATAATGGACGGGAACCGCGCCTTTAGCGCGTCAATCACGGCGCTGGTGTCATCCACCGACAGGGTGGTTTGCGTGACATAGGAGAATTTCTGCGGGTCGCGCACCGTAATCGTGGCCACATCGGCAACCGTTTCAACCAAGATCACCTCGCCTTTGGGCAATTGCCCGATGGTGCCAATGGTTTCGGGGTGGCCGGCATGGCCAATCATGATGATTTGCAGGTCGTTTTCGTGATGGCGCGCGGCCTCAATATGGACTTTGGACACCAAAGGGCAGGTCGCATCTACATATAACATCTGGCGGCGTTCGGCCTCGGCGGGGATGGATTTGGGTACGCCATGGGCCGAAAACACCACCGGGCGATCTTGGGGGCAATCGTCTAATTCTTCGACAAAAACCGCGCCTTTGTTGCGCAAATCATCAACGACATATTTATTATGCACAATTTCATGGCGCACATAAACCGGCGCACCCCATTTTTGCAATGCCAGTTCCACAATCTTAATCGCGCGATCCACACCGGCACAAAACCCACGCGGGGCGGCAAGGTAAATGGTCAGGGGTGGTTTTGTCATGCGGCACCTTTTGGATTGGGTGAATGGCCTATGACATGCAATATAGGCGATCACACCCCAAAAGATAAGGGCAAACGTTACCGCAAATCAGGCACCGAATAGATTGCACCGCGCAAGAATACCTCAGCTTCAACATCAATTCTGCAAATGGCATCCAATCGGGTGGGGCGTTCACAAAAAGACCATTCCAATGGCGCGCCAAACCCATTTGCACATTGCATAATTCCTTTGTCATTATCTTACTATATGCATGGCAGGCCTAGTGAACAAAGTGGCCGTTTCCGACACACTGAAACCGAAAGGCGTTTAATATATGGTTAAGGTTGCAGATCCCCCTCAAACCCTGCGCGTGGCCTTGGCGCAGATGTGTTCGGCCAATACGCATGGCGCCAATATCAAAACCGTTTGGGCCTTGGCCCAACAGGCCGCCGCCCAAAAGGCCGATCTTTTGGCCCTGCCCGAGGTCGCGGGCCTGATGAA
>CAZPSB010000113.1:0-5054 GCA_964589025.1 uncultured Jannaschia sp. | reverse complement strand
TTTTGCACAGGCCAAAACGCAGGTCATGCCCGCCGATCAAGACCCTTTTATCGCCGCCTGTCGTGATATTGCGGCGCAATACGGCCTATGGCTGCATACCGGATCGACCCCGGTTTTGGCGCGTGATGGGCGGTTTTTGAACCATAGCACCCTGATTGACCCACAAGGCCAGATCTGGGCGGAATATGACAAAATTCATCTGTTCGATGTGGCCCTTGCCGGGCGCGCGCCCATTGGCGAATCCAAACGATTTGCACCCGGTGATCGTGCGGTGATGGCCCACACGCCTTGGGGGGGATGGGGGTTAAGCATTTGTTATGATTTACGCTTTCCTGCACTTTATCGCCATTATGCGCAATTGGGGGCAAGGGTGATGTTCATTCCTTCGGCCTTTACGGTGGATACAGGCCGCGCCCATTGGCAGGTGTTGTTGCAGGCGCGCGCGATTGAAACGGGCGCCTTTGTGATTGCCGCAGCACAGGCCGGACATCACGCCGATGGGCGCGACACATGGGGGCATGGCATGGTGATTGGCCCTTGGGGCGATATCTTGGCCGATATGGGCCGCGATGCGCCGATGATTGCGGTGGTTGATCTTGATCTGGGCGATACAACCAAGGCACGGACGCAAATACCGGCTTGGGGGTTGAATACCCCTTATCGCGGGGCGGGCGATTGATTATATGCCAATCACGGGGCAAATGATTGCGCTTTGTGCCCGCTTGGCCTAGGCCAAAGGGTGAAGCCCATGAACCACGCGGGAGGGGGGAAATAGAATGACACACACGCTTTGCGATATTGCACAGGCTTTGATCAAAGCCGCCAAAGCCGCAGGTGCCGATGCCGCCGATGCGATTGCCGTGGATGGCACCGCCCTTAGCATTGAAATACGCAATGGTGTATTGGAACATGCCGAACGCGCCGAAGGCTTGGATATCGGCCTGCGCGCCCTTGTTGGCGCACGCCAGGCCTGCGTGTCGGCCAGTGACGCCGCCCCTGAAACGCTGGTGCAAATGGCCGAACGCGCCGTGGCCATGGCCCGTGTCGCGCCCCAAGACCCCACCATTGGTTTGGCCGATCCAGATCAATTATCAACCCGGCGCAATGCAGATGGGCTTGATCTGTTTGATCCATCCCCCGAACCCACGCCCGATCAGTTGCAAAACCTGTCACGCGATGTTGAAATCGCCGCTTTGGCGGTTGATGGCGTCACGCAAGTATCAAATGCGGGTGCATCTTATTCGATACAAAACATGGCACTAGCCGCCAGTAACGGCTTTGCCGGGCATTATGCGCGCACCAATCACGGCCTGTTTTGCGTGGCTATCGCAGGCGAAGGTTCGGGCATGGAACGCGATTATCATGGCGATAGCCGCACCTATGCCACCGATATGATGAATACCCATGACATCGGTCAATTGGCCGGTGCACGGGCCGTGGCGCGGTTAGGGGCGCAAAAGCCACCAACCGGCGCATTTCCGGTTTTGTTTGATGAACGTGTGTCCTCGACCCTGATTGGGCATTTGATTGCGGCCTGTTCGGGGGGCGCGATTGTGCGCGGCGCATCATGGTTGCGCGATGCGCTGGGCGATCAGATCCTGCCAAAGGGTCTAAACCTGACCGAAGATCCCCACCGCCCGCGCATGGGCGGCACCCGCCCCTTTGATGCCGAAGGCCTGCCGACGCAGCGCCGTGATATCGTCAAGGATGGCGTGCTAACGGGGTGGACACTGGATTTGGCCACAGCGCGCAAATTGGGGTTGCACTCTACCGGGAATGCATCGCGCGGTGTATCATCGCCCCCATCGCCCAGTGTCACCAATCTAAGCCTGACCCAAGGCAATATCACCCAACAAGGCCTGATGGCCGAAATGGGCACAGGATTATGGGTAACATCATTGATCGGGTCATCCATCAACCCGACAACGGGCGATTATTCGCGCGGCGCATCGGGGTTTTGGGTGGAAAATGGCGAAATCGCCTATCCGGTGAATGAATGCACCATCGCGGGCAATCTGCGCGATATGTTGCGATCCTTACGCCCGGCCAATGACGCGCGTGCCCATCTTAGCCGGGTTGTGCCATCCCTTTTGGTTGAGGGGATGACGATTGCCGGGGCATAAAACCGATTTTGCCGATGATCTGGCGCTTTTGGCCAATGCCGCCCGGGCCGCCGGTGATATTGCCAAACGCTATTTCGGCAAAGCGCCAAAGGCATGGGAAAAACCCGATGCCGCAGGCCCGGTGACCGAGGCCGATCTGGCCATTGACCAAATGTTGCGATCCGAACTTTTGGCCGCGCGCCCCAATTATGGGTGGTTATCTGAAGAAACCGAAGATGACACCGCCCGCCTATCGCGTGACCGATGTTTCATCATTGATCCGATTGACGGCACGCGGGCCTTTATTGCGGGCGAAGCCAGTTTTTCGCATTCCTTGGCCATTGTCGAACAGGGCCGCCCGGTGGCCGGTGTGGTTTATCTGCCCATCAAGGATCATATGTTTTCGGCACTGGCAGGCCGGGATGCGCAGATGAACGGGACTGTGATCCGATCTTCGAATGCGCAAGAAACCGCCGCAACGGTATTATCATCAAAACCCAACTTGCGGCCCGATCATTGGCCCGGTGGCGTGCCGCCGGTGATGCGGGGGTATCGCCCTTCGGTTGCGTATCGGTTGGCTTTGGTCGGCCAAGGCCGGTTTGATGGCATGATCGCAATGCGCCCCAGTTGGGAATGGGATATCGCCGCCGGTGCCTTGATCGTATCCCAGGCCGGGGGCCGCATCACCGATGCCAATGGCACGCCGCCCCGTTTCAACACCACCCCCATCCCGCAAATGCAAGGCGTGATTGCAGCCGGCCCGGTTTTGCATAAACAATTAATGGCGCGTCGATCTAAGCCCAGCGATAATTGAAACTCACCGAAATGCGGTCATCTTGGGCCGTGTTGAGCGGCACCTCATGGCGCAGCCAGCTTTCCCATAACACCACATCGCCCGCATTGGGGGCGATATAGACAAAGGGGCGCAGCGATTCATCGGCGTCTTTTTTGCGCGCCGGGGCGGCCATCATCATCGGGTGGCGGGGGTCTTCTAATTTCAAGGCCGACGCGCCTTGCGGCATCGCCACATAAGTGGTGCCCGATATCACCGATTGGGGGTGAATATGGGATGTGTGATTGCCGCCTTCGGGCAGGATGTTGATCCACAAATCCTCTAACACCAAGGGGCGGCCTTCCAGATCGAATTGCAATGTTTCGGCAAAGCCCGCCACATGCGCATCAAGCGAGGTCACCAGATCGGCAAAGATCGGAAACCGCCAAGGCAGGTCGCTTAAGGATGCATAAGATGTATAACCGGCATAGCCGTTATCATAACACCAATCCTGCCCCGCTTCGTCATCTTGGGCAATAGACACACACGCGGCCTGCAGGTCTTGCGGGTCGATGCTTGGCCCAAATTCGGACAAGGTGGCGTGATACAGGCGGGTTACAAATAGGGAACGTATATCTGGCATGACCCATTCATACGGCCCCACCCGCCAAAACACCAGCGCCCCAAACAGAAATTAATGTGCAAATCCGCGCCAAATCTGGTTTGCTATGCGCAGACCACAAGCCAAACCATAAGGATGGCGCATATATGACCAATATGGTGTATTTTTCTGGCAAATGCGGGCCGGCCTGTTGGGCGGGGATATATGCCGCCAACACGTTTGCATGTGACCATATGTTTCCACAAATACAGGGGTAATCATGTTTTTATGGATCAAACGCGGCCTGCCCCGGGGCCTTTACGCACGCGCAGCCCTGATTGTTCTGATACCGATCATCACCATTCAATGTCTTGTGTCAGCTGCGATTGTTCAACGCTATTTCGAACGTCTGGTTCAACAAATGACCCAAGGTGCGGCGCATGAAATCATCTTGGTCTTAGATACATTATCGGATGCGCCCGATCAGGCCGCGCATATGGCCGCGATGTTGGATATTGCCATCGCCGCGCCGAATATACAGGCCGATCGCCGCGCCTTTGATGATTTAACCGGCGGGCAAGTCACACGGGTTTTATATGATATATTGCCCAATGTGATGGCGGTGGATCTTGAAACCTATGACCGCAAAGCCGCCATTGTGTTTGAACATGACACAGGCCAAGTGATGATCTTGGTGCCCCGCAGCCGTCTATCGCCGACAAACCCCCATCAGGTGATTGTTCTGACGATTTTAATCGGCTTTATCATGGCGGGGGTGGCGTATTTGTTTCTGCGCAATCAATTGCGCCCCATTCGCCGCCTTGCCACCGCCGCCGAAGCCTTTGGCAAGGGCCGCGTTATCCCCTACAATCCCAGTGGTGCCACCGAAGTGCGCAGCGCAGGCCGCGCGTTTTTGGATATGCGCGCGCGGATCGAAAACATGATTGAACAACGCATCTTGATGTTATCGGGTGTCAGCCATGATTTGCGCACACCCTTGACACGTATGAAATTAAACCTGTCTATGATGGACCCCACACCCGAGGTCACCGACCTGACCCGCGATGTGAATGAAATGGAAAATCTGCTGACAACTTTTCTGGATTTCGCGCGCGGTGATATGCTGGATGATCCCGCCCCGGTTGACCCTGTGGCCTTGGCCAAGGATCTGGCGGTTGATATCAAACGCATGGGGCGCGATCTGAAAATCATCGCCCCTCAAATCACCACAATGGTGGAACTTAGACCCCAAGCCGTGCAACGGGCATTGTCCAATCTTGTATCAAACGCCCTGCGTTATGGCACCCAGGCCCGCCTAAGCGTGCATTTGCCTGAACGTGCGGTGCGGTTCATCATCGAAGATAACGGCCCCGGCATTCCGGCATCCGAACGCGACAGGGCCTTGCAACCCTTTAGCCGGCTGGATGATGCCCGCAACCAAGACCATGGTACAAATGTGGGTTTGGGCCTGGCCATCGCCAATGATATTGCCATTCGCCATGGCGGCAGTTTGACACTGGATCGCAGCGTATCCATGGGGGGGTTGCGTATTGATCTGGTCTTTCCACGATAGGGGAAT
>CAZPSB010000112.1:0-6781 GCA_964589025.1 uncultured Jannaschia sp. | reverse complement strand
AGAGGCGGAAGAGGCCAATCAATCGCTGGCGCTAGCGCTGCAGGACAAAGAAAACGCTGGCGAATTCGGACTGATTGCCGAGATCAAAAAAGCCAGCCCTTCCAAAGGGTTAATTCGTGCCGATTTTGAACCCGCCGCCCTGGCGCGGGCCTATGCCGATGGGGGCGCGACCTGCCTTAGTGTGTTGACCGACACGCCGTCATTCCAAGGCGCACCCGAATACCTGCAACACGCCCATAGCGCCGTTTCTTTGCCCTGCCTGCGCAAGGATTTCATGTATGATCCCTATCAGGTCACGCAGGCCCGCGCCTGGGGGGGCGATTGCATTTTGATCATCATGGCCAGTGTTGATGACGTGCAGGCCGCCGAATTAGAATCGGCGGCCATGGATTGGGGCATGGATGTGTTGATTGAGGTGCATAACAAGCCCGAACTTGACCGCGCGCTTGACTTAAAAAGCCCCCTGATTGGCATCAATAACCGGGATTTGACAACATTTGAAACCACGCTGGACACAACCCGCGACTTGGCCAAACACATTCCCGATGATCGTCTGATTATATCGGAATCCGGCCTGTTCACGCCTGCGGATCTGGTGGATATGGCCAATCACGGCGCGCGCAGTTTCTTAATTGGCGAAAGCTTGATGCGGCAGGCCGATGTCACCGCTGCAACACGGCATATTTTGTCTTTAGCAACACCTGTATGAGGGTCACACATGGCCGATCTGACGCATTTCAATGAAAAAGGTGAAGCACATATGGTGGATGTGTCCGCCAAACCCATCACCGAACGCGTGGCCATGGCCGAGGGTTGGGTGAAAATGCGCCCCGATACCTTGCGCGTGATTGAACAAGGTGCCGCAAAAAAGGGCGATGTCTTATCCATCGCGCAATTGGCCGGGATTATGGGGGCCAAACACACCGCCGCGCTGATCCCGCTATGTCATCCTTTGCCGATCACAAAGGTGGGTGTGGATTTGGCGATTGACCCCGCCCTGCCCGGCATCACCATCACCGCCACTGTAAAGACCACCGGCAAAACCGGCGTCGAGATGGAGACCCTGACCGCCGTGTCAACCGCGGCACTTACAATCTATGATATGGTGAAAGCCGTTGAAAAAACGATGGAAATTGGTGGAATTCGCCTAATTGAAAAAACAGGCGGCGCATCGGGGCATTTCATCGCAAAGGCGCGCAATCCATGATTACCGTGGATCAGGCCTTGTCGCATTGCGTGGCATTGGCAACACCTTTAGCGACAGAAACCATTGCGCTATCTGATGCATCAGGGCGCGTTTTGCGCGCGCCTGTAATCGCGCATCGCGATCAACCGCCCTTTGCGGCGGCGGCCATGGATGGATACGACCGGCGCGGCCTACGCGATCTACGGCCGCGCGCGCGAGGCCGAGGCGACCGACGCCGCGACCGTGACGATCACCGTGATGGGCACCGCGCCCGCAGGCCATGCCTGGCGCGGGGTAATCGAACCGGGCCAGGCCCTGCGCATTTTCACCGGCGCGCCAATTCCCCAAGGCGCAGATCGTGTGATTATTCAAGAAGATACCACACGAAATGGCGACACCATCACCCTTGGCAATGATCTAAGCCCCGGCCCGCATATCCGCCCTGCCGGGGCCGATTTCACAATCGGCGATCATATGACCGCCCCGCGTCGTTTAGGCCCTGCCGATCTGGCATTGGCGGCGGCGATGAATGCGCCGGTGGTCACCGTTACACGCCGCCCAATTGTGGCCCTGATTGCGACAGGTGATGAACTGGTACCACCCGGCGCCACACCACGCGATGATCAGATTATTGCCTCGAATGTGTATGGCCTAAAGGCGATGATCGAACAAGAAGGCGCGATTGCACGCATTCTGCCTATCGCGCGCGATACCGAAACCAGCCTAAGCTATGTGTTTGATATGGCCCGCGATGCGGATCTGATTGTCACAATTGGCGGTGCATCGGTTGGCGATCACGATCTGGTTGGCCCTACGGCAGAAAAGCTTGGGCTGAAACGCGCATTTTACAAAGTCGCCATGCGACCGGGCAAACCGCTTATGGCGGGCAAATTGGGGGGGGCGGCTTTGCTTGGCTTGCCCGGCAATCCGGTTTCGGCACTTGTGTGCGGGGCCTTGTTTTTGCGGCCCATGTTGCGTGCGTTTTTGGGGATGCCCGATGTCAAACCTAAAATATGCAAGGCCTGCCTGACACAAGATATCGCCGCAAACGGCAATCGCACACATTACATGCGCGCCCATGTATCACCTGGCAATGATATCATGCATATCACGCCATTTCCAAGCCAAGACAGCGCCCTTTTAACCGTATTGGCACAGGCTAATGCGCTTTTGATTCGCCCCGCCGAACACCCCGCGCAAAATAGCGGCCAAATCGTAAATTACATTGATCTTTGACACCCCATTGACACAAAAGATGAACATTAGTAGAACATGATGCGAACTTGTAAAGATGGGATGGTGGAATGCTAACAAAAAAACAACGGGATCTCTTGAATTTTATCCATAAACGTGTTGAACGCGACGGCGTACCGCCATCTTTTGACGAAATGAAAGATGCCCTTGATTTACGATCGAAATCAGGGATTCATCGCCTGATTACCGCCTTGGAAGAACGTGGGTTTATCCGCAGATTGGCACATCGTGCGCGGGCAATCGAAATCATCAAAATGCCCGATACCGCTAGCACAGGCGGATTTACCCCCCAAATCATTCAGGGCGATAAAACCAATCGCCCTCATGCGGCTATGCCAATTTCCACCGCTGCGGTCGATATTCCCGTCATGGGGCGCATTGCCGCCGGCACCCCAATCGAAGCCATTAGCCATATCGCCAGCCATGTGGCCGTTCCCCAACAAATGTTGGGCACAGGAACAGATCATTACGCGCTTGAGGTCAAAGGCGATTCCATGATTGAGGCAGGCATTAATAATGGCGATATCGTCGTGATCGAAGAAGGCAATACCGCAGATAATGGGGATATCATCGTCGCCCTTGTCGAAGGCCATGAAGCAACTCTAAAACGTCTTAGGCGCAAAGGTGGTATGATCGCGCTTGAGGCGGCAAATCCGGCCTATGAAACCCGCATTTTCCCCGAAGACAAAGTCGCCGTACAAGGGCGTTTGGTGGGATTGATCCGTACATATTAAACGATATCAGGCGGGCGGGCACAGCCCCCGACCGCCCTAACATGTTAGCCTAGATCAGGCCTGCGGCGGCAAAAATTTGTTTAAGCGGTTGTTTGGGGCGTGGGCCAACATGGCCAATCACCTCGGTTGCGGCGGCAACGCCCATACGCCCGGCTATTTCCAATGATTGCCCTGTGGCCAAACCGTAAATAAAGCCTGCGGCAAATTGATCGCCTGCGCCGGTCGCATCAACCGGAGTAATGGATTTTACATCAACTTCAATCCGTGTGCGGCCTTGCATCAAAACAACCGGATCGCCCGATCTTGTACATACGACAATATCACAAACCGCCGCCGCCTGCGATAAGGCATCGTCCAAATCAGATAATTGATAAAGCGACATCCATTCTTCTTCGTTGCCCAGAACGAAATCAACATCATTTGCAATCAATGATTGAAAATCATCCCGATGACGATCCACACAAAACGGATCACTTAACGTAATGCCGGGCACGCCACCGCCTTGACGGCAATAATCTGCCGCCGCAAGAAACGCAGATTTGCCTTCGGGTTTGTCGTATAAATACCCTTCCAAAAACAAATAGCGGGCGTTACGCACCACGTCACTTGGAACATCCTGTTCGCCAAAATCCGCACCTGCGCCCAAATATGTGTTCATCGACCTTTCGCCATCTGGTGACACAAAAATCATGGATCGCGATGTTGGCGCATGATCGCCTGCAACAGGCGGATTTGGGAAATCTGTGCCATCTTTTGCCATGCCTTGCGCATAAAAATGGCCCAAAGGATCATCTTTGACCTTACCCAGAAAGGCGGTTTTCAACCCCAAAGCCCCGATGCCGGAAATTGTATTGGCCACTGACCCACCCGGCGTTTGTACCCGGTCATGCATCGCGCCATATAACATTTCGGCCCGATCGCGTTCGATCAACTGCATGATGCCTTTGGAAATGCCCATATTCGCCAAAAAATCATCATCCCCATGCGAGATGACATCAACAATTGCATTGCCAATACCGACAACATCATATTTCTGGGTCATTGTGTTTTATCCTCAAATTGACACAAATCGCGGATCACACAAGCCCCGCATTTCGGTTTGCGCGCCACGCATATGTAACGGCCATGCAAAATCATCCAGTGATGCGCATGGTTTTGAAATTCAACCGGAATATGGTCTTCGATGGCACGTTCAACGGCGGCCACATCTTTGCCCGGTGCAATGCCCGTACGATTACCTAGGCGAAAAATATGCGTATCAACCGCCTGTGCGGGATGGCCCCACCACATATTCAAAACAACATTGGCAGTTTTGCGCCCCACCCCCGGCAAGGCCTGCAATGCCGCCCGTGATGAGGGCACAACGCCGCCATAATCATCAACCAAAATTTGGCTTAACTTGATAACATTCTTTGCCTTATTGCGGTACAGGCCGATGGTTTTGATCTGATCCATCAGGGCATCCAGACCGAAATCTAACATCTGTTGAGGGGTGGATATTTTGGCAAATAACGGGCCCGTCGCCTTGTTGACACCTGCATCTGTGGCCTGCGCACTTAACGCGACGGCCACCAACAAAGTATAGGCATTGGTGTGATGCAATTCGCCCTTTGGTTCGGCCTCGGCCCGGCGAAACCGATCAAAAATCTCATAAATCACAGGATATGAAAGCTGTTTTGCCATGATGTGGGTATGCACCGGCCCGCGCCTAACGGCAAGGGCAGAATGCAATGGCATGCGGGATGATTGCGCAAATTCCGGGTCGCTTTCGGGCCAATGCATGGTTTAGGGTCGACCCAATCAAAGAGGCCCAATATGACACAAAACACCCCATCAGACGCGTATCATTATCAGGTCATTCGCCGGGCCTTGGATGTTATTGATGCCGAAGGCCCTGGCCTGCGCCTTGATGATTTGGCCGCGCGCATCGGCCTAAGCCCCGCACATGTGCAGCGCGTGTTTTCGCATTGGGTAGGGGTTTCACCAAAACGATATCAACAATATCTAGCGCTTGATCACGCAAAGCATTTGTTGAAAAATCGCTTTACGGTTTTAGACACGACCCAAACTGTGGGATTGTCCAGCCCGGGGCGGCTGCATGATTTATTCATAACATGGGAGGCCATGACCCCCGGCGATTATGCCAAAGGCGGCAAAGGCCATGTCATCAGATGGGGCCGGTTTGACACGCCATTTGGCCAAGCTGTGATCGCGGCCACATATCACGGCATATGCGGCATTGGCTTTGCCGCCGAAATTGGCATAGATGCGGCACGTGATGATCTGCAATCGCGATGGCCAAAGGCCGATTTCATCCATGATGCGCCTGCGCTGCGCCAAAATGTGGATCACCTATTTGACATGGCATCTGCGCCGCATCTTCACCTGATCGGCGCCCCTTTTCAAATCAAAGTATGGGAGGCCCTTTTGGCCATCCCTTCGGGCCATGTGACAACATATTCTGAAATTGCAAAAACCATTGGCAACCCAAATGCGGTGCGCGCCGTGGGAACCGCCATCGGGCGCAATCCGATTGCGTGGCTTATTCCGTGCCATCGGGCATTACGCAAATCGGGCGGATTGGGGGGCTATCATTGGGGCCTGCCCATCAAACGGGCCATGTTGGCATGGGAAACCGCAAAAACAGATCATGATTTCACATAGCATCGCAAACCGGGCCATATTTCGCCAATATCATCTGTTCGTTATTTTATAACTGCAAATCATATTCTATGATGGTATCAGATTTTATATCTAATTCGAAAACAGATCTTGCTTGAAAGGGCAACAAAATGAAAATACGTTCAATTGGCATGACAGTGGCCATTATTGGTACGCTTGTATTGACGGGCTGCGTTACAAACCCTGATCCCAATATCAACCGCACACGCACCGGCGCAATTGCCGGCGGGGTGATCGGTGCATTGGCCGGGGCCGCACGCGATGATGACCGGGTTGAGGGCGCGCTGATTGGCGGGCTGGCCGGGGCCGCACTTGGCGGTGGCATTGGCGCATTGTTGGATCGTCAGGCGCGTGAATTGCGCAATTCTTTGTCGGATGGCCGCATTCAGGTGCAAAATACCGGGTCTGAATTGGTGGTCACCATGCCAGATGGTATTTTGTTTGATGTCAACAGTTCCACAATTCGTGGCAGCCTATATGGCGATCTGCAGGCCTTGGCCAGAAACCTGCAACAATACCCACAATCAACCATCAACGTGATCGGCCATACCGACAACACAGGATCGGCTGATTATAACTACACCCTATCGCGGCAACGTGCGCAAAGTGTGACATCCTTCTTGTCACGTCAAGGTGTGTCGTCAAGCCGCCTGCGCAGCACCGGGCGCGGCGAAGATCAACCCGTGGCCACCAATCTAACCCCACAAGGGCGCCAATTGAACCGCCGGGTTGAAATTATTATCACCCCAAGAAACTAAGACCTTAGCGGGCTTTTGGATCAACCGAAAGCCCGCGATTTCACGCAACGCTATAGACACATCTTTGAAATTGGTTACATTAGTTAACCAATATTTGACAACCTCTTCTTTAGTCTCCTCAGCAACGTCGAGCAGCGCTCAGCCCAGCGACAGTGGCATCGACATCA
>CAZPSB010000111.1:5774-6806 GCA_964589025.1 uncultured Jannaschia sp. | reverse complement strand
TGGCAACACGGGCGGCGGCGGTTACAATGATGATCGTGGCGGGCCATCCGGTGATATGGGGCGCCAAGATAATGGTGGGTTTGGCGGACATGCCGATATGGATGATGAAATCCCGTTCTAAATATGCAAAGAGGGCGGCATGATCGCGGTCAACCCACACTATCAATCCACCCCCCGCCCCCCGGTGATGGAGGCACGGCGTTGGCTTGCGGGTAAAATATTTTCCCCCGATCGCCCCTTGATCAACCTAAGCCAAGCCGCCCCCGTTGATCCGCCGCCCAAACCTTTGCGCGATGCCATGGCCCGCGCAATCACAGATACACCACAGGCCCATCTTTATGGGCCGGTTTTGGGCCTGCCTGCCCTGCGCGAAGAAATCGCATGTCAATGGTCAGATGCCTATGGCGGGGTGGTGGATGCCGCACAAGTGGCCATTACCGCAGGCTGCAATCAGGCCTTTACCGCCGTCATATCAACCCTTGCGGGTGCGGGGGATGAAATTATTTTGCCCCTGCCCTATTATTTCAATCACAAAATGTGGCTAGATATGGCGGGCATGCGGATGGTGCCTTTATCCACAGGCCAAGGCATGATCCCCGATCCACAGGCCGCAGCCGCCCTGATTACCCCCAAAACCCGTGCGATTGTGTTGGTCACGCCCAATAATCCATCGGGCGCAGAATACCCCGCCGGGGTGGTGCGCGCGTTTTATGATTTGGCCCGCGCGCATGGCATCGCCTTGGTGATGGATGAAACCTATCGTGATTTTCATTCACAACCGGGCGCGCCGCATGATTTATTCACCGATCCCGATTGGGACCAGACGCTGATTCACCTATATTCTTTTTCCAAGGCCTACCGTTTGACCGGGCATCGGGTGGGGGCCATCCTGGCCGCCACCAAACATATGATCGAGATTGAAAAATATCTTGATACCGTCGCCATCTGCGCCCCGCAAATCGGGCAAATTGGTGCATTATGGGGGATGCGCAACCTAAAAGATTGGCTGGCCAACCAACGCCAAACCATTTT
>CAZPSB010000111.1:862-5764 GCA_964589025.1 uncultured Jannaschia sp. | reverse complement strand
GGGCGGCGATGACCGCATATATGGCCCCCTTGGCCGGATGGCGGGTTCTAAGCTGTGGGGCGTATTTCGCGCTTGTGACGCATCCGTTTGATCTGCCCTCTGATCAGGTGGCGCGAAACCTGGTGGAAGATGCCGCCCTTTTGACCCTGCCCGGCACAATGTTTGGCCCCACCCGGCCCCAAGGCGGGGATGGTCAGGCCGAAACAACATTGCGCATTGCCTTTGCCAATGCCGATGAACACGGATTGCAGGAAATGGCGCGGCGTCTTGGGGCGTTATCGGTGTGATCAAACCACCCCCCTTGCCCCTTGTGGCACAAAGCCGTAAATCAGAATAGAATTTGCAGGGAAAGGAACCACCCGATGGCCCAAAAGGCGCGCAAAACTGCTTCGAATATCTTTGTATGGCTCATTTTGGGCCTGTTATTTATTGCGCTTGCCGGTTTTGGGATCGGTAATTTTTCGGGCGGCAGCAGCCGGGTTGGATCCGTTGGCGATACCGATATTACGACAGATGATTATTTCCGCGCCCTGCAACAAGAAATTCAATCGCGCAGCGCACAAACCGGCACGGCAGTATCTTTGCGCGACCTGATGGTGCAAGGCATTGACCGCGCGGTCTTGCGCGGCCAAGTTGCCCGTGCCGCCCTAACGAATGAAGCCACGGCAATGGGCCTGTCCATTAGCGACGCATCCGTGGCGCAAGAAATTGCAAACGCCCCTATATTTCAGGCCGCAGACGGATCATTTGATCGCGGTGCATATGATTTCTATCTATCGCGCCAAGGGCTGAATGCGCGCGCATTCGAAGAAACCATGCGCCAAGACACCGCGCGCGGCCTGCTGCAACTGGCGGTGGTTGGCGGATTGGCCCCCGACCCAACCCTGACCGATCTGTTGATTGCGCATCGCACCGAAACCCGTGATTTCGCGCTATTACGCCTAACCGAAGATGACCTGCCCGAAGCGATTGCCACGCCCACGGATGAAGATCTGCAAACCTATTACGATGCAGATCCAAACCGATTTCTACGCCCAGAAACAAAAACCATCACCTATGCCTGGCTGACGCCAGATATGATCATGGATGACATGACAATCGAAGATGACGTTCTGCGCGCCCTTTATGCCGATCGCAGCGATGAATACACCCAACCCGAACGCCGCCTTTTGGAACGTTTGGTATTTTTCGATATGGCCGAGGCCCAAGCCGCCTATGATGCAATCATGAATGGCGAAACCGATTTTGATGCTTTAACCACCGAACGCGGCCTGACATTTGATGAGGTAGATTTGGGTGAGATTTCTTTTGACGACCTGCCCAATGAAACCGCAACGGCCATTTTTTCCGATACTGATGTTGAAATTTTTGGCCCATTGCCAAGCAATCTTGGCCCGGCGATTTTTCGGGTAAATGCGGTTTTGGCGGCATCTGAAATTCCGTTCGAAGAGGCCCGCGAAGATTTGCGTGCCGAATTGGCCGCCGATGCCGCACGCCGCGAAATCAATGACTTGCGCGAAAACCTAGAAGATTTATTGGCCAGTGGGGCCACGCTTGAGGATCTGACCGCAGAAACCGATATGAGTTTGGGCAGTTTATCTTATAGCCGCCAATCCCAAGACCCAATCACCGCCTATGAGGCATTCCGCGACGCGGCAGATGCCGCAAATGCAACCGATTTCCCTGAAATTTTTGAATTGTCTGATGGCGGCCTGTTTGCCCTGCGCGTAGATGACATCGTACCGCCAACCGTGCCGCCACTATCGGACATCGAGGATGAGGTCACATTGGCTTGGCGTGGCAGCGAACTTCGCCGCGCTTTGGTCGATTATGCGCAAACCGTTATCGCCGCGATTGAACTGGGAACCAACACATTAGACGATTTCGGCCCGCTGGAAAGCGAAACCGATATTCGCCGTCAAGATTTTCTTCCTGCGGCCCCCCCCACCCTTGTATCGCAGGTTTTTGCCATGACAGATATGGGCGATCACATCACCGTGCCCGGCGCCAGTGCCGTGATGATTGCCCGGTTGGACTCCATCAACCCGGGCAACCGCAATGACCCCGATGTTGAAATTTTGTTTGATTTTGTGGCCGAGGCTTTGATCCAATCCATGGCGCAAGATATCTTTGAATCTTACGGTCAGGGTTTGGAAGAACAGGCCGGAATTTTTCTGAATCAAAGCGCCATCAATGCCGTTCATGCACAGTTTCCATAAATGACCATTCTATCCGATTTCGAAACCTTTGCCACCGGATGGAATGCCGGTTTGAACCAAGTTGTGTATGCCCGTCTGGCCGCTGATTTGGATACGCCTGTGTCATTGATGTTGAAATTGGCGAATGCAGGGCGCGATGCGTTTATATTAGAATCTGTCACCGGCGGTGAGGTACGCGGCCGATATTCTATCATCGGGCTAAAGCCTGATTTGATCTGGGAATGCACTGGTAATACCAGCCGCATCAACCGAAATGCGCGATTTGAACGGGATGTGTTCACATCTTGTGATGCCCCGCCTCTTGCGGCGTTGCGCGATATTCTGGCCGAAAGCAAAATTGACCTTCCCGATGATTTGCCTTCGGCGGCGGCGGGTCTGTTTGGGTATTTGGGCTATGACATGATCCGGCTGGTGGAACATTTGCCAAATATCAACCCTGATACGCTTGGCCTGCCGGATGCGGTGTTAATGCGGCCTTCGGTGATTGCGGTATTGGATGGCGTCAAGGGCGAGGTCACGATTGTATCGCCGGCTTGGGTGTCTTTGGGTGTGTCGGCCAAAGCGGCCTATGCCCAAGCAGCCGAACGCGTATCGGATGCATTGCGCGACCTAGATCGCCCCGCCAAGGCCGAAACCCGCGAAATGGGCGTTGCGCGTCAATCGGCAGAACCGGTTTCGAATTTCGTGAAATCCGATTATCTGGCCGCGATTGAACGTGCCAAAGATTACATTCGCGCAGGCGATATTTTTCAGGTCGTGCCATCCCAACGTTGGACCCAAGATTTCCCCGAACCGCCTTTTGCGCTTTATCGTGCATTGCGCCGCACCAACCCGTCGCCCTTTATGTTCTTTTTCAACTTTGGCCCGTTTCAGGTGGTTGGCGCATCGCCTGAAATTTTGGTGCGCGCCTTTGATGGGCAGATCACAATTCGCCCCATTGCCGGCACACGCCCACGCGGGGCCACACCCGACGAAGACAAAGCCTTGGAACATGATCTTTTATCAGATCAAAAGGAATTGGCCGAACATCTTATGTTGCTTGATCTTGGGCGCAATGATGTAGGCCGGGTTGCGAAAATCGGCACGGTTAGACCAACCGATGAATTTATCATCGAACGCTATAGCCATGTGATGCATATCGTATCAAATGTTGTGGGTGATCTTTCTGATGATCATGACGCGCTATCGGCGCTATTGGCGGGGTTGCCGGCCGGTACGGTTTCAGGGGCGCCCAAATTGCGGGCGATGGAAATCATTGATGAACTGGAACCCGAAAAACGCGGCATTTATGGCGGTGGTGTCGGGTATTTTTCCGCCGATGGGGATATGGATATGTGCATCGCCCTTAGAACCGCCATCATCAAAGACCAAAAGCTATATATTCAGGCGGGCGGCGGTGTTGTCTATGACAGCGACCCTGAGGCCGAATTTCAAGAAACCGTCAACAAATCCCGCGCCTTGCGCCGTGCCGCCCAAGATGCAGGGTTGTTTTCCAAACCCGACAAGAATGGATGAACTGCCCTGCCGGTCGTGTATCTGTGGATAGGGGCGCGCCCTGACTGCGCGCGCGGGGCCTGCACGGGGCGCGCGCGCATTGCCCATTATGATCGCCGCCTTATGAGCCAGAGGTTTCGGCCTGTGGCCTATCCCCATCGGCCCCATCGTTACCCAAAGGCAGCGCAAGTGACACAATAATCAAAATCATCGCAGATGTCACAACACCCAAGATAACCCCCCAAATCACACTGCCCATTGTTTTCCCCTTCGCCTGGTTTGCAAAATGACGTAAGACACAGCATAAAATACCACAATGCCTGCTTGACCTGGGATGACGGCTTTGAAACACATATGCGCTAACAGATCGAAAACAGACGGTTTGATATGCTTCTTTTAATCGATAATTACGACAGCTTCACCTATAATCTTGTGCATTATCTGGGTGAATTGGGCGCGCAGACCAAAGTGGTGCGCAATGATGCCCTATCGGTGCAAGATGCCCTTGCCATGAAACCCACGGCAATTGTTCTTAGCCCCGGGCCATGCACCCCCATGCAAGCCGGTATTTGTGTGCCCCTTGTCAAGGCCGCCTTTGACGCAGGCATTCCCCTATTGGGTGTGTGTTTGGGCCATCAATCCATTGGGGCGGCCTTTGGCGGTGATGTGATCCGACATAGTGAAATCGTGCATGGCAAATTGGGCGATATGCACCATCATAACACAGGCATATTTGCGGGCCTTCCTTCGCCGTTAAAGGCGACGCGGTATCATTCTTTGGTGGTGGATCGCACCACATTGCCCGATGATCTTGAAATAACAGCCCATCTGGATGATGGAACAATCATGGGTCTGCGCCACCGCAACGCCCCGATTGAAGGGGTGCAGTTTCATCCCGAAAGCATCCGGTCCGAACATGGCCACCAATTGTTAAAAAATTTCCTGACCCACGCGAAAAAGGCCCCCCCGCATGAGCGATACCCTTAAACCTCTAATCGGGGCTGCCGCCGATGGCCCTTTGACCCGCGCCCAAGCCGAAACCGCCTTTGAGGTGTTGTTTGAAGGCACCGCCACGCCTCTCGAACACATCGGAGCCTCCCGTTTCGAGGTCTACAACTCGCCCCTCACCGAGATGGCCGTGCTGGGCTTCGAGTACGGCTACTCGGTGGGCGCGACCACCGACGTGGTG
>CAZPSB010000111.1:0-852 GCA_964589025.1 uncultured Jannaschia sp. | reverse complement strand
GTTTTTGATGGCCCTGCGCGCGCGCGGCGAAACACCCGGGGAATACGCCGCCGCCGCCGCCGTGATGCGCGCCAAATGTGTTAAGGTGACCGCCCCCAAAAGCGCGATTGATATCGTGGGCACGGGCGGCGATGGCAAGGGAACGCTGAATATATCAACCGCAACGGCCTTTGTCGTGGCGGGGGCGGGTGTAGCCGTGGCCAAACATGGCAACCGAAATCTAAGTTCGAAATCCGGCACTGCCGATGTTTTGGGCCAAATGGGTGTGACTGTCATGGTTGGCCCTGATGTGGTGGAACGCGCGTTAGATCAGGCCAATATCGGGTTCATGATGGCGCCCATGCATCACCCGGCAATGAAACATGTGATGCCCGTGCGCCAAGATCTGGGCACGCGGACATTGTTCAACATTCTTGGGCCATTGACCAACCCGGCAGGGGTCAAACGTCAATTGACCGGGGCCTTTTCGCCCGATCTTTTGCACCCGATGGCCGAAACATTGCGTGATCTGGGCAGCGAAACCGCGTGGCTGGTGCATGGATCAGATGGCACAGATGAAATCACGATTTGCGGGCCAACCAAATTGGTGGCCCTAGAAAATGGTGTGATTGAAGACCGCGAATTGCATCCCGAACAGGCCGGCCTGCCGGTGCATCCGTTTGAATCCATCATCGGCGGCACGCCCCAAGACAATGCAAAGGCCTTTGTTGGCCTGCTCAATGGTGAAAAAAGCGCCTATCGCGATGCGGTTCTGCTCAATGCCGCGGCGGCGCTGGTGGTGGCGGACAAGGTGGATGATCTGAAAGCCGGGGCCGAGATGGCCGCCGAAAGCATCGACAGCGGCGCCGCCCT
>CAZPSB010000110.1:4176-7032 GCA_964589025.1 uncultured Jannaschia sp. | reverse complement strand
CCTGCGACCTTCCGTCCCCCAGACGGACGCGCTACCAGGCTGCGCCATAGCCCGAATAGTGCTTATGTATCTGATTTCATCTTTGACGCAAGGGCATTTTGCCCCAATAGGCGTTAGAAATTTCATCCAGCGCGGCAAGCGCCCTTTGATAGGCGGCCCGATCATGCGCTGTGCCGTCGGGCGCATGGGCGGCAATGGCGCGCAAATCATCCAACGGCCCACCCGACCCGGCCTTGGGCAAGGCGCGCTTTTTCTTGGCTTTTTGGGCAAGTGGGGCGGCGCTTACCCGGGGGGGGATGTCGGCCTGCGGGGCCGGTATTGGCGTCGGATCTATGGGTGATGCAGGGCCTGTATCATCCAAAAACGCAAAACTGAATTGTGACGGATCGACCGGTGCAGGGGGCGCAGGCAAAGGCAGCGGCGATTGCACCGCAGGCGGGATCTGCATTGCGGGTTCAACGGCGCGCTGCGGTGGTTTGTTTTGTGGTATGTCCTTTGGCGTGGCAGGCGTTTCGTCAATGGGCGGCGCATATTCGGATATCGCCCGCACGCCTTGGGATCGCAGCAAAGATTGCACATCCCGAATTTTGCTGCCCTGATCATAAAGCAGCGTTTTAATGCCGCCCACCAATTGCATATCTTCGGGCCGGTAATATCGCCGCCCGCCCGCACGTTTCATGGGTTTGATCTGCGGAAACCGCGTTTCCCAGTATCTTAGAACATGCTGTTCAACACCCAACCATTTGGCCACTTCGTTGATTGTCCGAAAGGCCGTGGCGCTTTTTGCCATAACAACAAATCAGCCTTTGTTGCCTGTTTCCACCCGATCTTTCATAAGATGCGACGCCCGAAAACTTAGCACATTACGGGGCGTAATCGGCACCTCTTGGCCGGTTTTGGGATTGCGCCCGATGCGTTCATTTTTTGATCGCACAGAAAACGTACCAAAAGAAGATAATTTAACCTGTTCGCCATCAACCAAAGCATCGGAAATCAGATCAATCACCCGTTCCACGATTTGCGCGCTTTCATTGCGCGACAGCCCAACCTCACGACAGACGGCATCAGCCAAATCAATACGTGTAATCGTTTTTCCTGTCATCACTTTCCCCCGAAATTAGACCTAAAGTGACCGATGGATCAGGAAAAGTCAATCAAAACGCGGCATTGCGATGTGATTGACCACAAAACCTTACCAACGCATCACAACAGCCCCCCAGGCCAAACCGCCGCCAATGGCCTCGGCGACCAAAAGATCACCTGTTTTAATCTTGCCGCTGCGCACACCGCAAGACAAAGCCAATGGGATAGAGGCCGCAGATGTATTTCCGTGATCTTGCACGGTCACAATCACACGATCCATGCCCAGATTCATTTTTTGCGCCGTGCGGGTGATGATGCGTAAATTGGCCTGATGGGGCACAATCCAATCGACATCATCCGACCCCACGCCCGCCTTATCTAGGGCGGCATGGGCGGTTTGGGCTAATTTTTCAACGGCATGGCGGAATACTTCTTTGCCCTCCATGCGCAAAACACCGGTGGATTTCGTGGCCGACACCCCGCCATCCACGTATAAAATATCGCGCAATTGGCCGTTTGAATTCAAATCGGTCGCCAAAATGCCGCGATCTTGTGAACTGCCTTGGGTATCTTGTGCCTCAACAATCACGGCACCGGCCCCATCACCAAATAACACACAGGTGCTGCGATCGGACCAATCCATAATGCGGCTAAAGGTTTCGGCACCAATCACCATAACCCGGCGCGCCTGACCCGATAAAACCAAGGCATTCGCATTGGCCAAGGCAAACACAAACCCCGCACAGACCGCCTGTATGTCAAAGGCAAACCCGCCGCGCATACCCAACCCCGCCTGCACCATCGTGGCCACAGACGGAAAGGTCAAATCCGGGGTGGATGTTGCCACAATCACCGCATCAATATCATCGGCCGCCAGGCCTGCAAATTCCAACGCGGCCTGCCCGGCGCGAATGGCCATTTGACTGGTGGTTTCCCCATCGGCGGCAAAATGGCGCCGTTCGATACCAGAACGCGACCTGATCCAGTCATCCGAGGTATCAAGCGTTTGTTCGAATTCTTTGTTTTCTACAATACGTGCAGGCAAATAATGCCCGACACCAACTGGAACAGCCCGAATCGTCATTTATCATTCTCCTGCATAATGGGTTGGGCTTTTGCCTTTGCCGCCGCCAATTGTGTTGCCAATTTGATCGCCGCTGCAATACCTGTTGCATCCGAACTGCCATGAGATTTGACAACAATGCCATTCAAACCCAGAAACACCCCGCCATTGACCCGGCGGGGATCAATCCGGCGCGAAAGCCGTTTCAAAGGCAAATAGGCCAACATCGCCGCCAATCGCGAAAACAGCGAATACCGGAAGGTATCTTGTAAAAATTCGCGAATCAATTTCGCCGTGCCTTCGCCGGTTTTCAGGGCGATATTTCCAGAAAACCCATCTGTTACAATGACATCAACATTGTTTGACGGCAAATCCCCACCTTCGACAAAGCCACAAAATTCGGCCCGCCCCGGCCCGGCCCATGCGGCAATTTTATGGGCGGCGTCTTTCAATTCGACACGGCCCTTATTGTCTTCGGTACCGACATTCAAAATGCCAACCCGTGGTTGAGCCAAGTCAAAAGCGCTTTGGGCGTAATCGGCCCCAAGCACCGCATAATGATACAAATCATCGGCATCGGCACGAATATCGGCGCCGCAATCCAGCAATATATTGAAACCAGAGGCACTGCGTGATGGCCAAAGGCAGGCAATGGCGGGGCGTTTTACGTCTTGGGATACACGCAATCGCATCATGGCTATCGCCATCAA
>CAZPSB010000110.1:0-4166 GCA_964589025.1 uncultured Jannaschia sp. | reverse complement strand
CGCGCCTGTATTGCCGCAACTGATAACGGCATGGGCCTGTTGATCACGCACAGATGACAAGGCAGAATACATGGATGTGCCCCGCGCATGGCGCATAACATACGAAGGTTTCGCATCCATCGCCACCACAGATTCGCAATGCCGAATTTCATATCGGACTGCCAAAATCTTTTTGCGGCGCTTGATATATTTTTCTAATTCGGCTTGATCGCCATGTAAAATGAACCCGATATTCGGGTTCGCATGGGCGGCTTTGGCCAAACCATAAACAACCATTTTAGGCCCCAAATCACCCCCCATCGCATCAACAGATAATATAATCTTTGATGCGTTCATCATGTCGGGTGATGTGGTGTCAGTCATTTAAAGACGCCCTATCCGGCTAAAATTCCGGTTTTTAGGCGGCGTCATCATCCAATTCGACATCATTTGCCTGCGCAATAATTTCGCGATCATTATAATGACCACAAGACGGGCAAACGTGATGGGGGCGTTTTAATTCGCCACAGGCGGGGCATTCATTTGGGTTTGCGCCATTCAGGCTATCATGCGCGCGGCGCATATTCCGGCGGGACCGTGTCACGCGATTCTGGGGTACGGCCATGTTTCAACCTCGGATATTTAAGAGAGGCAGTTCAACAATGCCTCTGTTTCCTACATAATGCGTGGGGCACGCGATGCACCCCGAATGAAGCCGGATAGATACTTGATTTCTGCCAAGACGCAAGCCTTTTTGGCATATTTTTGCCCTGCTTATGTATCCTTATCATCAGGGGCGGATAATTTATCCTTTAGCGCAGCCAACCCGGCAAGGGGTTTGGCATCGTCATCTGTCATCGCATCAATACCGGGCGGGCCAAAATATTGGCCCTGCACGCTTGCATCTGGCGCGCGCGGATATTGCGGCACAGCCAAGGCAAGCATTTCTTGCAAAATATCATTCAAATCCAACGAATCTGGCAAGGAATCTTCGGTGTCATCCGGCCCCAATTGAATATCTTCGTGCGTTTCATCCACGATTTGATCACGATAAAACCGGGTGGTGTTTTCGGATATATGCGTTGTCACCGGGGCCAATGTGATGGTGCAGGCCTGTGTCACCTTGGCCTTTATCGTGATATCAAACCGCCAATCCTTGCGGTTTTGCGGCACCAAAACCCCCGATAAAATTGGGTGTTTAAGGCCCAAAAGATCAAGATTTTCTACCATATTCTGCACAATCAAAGGCGATGGCGTAAAGGCCGCCAGTTTGGTGTTTTTGTGTCGTGGCAAACGCGCCAATGCGATGATAGCGTCTTGGGACATAGTGCAACCTCTTTAACCTCATGGGGGCAACGCAGATTGCTTGCCCTGCAGATTCGAACGCGTTACCTTAACCAAAGAAAATTCTATGTGCACCAAACTAAAGCGTGCAAATAAAAACGGCAAAGGGTGAATGGCGTGAAAAACATTATCGGTGCGGCTATAATCAAAAAACCCGCTTTGATGCTATGTGTCATGTTGGGCCTGTCTGCCTGCACCGCACAATTTAGCAATCACGGCTATGTGCCCCCTGACGAACAAATCGAACGTTTAGAAATCGGGCAAACCCGCAGCCAAGTGGCCGATATCATCGGCAGCCCGGGATCATCGGGCGTCATAAGGCAAGGCGCGTGGTATTATACCGAATATCGGGTGCGCCGATTCGCCTATCAGGCCCCACAAGTAACCGAACGTGAAATTTTGGCCGTGTCATTCAACGCACAAGGGCGTGTATCAAACATCGAAACTTATGGGTTGGAAGACGGGCAAATCGTGCGTTTGTCGCGGCGCGTGACAACGGCGGGCGATGTATCATTCTTGCGGCAATTATTTGGCGATTTCGGGCGGCTTAACCTGGCAAGCCCATCCGAAGATTAAAGGCCTTGATCGGGCATGGGCGGGCCAATTTGACCCGCCAAACCAAATTTGCCTTAGGGGGTGCCATGATATCTGTGTGCAAAGGGCGCTATGGCGTGCGGGTGGCCCAAACCCATGCAGAACATGCGCAAATCATGGATTTGCGATGCCGTGTGTTTCGAAATGGCAAAGCACCCGATCGGGATAGTTTTGACGATATTTGCGATCACATCTTGGTTGAGGATGCCAAAACCGGGCGGGTCATTGGTTGTTTTCGCATTCTAACCCTGCCAGACGCGGCGGCGATTGACACATCCTATGCCGCCCGGTTTTATGACCTGTGCGCGCTGCGTGATTTTGGCGGGCCTGTGGTTGAATTAGGCCGGTTTTGCATAGATCCCGATTATAAAGACCCTGATATTTTGCGCATTGCATGGGCCGCCCTGACACGCCATGTCGATGATATGGGTGTTAAGATGTTATTTGGCTGTGCCTCTTTCAACACCGCACAGGCCACCGATCATGGCGCGGCCTTGGCCCTGTTGGGCGCGCGCCATCTTGGGCCGCAACACTGGCAGCCCAAGATCAAAGCCCCCGATATATGTGCATACACCACCATATTTACGCAGATGCCCGACCTACAAAAGGCACAAGCCCAGATGCCCCCCCTTTTGCGCAGCTATCTTTTGATGGGCGGCTGGGTCAGTGACCACGCGGTGATTGATCATGATCTGAATACTTTGCATGTATTTACGGCGCTGTTGATCAAATCCGTTCCCCCGGCCCGCGCGCGATTGTTGCGACGTTTGGCGGGGCAATAATGCCGTGGATGGGGCCTTGGCTATATGGCCAAGCCCTTAAATTTCAACGTGAATATGGTCATCATGGCGCGCCACGCGGCATCCCTGAAACCGAATTTTAGGATGCGACAGGCCCAAATCCTGAACCAAATGTGGTTCAAGAAACACGCGTGATACGCGCGCATCTTGGGCCAAACGTTCAACCAGATAGGCGGTTCGGGCGGGTTCAAGCCGCCAACCACGCCACAAAGGTTGCACCCATCCAAATGACCAACGCAATGTAGGCCATGCATCAGCCGGGCAATGGGTCGGGCCATCTTCAAATGCGAAATACCCAATGGGCGATCGAACCGCACCGGGCAGATATCGGGTATCATCGGCGTAATAAAACGCCAAATCGGCTTTGCGCCCATCATCATGCGACACATGCGGCAGCAGCGGAAAACCATCAAACAATGGAAAATTCGCATCCAACACCAATGTCACCGTACCGGGATAGCGCGCGGCGACATCTGCGGCCACATCATCAAGCATTTCGGCCAATTCAGGCGCAACATAATGGCGGTTGAGCCCACAGTAAAACAGGCTTTGCATCTGTAATGGCCCGCTTTGTGCACATGGCAATGGCACGCGCCCGAATTGAGGCGCGACCCAAATCATCGAAACGCTTAGCCCCGCATAAAGCAGCAAAAAGGCCACAACCCGCCGCCGAAAGGCCAGTGCAATCAGCCACGCCACCCCACCGATTTGTGTTAAAATCGTCAGAAATATAACGATGATCAGATGGAAAATAGCACAAAAGGTTTTTGCCCATATATGCGATTTATCCTTGTGCCAACACCACCAAAGCGTGGCGTTTTTTGCCCGCGCTTAACTTGATCGGTTCTGCCAGATCATCGGCGGCAATCATGCGCCCTGCATCAGCCAAGATTTCGTCATTCACACGCGCACCGTTTTCTTTGATCAAACGTTTAACGTCTTTGCCCGATATGGCCAGACCGGCCCGTGTGAACAATTGCACAATCGAAATACCATCGCCGATTTCTGCCAGACCAAGGGTCACGGTCGGCAAATCATGCCCTGTTCCGCCTTTTTCAAATACCTCGCGGGCGGTGGTTTGGGCGGTTTTGGAGGCCTCTTGCCCGTGCAACAAGGTGGTGACATGATCGGCCAGAATGATCTTGGCGCTATTGATTTCAGCCCCCTGTAACGCGCCCAGACGGTCGCATTCATCCACGGGCAATTCGGTATAAAGCTTTAGAAACCGCCCCACATCGGCATCGGTGGTGTTGCGCCAGAATTGCCAAAATTCATAGGGCGACAACATATCGCCATTCAACCACACCGCCCCGCCTTGGGATTTGCCCATTTTGCGCCCGTCTGATGTGGTCAGCAAGGGCGTGGTCAACCCATATATTTCTTGGTCTAACACGCGTCGGGTCAGATCAATACCATTGACGATATTGCCCCATTGATCCGATCCGCCCA
>CAZPSB010000109.1:736-7046 GCA_964589025.1 uncultured Jannaschia sp. | reverse complement strand
TACCCCCGCAGATAGGCCGAAACTGGTGTCATTGGCGCGGGTGATGGCCTCATCCTCGGTGTCGAAATCCAGAACCGACATCACCGGGCCAAAGATTTCTTCTTTGGCGATTGTCATATCATCGCGCACATTTGCAAATACCGCAGGCGTGATCCAATTGCCGGGTTGATCCAAGATTTCCCCCCCGCAGATCAAATCGGCCCCTTCGGATTTGCCAATTTCAATATAGCGTTTCACAATGTCGATCTGTTTGGCGCTGACCATGGGGCCGAAATTGGTTTCGGGGTCTTGTGGGTCGCCCATCACAACGCCCCTCAGCCGTTCAACCAAATGATCCAGAAAGGCCTGTTTGATGCCTTTTTGGACAAATACGCGCGTGCCGTTGGAACAGACCTGCCCCGAGGAATAGAAATTGGCCAAAATCGCGCCACTGACGGCGTCTTTGACATCGGCATCATCAAAGATAATCAGCGGCGATTTACCGCCCAGTTCCATTGTGACATGTTTCAAATCGGCTGCTGCGGCGGCGTATACCTTTTTGCCGGTTGGCACTGACCCGGTTAATGAAACCTTGGCCACGCGCGGGTCACTGACAAGGGCGGCCCCCACATCACCCCGGCCTTGCAGGACGTTGAATACGCCATCAGGCAGGCCTGCCTCGGTCAGGATTGCGGCCACTTGCAGGGCGCAAAGGGGGGTTTCCTCGGAGGGTTTGAAAATCATCGCATTGCCACAGGCCAGCGCCGGCGCGGCCTTCCAACAGGCAATTTGTGTAGGGTAATTCCACGCGCCAATGCCCACGCAAAGGCCCAATGCTTCGCGGCGCGTATAGGCCCAATCGGCCCCAAGTTGGATATGTTCGCCCGTCAAACTGCCGGCCAGCCCGCCGAAATATTCCAATGCATCCGCGCCCGATGTGGCATCAACCAGGCTGGTTTCCTGATAGGGTTTACCGGTGTCATAGGTTTCAAGAACCGATAAATCATGGTTGCGTTCGCGCATGATATCGGCGGCGCGCCGCAACACGCGCCCCCGTTCAGTGCCCGAATATGCCGCCCAGATTTTTTGCGCCTCAAGCGCCTTGGTGATGGTGGTTTCAATCACATCAGGGGTGGCTTCGTGCAATTGGGCAATCACTTTGCCCGTTGCAGGATAGATCACATCAAGCGGCGCGCCGTTGGTGTCTGTGATATATGCGCCCCCGATATAATGGTCGCCCTTTGGTTGTGTCATGGTGATGCACTTTCTGATCTAACGCGTTGCCTGATCTTTACCGGTATTTGTGCAATGGCGAAAGGGGGTCTGTGCCCTGATGGTCGCGCAGGGCGGTTTTCGCCCGCGTAATAGCGCCCCATGCCAAGGTCATGGCGATGCCAAAATACGCCGCAATCCATATCATTTGATCGGGAAAGGAATACCCCCGGTCGATCAACCCCCCGCTGATCCAAGGCCCAATCGCCGACCCAAAAACCATAAGACTGGTTGATGTGGCCTTGATCGCGCCAATATGCTTTGTGCCGAAAAATTCGGCCCAAAATGCCGTGATAAGGGTGGATTGCAACCCCATGCCCACCCCAAATACCACAAAGGCTAAACCCGCCAGGCCAAGCGATTGCGCAAAGGCCAAAATCACAAACCCCATCACAAAAGGCAGCAGATAAACCTGCATCATACGCGCCGTGCCAAACCGGTCAATCAACTGCCCTGATGCCAATGTCACCGCAACCGACACCACCGTCAGGATCGGGATAAGCGATAGATAGCTGACAAGATCCCATCCTTTCACATCGGCAATGTGAACCTGTTGAAACAACAAGGCTGTGCCCCATGCCGGGGGGCCAATCAATAGCGGGGTAATCATCCAGAAAAACGATGATTTTATCACATCCGCCCGGGTCCAATGGCGCCCGCCCATCCCGGTTGACCCGGTTTGCTTTGCCAATGATTGTGGGGTGCGTTCCTGCGATAGCAGCCATAAAATAACGGGAAAGGCCACCGCGATCATCCCCGCCGCCCCGGCCCATAAAAGCCGCCAGTCATATAACGCCAACAAGGCCGCAAACCCCAAAGGCAAAATGGCCTGCCCGGCCGCAATTCCCAAAGTGGAAATCGACAAAGCCAGCCCCCGCCGCACCGAAAACCACCGCGCCATGGCCACCGCCGCCAATTGAAATGTCATGCCTTGGCCAAAAAAGCGCAGCAAGAACACGCATATGACCAAACTTGCCCCCCATATGTTCATCGCCATTGCAAGACAGGCCAAGATCAACCCCGGCACAACCACATAGGCCAAGCCGCGCACGCGAAACCGGTCGCTTAATCCGCCGGCCCATATCATGCAGATCGCAGATGTCAGCGTGCCACCCGCGTAAATTGCGCCCCATTGCCCATCTGTCAGGCCATAACTTTCCATGATTTCACCGGCAAAAACCGAGATAAAAAAGGTTTGTCCATAACTGGAACAAAACATCAAAAGCGCCCCTGCGGCCAAAAATTTGCTGTGATCGCGCAGGAAATTCAGGATCGATATTTGTGTCACGTGGGTGTGCCTGTTGATTGTGGTTTGTGGTCAATCCGATATCACTGCCTGCGTTGAACTGCAAAACATGGATTTAAGGTTCAACGGCGCTTGCCCAACCGGGCGGGGGGGGCTATGACGCAATGATAGATATTGGAGGCTTGATTATGGATAAATTCACAAAACTGACAGGCGTGGCCGCGCCCATGCCCTTGATCAATGTTGATACCGACATGATTATCCCAAAACAGTTTTTGAAAACCATCAAACGTTCGGGCCTTGGCGTAAACCTGTTTGACGAAATGCGTTACGATGATGATGGCAATGAAATCGCCGATTTTGTGTTGAACAAACCGGCCTATCGCAATGCGGAAATTTTGGTTGCCGGCGATAATTTTGGCTGCGGTTCCAGCCGCGAACACGCGCCTTGGGCGTTGCTTGATTTCGGCATTCGCTGCGTGATTGCCCCGTCTTTTGCCGATATCTTTTTCAACAATTGCTTTAAGAACGGAATTTTGCCCATTGTTTTGCCGCAAAGTGATGTTGATAAATTGATGGAAGACGCCGCGCGTGGGGCGAATGCGGTTATTAGTGTTGATTTAGAAAATCAAACCATCACCGGCCCTGATGGCGGTATGATCGAATTTGATGTTGACCCGTTCCGCAAACATTGCCTTCTAAATGGGTTGGATGATATTGGCCTGACCCTTGAAAAAGCCACCGCCATTGACGCGTTTGAAGCCCAGGCCGCCCAAGCCCGCCCATGGATTTAACCCTGACTGAGTCTTGCAGGTAACACTTGCCGCCTTGTGGTGCGGAAAATGCCCACCCAGACCATTACCTATATTGATCGGGGGATGAAAATTTGTCACCTTTGATGCAACGCTGCATCAAAGATCACCTAAGTGACATGCAGCACGGGCAGAAAACGCTGATGATAACAGCGTATCATTGGGGTCGTGGCAATGGTTTTGAATGCGCTTTTTGTGGCCTTGCGGGCTGCGTTTGTGTTTGTTTTGGTTCTGGTTCCGTCTTTCATCATTCCCGGATTGGGCAAAGACGACATTCAATTGATTACCCTTGTTGCGCTAAGTTTGGCGGGGTTGGTCGCGTGGGATTACACGGGATCGACCCCTGCGGTGATCGAATTTCGCGATGCGCCGCCCTATAACCGATTGCGCGGCGGGGTGGTAATGATCGCGATGGTGATACTGAGCATGATAGCCACGCCTTATGACATGTCACCCATCATACAGGGCGCGCGCGCGGTCGGTTTGTTTGTAGCCCATGCGTTGGATGGCGCCCTCAGCCCGGTTGCCTTATTTACATCCGCCCTGCCTGATGCGGTGCCCGATACGGTGTTGACCACCATCACCGCGATGATCGGTGTCAGCTTTACCATCGCCCTGATCGGCCTTGCCGCCTTTGGTGTAATGGTGCGCCTGCGCAAATGGCCAACCCAACAAGACGGGTTTAACCTATGGCTTAACCTGCCGATCTTTGGGGCCGATATGGCGGGGGATCATATCGACAAACGCATCACCCGCCAGGCGCAGATTTCGGTTGCGTTGGGGGGGGTGGTATTTTTGACGCTGCCCATGATTTGGTTCAAGATTTTATACCCCGGATTGGGGCAGGGGGGGATGTTGCCCTTTCATGCATTGGTATGGGCGGTGATGGCGTGGGTTTTCATTCCCTTTGGCTTATTCATGCGCGCGATTGCATTGCGATATGTATCTGATTTGATGCGCGCCACCCCCGCCTCGATCGGCGGGTCATGCCCCGATAAAGGCAATAAACCCGCAGATATGTTTCAGGATGCGACCAATATGAATCGGTCAACCGGATGATTTCATCGCGCACGGGGTTTGTCTTTGCGGCCAATATGCAATTCCCCCCGCCGCGCGGCCAGTTCCATCTGGCGTTGGCGTTCGCGAAATCGCGCGCGGTCTTCCGGGCCATAGCGATCAACACAATGATGGCATTGCACACCTTGTTCAAATTCGGGGCGCTGGCGGTCTTCGAGGGTCAAAGGGCTGCGGCAGGCCCGGCACAAAGAATAAGGCAAAGGTTTGAGATCATGTTCCACCGCCACGCGTTCATCGAATACGAAACACCCGCCCTGCCATAGGCTGTTATCTTTGGGCACGTCTTCGAGATATTTCAAAATGCCGCCTTGCAGGTGATATACCTGATCCACGCCTTGGTCTTTCAGATAGGCGGTGGATTTTTCGCACCGAATGCCGCCTGTGCAAAACATCGCGATGCGTTTGTTGTGAAACCGGTCTTTATTGGCCTGCCACCATTGGGGAAATTCACGAAAGCTTTCGGTTTTTGGGTCGATGGCGCCTTTGAAACTGCCGATGGCGACCTCGTAATCATTGCGTGTGTCAATCACGACGACATCGGGGGCTTGGATCAATTCGTTCCAATCCTGAGGGGGCACATAGGTGCCCACGATCTGGTTTGGGTCGGTGCCCGGCACGCCCATGGTGACGATTTCCTTTTTCAGCCGAACCTTCATTTTCCCAAAGGGCGGGGTTTGGGCATGGCTTTCTTTCCAGTCAAGATCGGCGCATCCCGGCAATGTCTTGATATGGGCGATCACCGCATCAATGCCCGCGCGGCTGCCCGCGATTGTGCCATTGATACCTTCGGTGGCCAGTAACAAAATGCCCCGAATATCATGGGCCGGCGGTGCCTTGGCCGTGCCCCAAGGCGATGTGATCGTGCCCGGTATCAATGCATTAATGGGCGAATTTCACGCCGTCATCCTGACGCAAGATTGGCACCCCGCCACACATTCCAGTTTCGCCAGCCAACATAAAACCCGCGCCCCGATGGATGTGATCGACATGCCCTATGGCCCACAGGTTTTATGGCCCGATCATTGTGTGCAAGGCAGTAACGGCGCGGCCTTTCACCCTGACCTGAATACAAACCGTGCCGATTTGATTATTCGCAAAGGCTATGCCCCCGAAATCGATAGCTATTCTGCCTTTTTTGAAAATGATAAAACCACCCCCACGGGGCTAGAGGGGTATTTGCGCATGCGCGGCATTGATCATCTGACCATGGTGGGCCTTGCCACGGATTTTTGTGTGAATTTTTCGGCGTTGGATGCGGCGCGGTTGGGGTTCAAGGTCGAATTGCGCGGTGATTTGGCCCGCGCAATTGATTTTGATGGGTCATTGGCGGCGGCATATGATGCCATGGCGGCGGCGGATGTGCGGCTTGTTTAGCCGCGTCTAAATCCGCCCATGCCAAAGTGTGATCTTTAACCCGCCATGCGCGATGGGGCCAAAGCCTTGCAAATCAAGGCCCGTGGCCTTGGCCAGGCCGGGATCGCTGGTGATGATGCCGATCTGCCAGTTGTGAAACCGTTGGGCCAATACCGCACCCAAGGCACCATATAGGCCAAACAATAATTTGCGATCGCCAATCCGCGCCCCATAAGGCGGGTTGGTCAAGACAAAACCCGGCGCGCCGGGGGGCGGTGTTAGATCGCTAAGCGCTTGCCGGGTGAAACGGCACCATTGTTCAACCCCGGCGCGTTTGGCATTTTCGGCGGCACCTTGGATTGCGCCTTGGTCGCGGTCATACCCATAAAAGCGCAATTCGGGGTTAAGATCCGGCGGTATATGGGGGGGTATCGGCGCCATCCCGGCCAGATGCGCAAATGCAAAACGGCGCGACCGGCCCGGCAGCAGGCCCGCGGCGATATCGGCGGCCTCTAACACAATTGTGCCTGATCCACACATCGGATCAACAACCATCTGCGTGCCGTCAAAC
>CAZPSB010000109.1:0-726 GCA_964589025.1 uncultured Jannaschia sp. | reverse complement strand
ACCCCATATGCCCCAGAAAAGCCGCCGCCAGATTTTCGCGCAAAGGGGCCTTGCCAATGGCCATTTTATGCCCACGCTGATGCAGCGCATCGCCGGTTGTGTCAATTGATATGGTGCATAGATCATCGTGAATGCGGGCTTTGATGGTGATGTCGGGGGTGTCGCTTTGGGCAAATCCCGCATCATGCAGGGCACGGGCAATGCGTTGTGCGGCGGCCTTGTGGTGGTAAATGCGCGATTTGTGGCAGGTGGCGTCGACTGCGATAGATGTGCCGGGCCGCAGCAGGCCGGCCCAATCCACCCGTTTGGCGCGTTTATCCAACTGCGCCAAATGCATGGCGCGAAATTCGGCCACCCGCATCAACACCCGCACAGCCCGGCGCAGGGTCAGATTGGCGCGTGCGACATCATCCAACCCGCCGGTGGCATAAACCCCGCCGATGGCGCGGCGCAAATGGGCAAAGCCTGCCTTATGCATTTCTTGATGCAACACCGTCTCAGCCCCCGGAGGCGCGACGGTGAAAAATTCAAATTCCGTATTCATGGCGCCCTTTGTTTGGATATGGTTCAATCAGGCCTCGACATGGCAGGCATCATTCGCTCTAACACAGATGACAGGGGGGTTCTATCATGGCTGACATTGCCACACGCGTTTACAACCACAAGTGGAAAATTGACCCAATCGTGCGGTCCCTGATCGACACGGATTTTTACAAATTATTGATG
>CAZPSB010000108.1:0-7135 GCA_964589025.1 uncultured Jannaschia sp. | reverse complement strand
AAAGAGGAAGAAGAGGCCAAATTGAACACCGCCCTCACCCGGTTGCGCGAATTGGAATGATCCGGGAATCACGGATGTGAAAAGGGGTTTTTAGTGGCGGATTAATGAAATTTTAAAGCTTAATGCTAATCATGACGAGAAATCTTGTACTAACTTAAAGGGTATTCGATGAAAAAAACCGTCACCGCAATTGGGTTTATTTTGCTTTTAGGCGCGATTGTTTTTTTGTTTTTTGTTTTTAGCAAAAATTTACTCCAGACCGACCCTAGTATATCCGCCGCTATTATTGGCGTCATCGGCTTATTGGGTGCAGGTATATGGAGCAATTATTCAACACGAAATCGCGAAATAAATTCAAGGCATTTTCTCGAAAAGAAGGAGGCGTATTTAAAGTTTATTGATGCTATGTTTAACGCATTGCAACTTGAAAAGAGCAAAGATGAACCATCTAAACGCGATAATGAAAAAAACAAACTTAAAATGCTTGATCAACTACTAATTTCTTTCAAAAAGGAACTAATTATATGGGGCAGCCAAGACGTTATTGCGGCGATGCAGACCTTTCAAGATAATTCAAGTCTGGCTAATAAAGACACGCAGGATAAGCATCAAGATATTCTTTTTATTGTAGACGATCTTTTAAGAGCAATGCGAAAAGACCTAGGCCACAATGATTATTGCATGAAAAGAGGCGCTATTTGCGCAATGGTTTTAACTGCGGAAGATCGACGTAAATTATTATCAAAATGATATTTAGAATGTTCGGGCATTTTAATGCACCTAAAGATAGGTCTCAATTAGGTATTTTAAATCTACCCGTTCTGCCGGCGTTAAAAACGCGCCCAGTTCAATTTCACGTTTGCCATCGGTCAATGTCAGGTAGGTTTCAACCGGGCCGCCGGTTTGATGCAGATGCGCCCGCACCCAATAGGGGTTGGCCTGCCAGTGGTGGGTTTTGGTTGGCTCTTTCCGGGTGACGGCGATCAGATCAGGCCAAAGGTATAGGGCCTCGGTGATGGCGCGGTCTTTCCAAGATTTTTGCAGGGCAACCCATAGGCCCCAGATGGCCGCCAATACAAATGGCAACAACACCCAAAACACCACATGACCCATCACTGCGATTAACGGTATCACAATCAGCCCGGCGGTGATCGCAATAACCCACACAAACCCCTTTTTGTTAAGGGATTGATGCGGCAAGATGATCATCACAACCTCTGGCACGCCGTGATCTGGCGTAGAAAAAGCCCCGATTTTATCCGGGGCTTTGGTTTTTGTGATCGTATAAAAAGGCATTTAATGGCCCGGTTGACGATCCCATTCTTCCTGCTTGGGCAGGGTTTCGAATGTATGTTCAGGCGGTGGGTTGGGCAATGTCCATTCCAATGTATCTGCATGTTCACCCCAATATGCCTTTTCTTCAACCTTTTTGCCAAAGCGCAGCGCGTAGATCACCATGCCGATGAATAACAGGAAGGATGCGAATGAAACAAACGCCCCGATGGATGACACATAGTTCCATAATGCAAACGCATCAGGATAGTCGATATAACGCCGCGGCATGCCCTGACGGCCCAAGAAATGTTGGGGAAAGAATGTCAGGTTGGCACCGATAAAGAACAACCAGAAATGCAGTTTGCCTATGAATTCGGGGTATTGACGCCCTGACATTTTGGCAAACCAGTAATAGATGCCGGCAAAGATACCAAATACGGCGCCCAAGCTCATGACATAGTGGAAATGGGCGACGACGTAATAGGTGTCGTGATAGGCCCGGTCAACGCCGGCTTGGCTTAGGATAATGCCGGTCACGCCGCCTGCGGTGAACAGAAAGATAAAGCCAATCGCAAACAGCATCGGGGTTTTGAATGTGATGGAACCCTGCCACATTGTTGCAATCCACGAGAAAATTTTAACCCCCGTAGGCACCGCAATCACCATGGTTGCCACCATGAAATAGGCTTGCTGTGTCAAAGACATGCCAACCGTATACATGTGATGCGCCCAGACGACAAAGCCCAAACCACCAATTGCCACCATCGCGTAAACCATAGGCAGATAGCCAAAGATTGGTTTTTTCGCGAATGTGGCCACAACATGGCTGATGATGCCAAAGGCAGGCAGGATGACGATGTAAACCTCTGGATGGCCAAAGAACCAGAAAATATGCTGGAACAATACCGGGTCACCGCCACCGGCCACGTCAAAAAACGCAGTGCCAAAATTACGGTCGGTCAACAACATGGTGATGGCACCGGCCAAAACAGGCAAGGCCAGCAATAACAACCACGCGGTTACAAAAATCGACCATGCAAACAAAGGCACTTTATGCAATGTCATGCCGGGGGCGCGCATGTTTAGGAATGTGGTGATGATATTGATCGCACCCAAAATCGAACTTGCCCCTGATACATGCAGGGCAAAAATGGCAAAATCAACCGCACGGCCAGGTGAACCCAATTCGGATGACAAAGGGGCATAAAATGTCCAACCGGGGCCTGCGCCGCCATCAATCAGAACTGAACAAAAGGCCAGCGCCGTACCGGCGACATACATCCAATAGCTTAGGTTATTGAGCCGTGGAAACGCCATATCGGGCGCACCAATCATCAAAGGCATGAAATAATTGCCAAACCCACCAAACAGGGCGGGAATTACAACAAAGAACATCATTAAAACACCATGCCCGGTGATCATCACGTTCCACAAATGCCCATCGGGGGTACAATCTTGGGTGGCATCGGCAATCAGACGCGCCCCTTCGGTGCACATATATTGCACGCCGGGTTCCATAAGTTCCAACCGCATGTAAACGGTAAAGATAACGGAAACCAAACCCACAATACCGGCGGTGAAAAGGTATAGAATGCCGATATCCTTGTGGTTTGTAGACATAAACCAGCGGGCAAAGAACCCTGGCCGGTCGTGATCATGCAAAGCGGCATCAGCCATGTGATACTCCTGTTCAAATCGGTTGCGCGATCCTATGCGAAACCTGCCCGCATGAAACCGCATTTTTATCTGTTTTAGGGCGGTGCGTGGGGCGTTGCAACGGCGCTGATGCAAATCATCGCAAAACAGGGTGAGAAAAATTGCCTCATGCGGCCATGATGCAATCAATCTTGTGATTTGATATCGCCAAAGGCGGTGTCGTCTTGGGCGATGATTGCAGGCCGGATTGGGGGGTCTTCTTCCAACAGGCCAATAATATGGGGCAACATATCAACCGCACCGGCCAAAGAGGCATCACTTTGTTGGGATTCTTCCCATGATAGCGTGTCAAACCCGTCGCAATTTTGGCAAACCGGGTGCCAATCTGCGCTGATATGGCCACATTTGCCGCATATCCATTGCGGCCCGCGCGATGCGGTCACACCTTTGGCCAGCCAAGCGCGCACAATATGATCATCCCCACCAAGCCCTTTTTCAATGGCGGCCATTATCGTCAAAGATCGGGTTGTGGGTTGGGTGGTGGCCAAATCGCCCAAGGCCCTGCGCGCGGCGTGGAAATCTTCGGCGGCGATCTGCAATTCGGCCTCTAGCAGGCGGGTTTGCGCATGTTGTGGCTGCACCGATAACAAGGGTTTGAATCGGGCCAAACGCTTGGCCGGTGTTTCATCGGGGGCAATATCTGCGAATGCGGCGGCCAAATCGGGATGCGGGCAATGGCCCCATGCGGTTTTGATGATTTTGGCAGCTTGGGTTGGGTTGCCCTCGGCAGTGGCCAAACGTGCGGTCATGGCCGCGGCAGGCACAAGACCCGGGGCCAAGCGGTTGGCCTGACTGGCGCCTTCGGTGGCTTGGGTGATTTTGCCTTTGGCCATGGCATCGCGTGCATCGGCCAATGCCAAAACGGCATCGCGCCTGCGGTGCAGATCGCGCGGCATATGCCCCGATGTCAATGCGGCGGCCAATGTTTTGCGCGCGTTTGCCCAATCTTCGTCTTGGGTTTGCAACCCCAAAAGGGTTGTCTGAATATCGGCATTTCTTGGGCGCAATGCGAACCCTTTTTCAGCCAGCTTTAACGCGGTATCGGTATCGCCATCGGCCAGTTTTTGTTTCATCAATCCCTGAATGCCCACAAACCGGGTGCTGTCATCGCGCAGCAATGCCTTATAGGTTTTCGTAGCCAAGTCTTTATCGCCCACCATTTCGGCCCCTTGTGCGATCATCATGCGCGTTAATTCGGGCCGTTTCAGATACCGTTCGGCGCGTTCGGCCTTGCGAATGGCCAGGCGGGCTTCGCCGGCGGCAAGCGCCATCATACCATTGGCCAGGGCCTCGTATCCTTTGCGTTCGGATCGGCGGTTGAAATAGCGGGTGATGGCGGTTTCATCCCCGGTGAAAAACCGGATGCAGGCCACCATTAGGCCAATTACCCGAAATAACGCCCACACCCCCAGCAACAAAACCAACCCCATCACCGAGGCCGAAACGGGTGTCAAAATATATTCGCGGCCAAAGGCCTCAATCACAAGAATATGGTCCGTATTGGCCAAAACCCCCAATCCGAATGTGAGCGCCGCAATCAGCCCGATAAAAATCAGAATTTTCAAAAGAGACCATAACATGATATTTTCCCGCCCTAATTCGCGCCGCGCAAGGCGGATGTGATGGCCGCCAACGCGGCCTCGGCGTTTTGTCTAAGGGTGGCTTGGTCAACCCAATCGGCCATGACATCGCGCGCGGCCTGTGGCAATGTGGCGATTTCATCCAATGCGGCTTGTATATCGCCCATGCCCAGGGCGGCTTCGGCGCGCGATAAAATGGCATCCGCACTGTCGCCTGCGCGCGGGGTCAAAGACCGCCCGCCAAATTGGCCGCGTAAAAATGTGCCAAACCGTTCCCCATAGCTGTCGCCTGCGGTGCTTTGTAGGGCGGCGGGCAAGGCATTGCGCGCAGCGCTGATAAATTGGGTTTGCAAGTCTTGCAAACTTGGCGCGCCGGTTTCGGCAATATCTGACAAAGCCTGCGACAATCCGATATCGGATGGCAGGCTATCGAGCATCCCCGCAAAGGGTTCGCCCGATATCAGCGCAAGGCGCAATGTGGTGATCGCGCTTTGTAGATCGGCGGTTTCCATCAGCGCACCTGCGCGGGTTTCGGCCTGGGTGATCAGGTCAGTCATGGCCGCAATGCGGGCATTCAGATCATCTGTGATTTGCGTGATGACGTCTTGTTGTTGGCGCAATTGCCCGCGCAGCGCATCGACCGTCGCGGTCAATTGGGCGCTGTCTTGGGCAATGTCACCGGTGAAAACGGGCCGGGCCTCAAGCGTGGCAACCCGTATGTTTAAGGCGTTGATTTGGTCACGCGCGGCCTGAATTTGATTGGTCAGATCGGGCAGGGTGGCCGCCATATCCAACACATCTTGTGGAATTTCAGGGGCGGTAATCTGATCGGGCAGGGCCGCAATTGCAGCCTCAAGCGTGATCAGTGTATCAGAATGGGCCTGCAATCTGGCTGTGATGTCCGGATCTGTGGCCTGTGGCGATACCGTATCACGCGGCAGTGCAATATAGGCCGCCCCAAAGCCCAGGCTTGCGGCCACAACCCCACCGGCAACAAAGCCAACAATAGGCGATTTTGCCAAGTTTTGTTTGGCCGAGGGGGGGGATGTGTCGCCGGGGAAGGATGTGTCGGGGGCGGCGGTGTCATCTGTATCATTGGCCAAACCCTTTGGCGGGTATTCGGCTTGCAGGGCGTCATCATCGGGTATGTGTTCGCCCGTATTTTGGCCCGTATCTTGGTTTGTGTCAGATTGTGGCGCAATATCATCCCCTTGTTCGGGGGCGGGGGTCTGTTTTTGGGCGGTGGGGGTGTCATCGGCAGTCATATTGGATTGATCCCTTGTTTGATCGTGGCGCGCATCCCTGAATCGGTTGCATCCACCCTGTCATGTGTTGACCCAAAGGGCCAGAGGGGGCGATGCCGCGCCATGGCATCCAGCATGGCCGGGGCATTCGGGCGATCGGCGATGTGTATATTTTTGCGCAATTCCACCGGCAGCGCCGCGGCGATTTGCGTGCTAAGCGCGGTGATATACAGATCACCCGCCCCCGCCTTGCCAATATTATGGGCGAAAATCCGTGCGCTGCGCGATGAAAATAGCGGTGCGATAATGGGCCGGATGCGCAGGGCGTTGAAAAACGCAGGCGGCAAGGGCTGGGCGATTTGATCATAAATCACCTGCCCCTTGGTTGGGATACCGGCCTGCGTCAATATCCCGGCCAGATCGGTGGTGATATGACGCCCATGCAGATACAAAAGCGGCCCTTTGGGGCGTTGCGCGATCAAAAGATCACATAAATTTTGCACCGTGCCTTGGGCCGATTGCGCGCCAAACCCCATATCAGCGGCGGCTTGGGCAGTTTGATCGCCCACACACCATAGCGTGATATCACGGCGCATGGTCACATCGGCCAAGGCCGTGACCGCGAATTGCGAGGTCACAATCACCCCGCCAATGCCGGATAGATCAAGCCCCGTTTTGATCGGGGCAATCCGCAAAAGGGGCGTGGTCATCATCTCAACCCGTCCTCTGAAGCGGGCGTGGCATTGATTGGCAAACCGCTCAGATGCCGCTTGCGGGCGGGTCAGGACAATCAAGGGTGGGGCATTGTTCTTCATTGCGCATGATGCTACGAAATTGCGGCCAGTCTGACAACAAGGCGGATGATGGAAAAACAACGGATCATTCTGGGCATTGAATCAAGCTGTGATGATACTGCGGCGGCGGTGTTGCGCGAACGCGGTGCGGGTGCGGATATTTTGTCATCGCTTGTGTCGGGGCAGGGGGATCTGCACGCCGATTTCGGCGGTGTTGTGCCCGAAATTGCAGCGCGCGCCCATACCGAAAAGCTTGACCATATGGTAGAGCAGGCCCTAGATCAGGCGGGTGTTCCCCTGGCCGGGGTGGATGCCATTGCCGTGACGGCCGGGCCGGGCCTGATTGGCGGGGTGATGGCCGGTGTGATGATGGCCAAAGGGTTGGCCTTTGGGGCAGGTAAACCTTTGATCGGGGTTAATCATCTGGCCGGTCATGCGCTGACCCCGGTTTTGACTGATAGGGTTGGATTTCCCTATCTGATGTTGCTGGTATCGGGGGGGCATTGCCAATTTTTGCGGGTGGATG
>CAZPSB010000107.1:5879-7147 GCA_964589025.1 uncultured Jannaschia sp. | reverse complement strand
TGGCGTCGCGGGCGGCCCAAGCCGATTCGATTGCGGTTTCCAGCTGCGCGGTATCGGGTGTCATATTCTGCGTTCCTTACGGTTTGCTGTGGCGTTTCTTGCGCGGCTGATACAGGTTGAACCGTGAAGGCGCAAGAAACCAGCGTCGCATAATGTGAAAGAATATGACATGGACAACACCACAAAACCTTTTCGTGATGCCCATCAGGATGTTGCGGCCACAACCCATCTGCCCGACACCGCGCAGGCCAATTCGCCTGCCTATCGTTTGGCCTTTGCCGATGCTGATTTTCTGTGCCGCGATGAATTACGCCCCATCCGATTGCAGTTGGAATTGCTAAAGCCGCAAATGGAAATGGATGAACGCGGCATTGAATCCACCGTTGTTTTATTTGGCGGTGCGCGCATCCCCTGCCCCGATCAGGCCCAAACCGCCCGCACCCCGCAATTGGCCGAAATGTGCATATATTACGACGAGGCCCGAAAATTCGCCCATGCCATCACCAAACGCAGCATCGCCAGCAATTGCAAAACCGATGTCGTGGTCACCGGCGGCGGCCCCGGCGTGATGGAGGCCGGAAATGAACAAGAACCCAATCATTATATCACGCCTGAATTATGTTTTAACTTTCACTATTTTGCCATTCGCAAAATGCATTTCTTGATACGCGCCAAGGCGGTTGCCGTATTTCCCGGCGGGTTTGGCACATTGGATGAATTATTTGAAACGCTGACCCTTATTCAGACCGGGCGGATGAAACCGGTGCCGGTGATTTTGTTTGGTGAAAAATTCTGGCGCGACATCGTGAATTGGGATGCCCTGTCGGCGGCGGGCACAATTGGGGAAGATGACCTAAACCTGTTTCGGTTTGTCGAAACCGCCGAACAGGCATTGCAGGTGATCGACACTTGGCCAAATACGGGTGGGCCAAACACGGGGGCGCCAAATACGGGGGCGCCAAACACGGCCTAGCCCATCCTAGCGCAGCGGCGTAACCTGAAGATCGCCCATATCAATGAAGCTGACCCGGTGGTCACTGTCGATCAATGCGGCAAAGCCTTTGTCATGTGACATATCCGAGGCAAGCCAGCCAACCCCCTCGATCTGTGCGCGGGTGTTGTGTTTTTGCTTCGACAGGCGGATCAGGGGCGTGGTGGCCTTTGGGGTTTCGCCCCATAACAACCCATGCCCATATTGGCGAATAGGGGCCGGGCCATCCAAAGATCGAAGGTAATGAAAATGCCTGCTGTTGATTCTTTGCAATTCA
>CAZPSB010000107.1:0-5869 GCA_964589025.1 uncultured Jannaschia sp. | reverse complement strand
GCATATGTGTGGGTTTGGGTGAAGGCGCGGCATAAAGATCAAACAAGGAAAATTCATGCGCCACCGTGACCGATTTATACGGATCGGCAAATGTGATCTGGCCTGTGGGTGGTTCACAAATATAGGTATTTAGGCGCAAATTATTCGCCCCCATATGCCAGTATTCCAACAAACCATACCCCCCATTGGGGCGCAGGCGTTGTAAATACCAATAAATGGCTTGGCCTGACATTGACATGACAAACACGCGCACCTCAAAGGGTTCGTTTAAGGTGATCCCCCAGGCTTCGCGCAGATCGGGGGTGTCTTCGAACAGGGCCGCCACCGATATGGCCGCGATGCGGTTGCCTGATTGAACCATCCAGATTTGTTCGCTGGTGCAATCATGCCAAACCGTTAGATCAAGATGGCCAACAGGCGTATAAGAATGCTGCAAGGTGTCAAAGCGCACAATCCGGCGCGCCTGGCCCGGGCGGCCTAATATAAATAACACATGCCGTCCGGCATTGATACGCACCATTGCGGCAAAATCTGTTAGGCGATCGGCCCATTCGATCTTGCCATTGATATTGACCAACCGCACCAACCCGGCCTGATCGGCCAATAAAAAGCGCCCCCGCGGCAGGCAGATCACATGCGCCCATTTCGGCGATCCCGGCGGCACAGGCAGCAGGCGAAACGCCTTTTCTTCGCCAATCGAACCCGTAACCGGGGCCTTGCGGCGGATCATGGCCAGATCGCTGGATAAAACCGATGCCCCGGCATCGCGCGCCAAATGCCGAAAGGCGGCAAGGTCTTTCTTGGTCACAGGCCTGCCATCGGCAAGCACCCGCCGGATCAAGATATCAACCAACCCGGCCGCGCGGGCGGTTTTGAAAAAGGCATCTTTTTGGGGCCCTTTTTTCGAATATGCGACCAGAAAATCCAACATCGGTTGCATATCGCGATGCGTGTCATTGCCCGGCCACAGCGCATCATAAAGGCGGCGTTCCAATTGCCCGCCGACATGATCACCCCCAACATAAGGGGCCTGCCCTGTTAAAATCTTGTGATCCCATGGCAATGTGACCACCGCTTTGTGAAAGAAATCATCATCGGCCAATTCGCCTTCGGCAATGGCAATGGCAAACCATTTCAGGCGCACCGCATCAAAATTGGGAATATCTTCGGCCACCTCAATCGCGTGGGTATATTCGCCCAATTCGGCCAAATGCACGGCCCAGATGCGGCGCATGAACAACCCTGCCTCGCGGTTTTTATGGGTGGCATGGGCCACCAAATCACCCAATGCGCCATATCGTTTGGCCAACGCAATCGCCACATCGCGTTGCCCTGCCTGATACCATAACCGCACCACATCCCCGCCCGGAAGGTTGCGTGCCATGGCCAATTTCGCGGCCTCTTTGTATAATTTGGCCTTTTCCAATGCCCCGACCGCAGAATGCGCATCGCCTAACAATTCATCCCAGATAAAGGCCGCACGGCGATAATCGCCATTGTCTTCGCAAGATTGCGCCAATTCACGATACCGCTTGCGCAAGGCCTGATGGCTTTGCCCCCCCATAGGGATAGACCCGCCCGCCCTACGCGCGCTAAAGCTTAGGTCAAGATTGGTGCGGGTATCGGCCAGCCGCGTAGATAAACGCGCGTTTGCGGCATCGCGGTCAGCGGCGGCAATGGCACGTTTCAGGGCCTCATCAATGCGGCCTTGTTTCAAAAGACGTTCGGTTTCGCGCAGGCGGTCTTCGATCTGTTGGCGCAAATTATTGCCCAGTGGCGTTTTCCACAAAAGCCAACTGTTCAACTTGTGCCACATTCCAGGGGATTGGGGCTGTCGGCCCGCACCCTGCGCAGGGGCCTGCCCCGCCCCCCTGCCCTGCGCCGGCGATGGCTGCACAGGCCGGTTTTCCGCCACCGCCAACAGATTTCTGATCCAGCGCCCCAAAACAAAAACCACCAGTATCAAAAGGGCCAATCCGCCGCTTCCGGCGGCAAGCCCCGCGAATAAAAGCACAACAAAACCGATGACACATGCAAATACGGCCAGCGCCACCAAAAACCGCACAAACCGCCCCGCGAATGCAAAGGTCGATCTTGCAATCGTGTCGCGCGATGGCGGGGTGGTTTCAAGGGCCTGTTTGATATCGGCCAAGGGCGGGGGGGCGGTCACGATATCTGCAATCACCGCGTCGCGTTTCAACACCACAGGTGCGGCAGGTTTGGCCAATGGGCGCAAGGGCACGGCGTGCATGCGCACCACATTGGGGGTGGCAAGATGCCATAAATCCATCACATCACCATGCACCCAATCGCGGGCTTTGATCTGATGCGCCTGGCCTTGTAAATAGACAAATAGGGTATCTGCCGCATCGGTTTGATGATCGGGATATGTCGCCCACCCCCCGCGCGCGCTGCGCCGCAAGGCCAAAGCATAGCCAATTTCCGCCGGATCAAGCGTGATAGCCGATTGAAACAGGGCAATGACGCCCAGCCGTGTTGAAAACACCTGCGCCACATGGGCAATCAATGACCCAAGGCGCGCGCCGGCATCGGCCAAATCCACGCCTGGCAAAAACACACCGTGAAAGGCACCCATACCCTGCCACACCCATTGGCGCGGCGGTAAGGGGTGGGGATGACGTAAAGGGGCTATACTTTGGGGCAAATCGTTTCTGCCTTTGAAACTTCGTCAACAATATCCGTTATATGCATTCCTTTATGTTCCCCATCAAACACATACCAGACCAAGGCCTTGGGCAGGCCCTTTTCCAATTTTATGCCGCAGACGCGATTGGCACGGAAGGCCATACAAAAATGCGACAGGCCGGGGTAATCGGCAAAATCGGTGCGCGGATGAAATTGCATGCCTTTGATGGAACGCCCGCGCATCTGAACCACCCTGCCATTTTCAGGATCATAAAAATACCCTTTGCGCGGTCCCGTCATGATCATGGGCACCAACCCATCGGGAATGTGCAAATGCGGGCCGGCATTGCGGTCATGTTGAATCACTTCATAGGTGATAGCGTCATTTGATATAAAGATCGTATCCGAATTATTCGTGCATAGCAGCAGGTCAAATTTTTGGCGGTTTATTTTCGATGATATATCATTGCTAAGGGTATGATTGCGCCACATGCCTTCATTACCAACCCGAAAACCCGGCGCATCAAAGCTTGAGCTGAAAACACGGTGGTTGCCTTTTGTATAAAGACATGACATCCGATTATGCGCGACCTGCATTTCGCCGCTATATAACATAAGGTCAAATGGGCGACCTTTGTGATCAAACAGATTTAGGGTTCTGGGCGTTGTATCAAAACGCTGTAACGGAATGGCCAGTGGTGAAAAGGCTAAATCAATATTATCGGCCTGTTTTATGTCGATTTCGGTATATGCGGGGGCGGTTTCGGGCGATGATAAATCGGTGCTGAAATATGTTATCTGGGTGGGTTCTGCGCCATCCACCCACACCAAAGCCACCCGATTGGCGGCATGTGACAAGGCCACCAAAGCGGCCCCTTTGGGAAGGGGAATCCAAACCGGTTTGCGCGGCGTTAGACCATCCCGCACAGTCTGTGACCATATTCGCGGCACCGGGTGCAACGACACCCCACCGGGCCAACGCACCGCCGCCCAATGGCTATTGAGCATGGTCAAGTGGTCATCATACCATGTTGATCTAAGATACGTGGCCGGGGCAGATATGGCCGCCGCTTTGGCTTTGGGTGTTTCAGGCGCAAAAGGACGGCGCATGGCGGCCACGCATAGCCCATCAGGCGGAAATTCCACCGTGATTTTGCGGCGAAATGTGCCCTTTGTGTAAATACTGGCCGATGTTGTGGCCGGGGCATCGGGGGCGTCTTTGAATGGTGAGACCAGAATAAATGCCCCACGAAACGCATCCAGATCAAGCCTTTGATCCAAACCCACAGCCCCGATCAACCAGGCATCAAGGTCAATACCATCTTCAACACCCAAACTAGCAAATGTGGTCTTCACCCAATTGGTGTCGATTTCGGCCTGTGACACACTGCCCAGATAATGCCCCATGGATTGGCGCGTTACACCCTTATGCCAAACGGGTTTAGGGTGATGGAATGTCCAATAAAAGGGCAGGTTTTCTTTTAATGCCGCCGCCCCCAACCAAAACAGGCCCGCCATGGCCAATACCCGGTTATGGCCCAACATCCACGCGCCATTATCTATGATGGCGCATATCGCGCGATCGCCACCTTTGGTGATGAATTGACGCCGCCGAAACAAGGTTTCCCGCATCGCAATGCGGCGGATAAATTCTGTTTTGTCAAGATCATACACCGCCCATTCGGATGCCAATATATCACCCAAATCACCCCGGTTATCAATCCCGTCAAAGCCTTGAAATTCGCCCCTATCTTGTGGGCGGCTTAGGGTGAACAGATCCGCCAGACCTGTGATTTGATCCAACAGGCCATGCATAACCATTTGCATCGGGTGGTTCATCTGGGCAAATAGGCCAGACAGGCCGGCAAGGTCTTTGCTGGGCAGGTGTTTTGGGGGTGGTGCGGTCATGCCGGGGCCAGTCCTGCCAATGCGGGCAGATCAACACGATCAACCGGCATGGCATGGGCCAGATCAATCATCCCAAGCGGATCACCCGGTTCAATCATCACAGCCCCTGACAGGCCATGATCAGAGGCCAGCCGCGCCTTGAAATCTGCCATCATCCAATCTGGCAAGGTCAAACAATATCCCATAGGGCAAAATACATTAGGCGCCAGCCGACGCAAATATCGCGCCCCGCCCTGAAACCACGGCAAATCGGGGCTGTCTTGCGTGGGATGAAAAACCACAATTTGATCATCATATCGCCCCAAATACAAACCCGGCGCGAAACGCGCTTTGGTCAGGGCGGCGGCTATATCGCGCAGCCCCACAATCACCCCGACCGGCGGATATATCACCGCATCAGGGCGCAATGTAATATGGTTGACATTGGCCATGATCATTCGATCATCGCCCTCAGGGCGCTGCGCATCACTGTCAAAGCTTCGGTGCGGGTTTCATCATCAAACCCGGCATCAATGCGCGCCAATATGCCTTCGGCCCGGATCAGCCATGCCTCATACCCCGGATCATCGGCCAGTTTAGGCTTGCTATCCAGATGTTTTTGGGCATCGGCAACCAAATCTACGGCATAGGCCGCCGGGCCATAAGTGGCGGTTTTCACGGCATCTGACAGCACCTTGTTTTCGCCCAGTTTCAATTCCTCGGCCAGTAATTCTTTGACCTGTGCCTGCAAGGTACGATCTTGCACCAGATAGACAATCGGCCATAAATCTGCCGTACTGGCAACATCGCGGCCAGCCAAAACTGCGGCGGCGGCAAATAGTTTTTGCGCCCGCACGACCCGGCGGTCGGTCAAAACCACCCCGCGCACGGCCAGTTTTGCAATGATATTGGTATAGGCTTCGATGATCGGATCCAGATCAACATCCAAAACCGCCTGTGTCAGGGCATCAATATCGGCTTGGGTCAATATCTGCGCAGGGGCAGATGGCGCATGTTGCGCCATGGCCCATCCCGACCGCAACAGCGCGGGAATATGATCCGGGCCGACCGGATCAACAAATGCCGTCACCAAAAACCGATCGGCAAAAGCGGCCAACATCGGGTCTTCGGGCAACGCGTTTGAGGCGGCAACGCAGCTCCATAGGGGGACATCAATAGATTGCGCCCCACGGCGATAGACCCGTTCATTCAACACCCCCAAAAGCGTATTGAGAATCGCCGTTGACCCCAAAAAGATTTCATCCAGAAATACGGTATTGGCCTCGGGCAGCATGCCTTTGGTCACGGCCTCAACCCGGCCATTGCGCAGGGCCTC
>CAZPSB010000106.1:0-7189 GCA_964589025.1 uncultured Jannaschia sp. | reverse complement strand
ACCCAAATCCCCTTTGGAGCCGTATCGGCCCGCATATCGCCCCACAACACGCATGGTGCGATCATCATAACCCATGAAGATGCACAAACCCTGCGTGCGCATTTGCAATGGATGCAGGCCACCCCGCTTTGCCACGACTTAACCGAGGCGTTGAAATGGATTGAGGGCAACACATCCGACACCGCACGCGCCGAAAGGAAGCGTATAAAATGAAAGGCCACCCCCGCATAAGCCCGATCTATCGTCTGGCCCAGCCCGACACCCCTGACCCGGATCGCCACTTTGCCCGCATCTGGCGGTGGTGCCGTGATCTTTGGGTGCAAAACGGCACCATCGTCGCCAAACCCGCCGAATTGCCTGAAAATATAAGGGCCTCTATGATCCAATGGGCCAATGACACTTACGGAGAACACCGCAATGGCAAGAAAAGGCGCCGCCCGTAAAGTGGCCGGTTTATTGCGCCCGACCTTGAACCAAGGCGGCCAGGTCGCACGCCTAACAGGCCGTGCGGATATATATGAACGCCATGGCACACGGCTTGAACAAATCAACACGCCCGGCGTAAAGGTCAAAACCCGTGTGTTGCTATCGGGGCGCATCCGGCTGAATGACACCCTGCGCGGGGTGGGCAATGTCTATGGTGCCTCAGCCGAGGAAATCCGCATCGGCCTATCGGGTGAATTTCTGCCAGAAATTGTGGATGGCGGCCAGAAATCCGCCGGCGGCATCACCCCGCATCTGGTGGCCGTGGCCCAGCGCGTCAGGTTTGCCCAAGCAGCCCTTGCCGATCTGCCCACCATCCGCCACCGCGCGACATCCCAACAAGGCGCAGGCCCGCACCGCCCCCTCACCCACCGCGATCTGATCGACACTGTCTGTGTCGAAGGCACAGAGCTGACCGAAATCGCCCTGCGCTATGGTTGGTACATCCGCGGCCTGCGCAAAGACGGCACACCCAAATACACCATCCCCAAACAACAATCCCAAAAACTAAAAGCCGCGTTGGTTGATGGGCTTGAGGCCATCGAAACCACATGGCGCGCGGAGGGAATTGATATCAGCGGCTTGGTGGGTGGGGTTGAGGTGGGGTAAAATGTTGCGGCTGGACCTCGAATTCTGAACTGCTATACTCGTCTTGGCCAATGGCCAGCGGTCGCCAAAGTTGCGGCTGGACCTCGAATTCTGAACTGCTATACTATGAACTGGAAATAACAGATAGCGTTGAAAGTTGCGGCTGGACCTCGAATTCTGAACTGCTATACTAAAAGGAAACCAAAGCATGACAATATCAGCGTTGCGGCTGGACCTCGAATTCTGAACTGCTATACTGACGTGCCTGTTGATGACGCGCTGCGCGAAGTTGCGGCTGGACCTCGAATTCTGAACTGCTATACTTGATACACTTCCAAGACCCTGAAATAAAATGGGTTTTGGAAGGTATCATTTGCGGGAATCTGTATAAAACACATCAAAATAACGCCAATTGTTCCGGGTTTTTTCGCGCGGCTTGTCTGCCTTGGTCGGAATAATGAACAATATCACGGTATTGCCGGTCGGTAAAGTTAAGGATCTGGATGTCGCCTTTATCCGGCAGGTGCCGCTCGATTCGGGCGACGCGTGTCTGAAAGGCCTCTTTCCCGTTCACAAATCGCGCATAGACCGAAAACTGACTGCGCTCAAACCCTTCATCCAACAAAAAATTACGAAACCCGGTTGCCGCCTTGCGTTGCCGTTTCGTGTCAGTTGGAAGGTCAAACATCACAAGAATCCACATGATCCGGTATCCTGACAAAAAGGTAGGGTGGGCTGTCATGTACCCAACCCCGCAAGGGTTAAGGGGTCGGGCGGCGCAGGCAGCGCAAGGTTGACTTTCCCGGTTTCAAAGCTTTGACCCAATGAAATGGCAAGTTTGCCAAGTGCGACGGAAACCGGGGTCAGCCCCTGACCCAATGGCAGGTCAAGCGCGATCAGACGGGCGAGGGTTTGTTTGGCCTCCGTATTTACCTCTGGGCCATTGCGCGCGGCAAGGCTGCGCACACAACAATCGACAAGCGGGCGGAAGGGTTCCATCAAATCATCAGCCAAGGCAAAGGCATTGCCCCGATTGGAATGATGCAACCCAATAGATGGATGCAGACCCGCGGCCACAACCGAACGCGCCGTGGCCGCGCGCAAAACAGTATATCCATAATTCAAAAGCGCATTCACATCAGGCGCCGCGCGATCGCGCCGAAACTCTTTGCCCATCATACGCGGCCAATAATATCGGGCGGCTTGGGCTTCGATATTTGTGCTATCGCCACTTGTTACTTTGCGTTTCATCATGGTGATGGGCGCGCTAATCTGACCGGTGGCATCAAGGGCGGCGGCCTGCATGGTGATTTTGGATAACACCACATGTTTCCATGCCTGTTTCATAAATGGGGTTTTGGCCTGCCATTGCGCCCGCAAACGCCCGCCTTGGGCATGATGCCCCTCTAACGGGAGAAAAACAGACCGCGGCGCGTGATTGGCGGCGCATAACACAACCGGCGCACCGCGATCGGCCAATTCTGTCAACAATGAGGTGCTGCATGTGGTGCCATGGGCATGGATGATAACAGCGGTGATTTGATCAAGCGGAATACGCCCAATTTCTTGCGCTCCTGCGCTGACCTTTAGAAACCCACGATCGCGCGACAAATGCCGGCCATCGGTTGAAATATCTATGATTTGATCCATGGCACCCTCTTGCAAGTCTTTGAAAGGATAGCTTTTATACGCAAAGCTATTTCTTTTGACGTCGCGCGCCATCGCGCAACCGCCCAATTTCGTCGACCGACACACGGCGAATATTGGCCACGATTGCAGGCCGGGCGGCGATCTGAATCCATTTGAACGGGTCGGTTTTGTCGTTGGTGCGTTCAGATGCATTTGCTTCGTTATGGGGAACAATGAACAAACCGTTTCCCATATCCATTTTTTGGATATGCCCAATCACCGTTTTGCCATCCCGTTCTAATGCCACCATGTCACCTTTATGCACGCACAAAAGGCGTTTGGCCGCCGGGTGGGGGCGTTTGGGTGATTTCAGACTATGGGCCTCATAAGTGGTGATGACCTGGGCCTGAATTTTACCATCGGGCAGGCGCCAGATTTCAAAACAATGATTGCTGCCACCCTGATACGCCTTGATCGGATCATTGGCGGGTACAGCTATCCGCGCCTGTTCTTGCAAGGGTTTGATGATGCGCACACGGCGGATTCCTTGATAAGGGCCGGGTTTGGCCGCGAAATAGCGCAGAGCGGCCTCGTATTCCTTGCCGGTTTTATCTTTGGTCGCCACGCGCAATGCGTTGCGCAATTGTGGGTCGCGGATTTGACCGCCTTTTCCGCTTTTATCAAGTAATTGTGCGGGCTTGACACTTAACAAATCAGTTCGGCTGGCGACATGAGCATCATCAACGATGGAATAGGCCGTTTCCTGGTGTAACGGCCCGGCTGTGCTGTCTTTTCCGTGTTTGCGGCCTTCCATGTCTATCCTTCCGTGATCGGCGCGGTGGCTGACGATCAGGGTATCAAGCCGTGCACGCAGATCATCGCGGAATTCCGGCCATGGTGAGGGTGTTTCACGTGCGATCATTTCGGCCGATTGGCCTGCCTCTTCACCCCGGCCAGAGGCGCGGCTGATTTGGTTTAACAATCCACGGTCGGTTGCGGCCACCACGGCGGCGTCAATGGCGTGATGGCGATGATCTGTGCGGTTTTTGGATTTGGCAACACCGCGATCCTTATCGCTTAGTAATGCATTCAACCCCCAATGGCGGCGTAACATTTCGGTCAACCGCCCCGGCACAACCCAAACATGACCACCTTTGGTAAAAAGCGTATCCAGATAGGTCCGCGATATCCGGGCAAGATATTGGGTATCCACCAAGGCGCGATCCAGAAAATCATTTTCGCCTTCAAACCGTTCCATCGCGTCTGACGCGAACCGCCAGCGTTTATTGTCGGGCAGGTTTTTGAGGTTTGCCTCAATCGGATCCCATTGTGATGTGTTGCCCCATGCCTCCCACGGGGTTTGGTTACGTTTTTGGCGGTTGGCTTCTTGCAGGCACAAGGTGCGGTTGGCAAAACTATCGTCAAGCGTGCGCGAATAAGGCAGGATGTGATCCACATCACAGGCGGTAAAGACCATCCCTATTGAAATACGTTTACCCGTATAAGGGCAAAATCGGCGCATGATATCATCGGGGTTCAGATCTTCCCAAAGGCGCAAAAGCATGCGATTGCGGCCATTATCGGCGATGCCAAGCTCTTGCAATTTTTCACTGCGTTTTATGGCGGCGGTGGTGGCAGTATTAATATTGCGGGTGGTCTCTTTTTTCTGCTGTTCCGATTGTTTCAGATCGCGGGCCAGTTCTACGACGATCTGATCGGGCTTGCCATAGGTTTCGATGATCTTGTTGACCACCCGCCGCAATTGGTTCAGCCCGATATGCACGGTTGGGTTGGTGATGCGGCCATATCGCGTGACATCATCGTCACTGTCGTCATAAGTGCCGGGAATAACGTGACGATCCAACACTTCGCCATAATAGGGCAGGCGATCAAGGCATTCGCCTCTGCGTTGGTTAGAATGGTGCCAGCCGCAATCGGTAACGGCTTGGGCATAGGCCATGACCGCCGCCTGCAATTTTTCCAAAATACGGGTTGTCGCCGTTAACCCCAAACGGCCATATCCTTCGGGAAGGACGATATTGGCACTTGCCGTTTTTTCGGCCTTATCACGGTCAAGCTTATGGGTTTGCATCAACCAATCCACCAATGCAGCGTATTCCGTATCGCTTTGCACGTCACGGATGCGGGAAATCACCTGCCATTGCGCGTCAAGATCAAGCGTTGACCAACGCGGCCCAAACCTGTCGGGATGGGTAAAGACGGAGCGAACCGGATCACAAGCAATGCCATCACGCACCCCGGTTTCCAATGTAAACCGTTCCCCATCGCGCAGCTTTAACGCCTTGGCCATTGCAGGTAATTTTATGACCATCGATTTCAAAGATGCCGTTGGCTTTTTATTATCCAACATATGGATGATATGATCGCGTTCTTCCAAAAGTAACGGGCAGGTTGCTTTGCCATCTGATGTTATGCGCAACTGGTTTACCGTTTCAAAAACAACCCGGCGTTGGGTCAATGGATGGGCCTTTGGCAGGCGATGTTCCCCCGTAAACAGGCACAGACCCACTTTGGGGTCTTTTAAGGGGCGTTGATAAAAGATTTTTTCAAACACCAAATCGCGCAAATCTTCGGTGAGTTCAGGGTGGTATTCGGCCTGTGCGGCCCATAATTTGTAAAATTCTTCTTCGAGGTGCCGACGGTCGGGATAGAAATCGTAACCGGCCTCTTCTTTTGCTTCAGGCCCGCCGCGTGCGGCCACCGACAGCCGGGTACGCACCGTGGGCATATGCCGGTAATCAAGCCTTGTGCCGTCTTTGTTTGTTTTTGGTTCTGTTGCTGGCTTTTCATTCAGCTTGCACCGCCGCATATGAAGAAATTCGCCAAGGGTGCGTGCACCGTTTGCCATGATCTCTATATCAAGCCGGGCGGTCGCATCCTTGATTTTACCGCTTTCATTGTCACCGCGATCTGTTTTGCGGTTTGATTTGAACCCGCGTCTTTGGTTCAGGTGAAACAACGCCCGGCCCAAATGCGGCAGTGGCAGGGCTTGATCCAAGCCGGTTGCACGCAGGGTGTAGGGATCAAGATCGGCCAAGGCCTTGGCCTCAACCGAGTCGGTTGGCATTAACCCGGCATTGGCAAGAACCTTCATCAATGTGGCGCGGCGTTTCAAATAACGGTCACGGCGGCGGCGCATGGCGCGTGCAACCCGTCGATCCACGGCCAAAGATGCCTTTGATTTCGGATCACGCCCATCAGAAAAAATGCGCACACCGCCATCTATGACACCTGTAATTTTGATGCCATCCGTTTTGTAAAGCCACCACCCAATTGAATTTGTACCAATATCTAAACCCAAACGCATTTTATGCCCTCATCCATAAATTTGAAAAAACTTTCCAATAAGAATGACGCAATTTCAACTTGAAACTATGAACAATTTGAGCTATGTACATATTGTTCAGAATTCGCGGTCGAGCCGTTAACAAGTTCGAAAGAGCACCACATTCAAGCGCGTCCTACGGGGCGCGTTTTGCTTTTCATACCGTCCATCCAATTCATCCCGCCATTTCAAAGCTGAAACACCCAAGAATGATGTTAGAGTCGTCCCAACAAATCGTTGACAAAATGAGTCCTTAGGGCTTATCAAATACCTAAGCTGAAATTGCGCCTATCGGATTGATGGGCGCTTTTTGCGTTATTGGGGTGTGTTTCCCATGACTGACAAATCCAATCTTACCTCTGTATCCCCTACCCGCCTAGGCAGGCTATCCCGTATCACAGGGCGTGATCCTGTGGATATTGAGGCGATGATCAAGCGTGGGGCAGCTATCTTGAAAGGACCGCAAGATGGACCTGATAGTTGCCCCTGGGGATCGGCTCCTCAGTCGATTCGCAAATGCCATCGGCGCCTTATCTGAACGTGATGGGCACAGGGCGTTGGCGCGAGCTGTAAACCGCACCACAAGGTCTGCTCAATCGCGTGTAATTAGTGCCATTGCACGCCAATCTTCAATCCCACGGCAGATCGTAAAATCTCAAATCAGCCGCACTCAGGTTCAGCCTGGTGGCAATGGTGTAATCGAAGGGCGTGTCGTTGCAACCGGACGGTCAATCGCTTTGCGGGAATTTGGTGCAAGGCAATTTAGCTGGGGCGTGCGTGCCCGTGTATGGGGTGAAACCCAACGATATGACGGGATGTTCATTTACGCAGGGACATTCAGGTCAGGCCAAGAGATCGCCAGTGGCCATGTCTTTCAACGTGTTACGACGCGGTCTTTGCCCATTGCCAAACAATATGGCCCATCGGTACCAACAGAAATGGTGCGCAATGCAAGCGCCCAAGAGTTCAACCGCACTGTTGATGAGATGCTGCCCGCGCGTATCCGGCATGAACTGTCACGTCTGCTACCGACATAGTGTGGGCACGCACACACCGTGCATGACGCGGCGTACCTAGCACACCACCACGACAACAGGGCGGCCCACCACCTCCAGCCGGAGCTCGACGCCTACGGCTACCAGG
>CAZPSB010000105.1:2853-7198 GCA_964589025.1 uncultured Jannaschia sp. | reverse complement strand
CTTTGGGAATAACACCTAAATCGGCCATGGCATCGCAGGCATGGGCCTCAATCTCGAACCAAATGCGGAATTTTGTGGCGGGGTCCCAAATGGCAACCATATCAGGGCGGGAATAGCGTGGGATCATGAAACAAGCCTTGCATTTTGGATATATTGTGCGCTTTCTACGCAATAGATGACGCCCCGGCAAGGAAACAGACATATGAAAATGCTAAAATATGCCCTTATGATGCTGGTATTTGGCCGATCACCGGCCATGGCCCAAAGGTGGTCATCTGTCACAAACGCGCGTGATATAACGGATGTGTTGACCCGCCACATCTTTGCCCGGGCCAGCCAGGTTTAACAATTGATCCGGCTTGGTTATTTTCGGGGTGCTTGGGGGTTGGATCGCACGATTACCGATCACCGTGCCGGGATATCCGGGCGGCTGACGGGCCATGCGATTTGGTCGGATGATGGGGATGGCCTGCGGCAACATGAACAAGGTTGGTTGACCTATGGCACCGCCCCCCCGATGAAGGCCGAACGCACCTATCTTTGGCGCGCAACCGCATCGGGGATTGCGGTGTTTTTCGACGATCACCGGCCCTTTCATCGGCTGGAAGACGCCCAAATCACCGCGCGCCATCTATGCCCACCCGACGTATATGATGTGCGATATGACTTTGTCAGTGATGCATATTGGATGCAGCATTGGCATGTCACAGGGGAACGCAAAAACCTTGAAATTCACAATATTTTCAAAAGACTAAAACAAAAAGATCACGCAGATAAAGTTAAATGATGAAATCGCACTTCCTATGCATAAAAAATTATTTTTATCAATGGATTGAGGTTTTGTTTTAATGCAAAATACATTACTGCACGCCGCGTAAGTTACCCTTTTGTTTGCACTGATATCTATATTCATGTTTCACCTTGACTTTATGGCGCGCCCTGTCGTATGCGCGTATCAAATACACGGAATGCAGTCGCCTTCCGGTCCTGATCATATAAACAGGATCGCCCCCTCGTCAGCGAGTTTCGCCCACGAGGGCCTTGGTGCATTTTCGATGCCCCCTATATCAAGGGGGATTATGACGTAACGCAAGGGGGCTTCGCCCATGTTTGAAAATCTGTCTGAACGCCTATCTGGTGTTTTTGATCGCCTAACAAAACAAGGAGCCTTGAGCGAAGGCGATGTCAAAACCGCCCTGCGTGAAGTGCGCGTGGCGCTGCTTGAGGCCGATGTGTCCCTTCCTGTGGTGCGCAGTTTCATCAAGGCCGTAGAACGCAAGGCCACCGGCGCGGCGGTAACAAAATCTATCACCCCCGGTCAGCAAGTCATTAAAATCGTTCATGATGAATTGATTAAAACGCTGTCAGGTGAAACAGATCCGGGTGTTTTGAAAATCGACAACCCGCCCGCGCCGATCCTGATGGTGGGTTTGCAGGGGTCTGGTAAAACAACAACCACGGCAAAGCTTGCCCGCCGCCTGAAAGAACGCGATGGCAAAAAGGTGTTGATGGCATCCCTTGACACCAACCGCCCGGCGGCGATGGATCAATTGGCAATTTTGGGCGGGCAAATTGGGGTTGACACCCTGCCCATCGTCAAAGGCGAAGACCCCGTCACAATCGCCAAACGCGCCAAAACACAGGCGGCGATGGGCGGCTATGATGTGTATCTGTTGGATACTGCGGGGCGTTTGCATATTGATCACGAATTGATCGCCCAGGCCGCCGCCGTGCGCGATGTGGCCAATCCGCGCGAAACCCTATTGGTGGTTGATGGCCTGACCGGCCAAGATGCGGTGAATGTGGCCGAAGAATTTGACGATAAAATCGGCGTTTCTGGTGTTGTTCTAACCCGAATGGATGGCGATGGCCGGGGGGGTGCGGCGCTATCTATGCGGGCCATTACTGGCAAACCCATTCGGTTTGTTGGGCTTGGCGAAAAAATCGACGCACTAGAAAGCTTTGACCCAAGCCGCATCGCAGGCCGCATTTTGGGCATGGGCGATATCGTATCGCTGGTTGAAAAGGCCCAAGAAACCCTAGAGGCCGAACAGGCCGAACGCATGATGAAACGCATGCAAAAAGGGTTGTTCAATATGAATGACCTGAAAACCCAACTTGAACAAATGATCAAAATGGGTGGGATGCAAGGCATGATGGGCATGATGCCCGGCATGGGAAAAATGCAAAAACAACTTGATGCGGCCGGCATGGATGATCGTGTGTTGAACCGCCAGATCGCGTTGATCAATTCGATGACCAAAAAAGAACGCGCCAACCCGCAAATATTGCAGGCTTCACGCAAGAAACGCATTGCCGCCGGGGCCGGGCAGGATGTGTCTGAACTCAATAAATTGATCAAAATGCAACGCCAAATGGGCGATGCGATGAAAAAGCTTGGCAAAATGGGTGGCAAAGGGTTGATGCGCGGCGGGCTTGGGGCGTTGCTTGGCAAGGGTGCCCCATCGCCCGAAGCCATGGCCGGCATGGCACCGGGCGGGATAGACCCAAGGGCGCTTGAATCTGCCGCCCGCCAGATGGGCGGCGCAGGCGGCCTGCCCGGTTTGGGCGGGGGTGATTTGCCGCCCGCGCTTGGGGAATTTGGAAAAAAGAAATGACACAATTTTACCCCATGGGGTCATCATGACAGATACGGCCACAATCCGCGCCGCCAAAGTGTTGAAAGATCATCGGGCCTCGATTGATCGGCTGGATGCGATTTTGATCTATACGCTTGGCGAACGGTTCAAACATACGCAGGCCGTGGGCAAGTTAAAGGCCGAATATGATTTGCCGCCATCCGACCCCACCCGCGAAGCTGCCCAAATCACCCGGTTGGAAGATCTGGCCGCGCGCGCCGATCTTGACCCCGAATTCGCCAAAAAATTTCTGCGTTTTGTGATTGACGAGGTCATTCGCCATCACCAGCGCCAGCAATCGTAACGGGGCAACCGCCCCAAACGCCATTCATAAGGAGAATTACAAATGGCAATGAAAATCAGACTGGCCCGTGGTGGGTCGAAAAAACGCCCCTTCTACAGCATCGTGGCCTCTGACAGCCGCATGCCACGCGATGGCCGGTTTATCGAAAAACTAGGCACCTATAACCCATTGCTGCCCAAAGACAGCGAAGATCGCGTGAAAATGAAAATGGACCGCGTTCAACATTGGCTAGACCAAGGCGCCCAACCCACCGATCGCGTCAGCCGCTTTTTAGAGGCCGCAGGCGTGTTGGAAAAGAAAACCCGCAACAACCCAAACAAAGCAAAGCCCGGTAAAAAGGCCCAGGAACGCGCCGAAGAAAAGGCCGCCAAAGCCGCCGAGGCCGCCGAAGGTTAAGGCGCCCCTGCAGCCCGTATATGAAGGGAAACGACAAATGGCTGATCGTGTTTGCGTTGGCGCCATTGCCGGGGCCTTTGGGGTCAAAGGTGAGGTGCGGATCAAAAGCTTTTGTGCCGAACCTGCCGATATTGCCACATATGGGCCGCTTACATCACAAGACGGCGCGCGCAGTTTTGACATCAAACTAACGCGCGCCGTCAAACAGGGATTCGCCGCCCGGATCAATGGCGTGACGTCAAAAGAAAATGCCGAATCCCTGCGCGGTTTACGTCTTTATGCACCACGCGCCGCCCTGCCCCATTTGCCCGAAGATGAATTTTACCACACCGATTTAATCGGTCTGACGGCCTTTGATACTGGTGGCGAAATGATTGGCAAAGTGGCGGCGGTGTTAAACCATGGCGCCAGTGATTTATTGGAAATTCGCGGCACGCATCTAAAACAGCCCGTGCTTGTTCCCTTTACCAAAGATATCGTGCCAATGGTTGATGTATCGGTCGGGCGCATCGTGATCGACGCGCCCGATGGGTTGCTGGATTAAGCGCGCAATCGCCACCCGGTTTTGAAAATCCACCCAATGGCCAAAACGCAAAGCAGTGTAAAGCCAAGGATCGCCAAAACAGACCACCCAAGCGCCACGTCAGACACGCCAAAAAACGACCACCGGAACCCTGAAATCAGGTACACAACCGGGTTAAACATGCTGATGGCCTGCCATGTGGGCGGCAACATAGTGATCGAATAAAACGCACCCCCCAAAAACACCAAAGGCGTGACCGCCAAAAGAGGGATAAGTTGCAATTGTTCAAAATTCTGCGCCCAAATACCGATGACAAAGCCAAATAGGCTAAAGCTTAGGCAGGTTAGAACCAGAAATGTCAGCATCCAAATCGGGTGTAGGATAGTCAGATCGACAAAGAAAAATGCCGTGGCCAGAATGATCAATCCAATCATCAATGATTTCGTCGCCGCCGCCAAAACATAGCCTGCCGTGATTTCCAAA
>CAZPSB010000105.1:2146-2843 GCA_964589025.1 uncultured Jannaschia sp. | reverse complement strand
GCACGATAAAGGCGCCATAACTGACGCCTTCGACCTGGTCTATGCGGCTGCCAATGGCGGTGCCAAAGACGATGAAATACAATGATGTTGATAAAACGGGGGAAATGATAGATTGGGCAATCGTGCGAAATGTGCGTGCCATTTCAAACCGATAGATTGCTTTTACCGCATGTAGGTTCATGATGGGGTTCCTTCCTCGACCAGGCCTACAAATATGTCTTCCAAAGAACTTTGGTTTGTTTCCACATCTGCCACGCGCAGGCCGGCCTGTTGCAGATCATTGATCAAACTGACAATACCGGTGCGTTCGGCCTGACGATCATAGATATAAATCAGGCGATGGCCGTTTTCGTGAATTTGCAAATTATACCTAGACAAATTCGCAGGCAGATCGGCAACTGGTTCATGCAGATCAATGCGCAATTCCTTTTGGCCCATTTGTTGCATCAAGGTGTGTTTATCTTCGACCAACAAAATATAGCCCTTGTCGATGACGGCGACACGGTCGGCGATGGCCTCGGCCTCTTCTAGGTAATGGGTGGTCAAGATGATGGTCACACCGTCTTGGCGCAACTGTTCAACCACATCCCACATATCGCGGCGCAACGCCACATCAACACCTGCCGTCGGTTCATCCAGAAACAAAACACGCGGTTCGTGGCTTAGGGCCTTTGCGATCAAAACCCGGCGTTTCATT
>CAZPSB010000105.1:0-2136 GCA_964589025.1 uncultured Jannaschia sp. | reverse complement strand
GCCGAAGCGCTGCGGATGGTCAAAGCTCTGCAATACTTCGAAACCAACGGCGAGGTTTGCCCGGCGTTTCATTCCACCCGATAATGTGCGGATCGGGTTATCGCGTTTATCCCATAGCGAAAGCTGACGCAGGATTTTTTCGATAAACGCATCATTGCGCGGTTTGCCAAACAGCCCGCGTGAAAACCGCACGGTGTTGATGACCTTTTCAAAGGGTTCCAGGTTGATTTCCTGCGGCACCAACCCAATCAAGGCGCGCGCGGCGCGGTAATCTTTGATCGTGTCAAAACCGCCAACCGTAACCCGCCCCGATGTGGGGTCTGTAATGCCGCAAATCGTTGAAATCAAAGTCGTCTTGCCTGCACCATTGGGGCCAAGCAGCGCCAAGATTTCGCCTTCTTGAATATTCAGAGATGCCGATTTCAACGCCACAAACCCGCCATCATAGACCTTGTGCAGCGCATCAATTGAAAGAATGGATGCCATATTGCCCCCTTTTGCCGCGCTTTTGCCGCGCAAGGTTTTGGTCTAAGACGCAACAGCGCCAATTGCAATGGCCCGACATTGCCCATACACAACATCCATGACCCATACACCCAAATCCCATGGCCGTCTTTCTATATCGGCCAATGTTAGCCCGCGTGATTTAATGACGGATACCCCCCGCCTGAAAGGCGCCTGGTGTGCCAAGATCATCACGTTATTTCCCGAATTATTCCCCGGTATTTTGGGTGCATCATTGACCGGAAAGGCCATGCAACGTGGGCTATGGGCATTAGAAACCATTGATTTGCGCCGTTTTGGCACAGGCAAACATTTGCAGGTGGATGACACGCCCGCAGGCGGCGGGCCGGGCCTTGTGTTGCGGCCCGATGTGGTGGGGCGCAGCCTTGATCTGGCCCTTGGTGGGCGCATCGCCGATGCGGCGCGATACCCCCGCCTTTACCTAAGCCCGCGCGGCGCGCCCTTTACGCAGGCCCATGCCGAACGCTTGGCCAGGGCCGATGGGGTTGTGATGTTATGTGGCCGGTTTGAAGGTGTCGATCAACGCGTGATTGATCATTATAATCTGGAAGAAATTTCACTGGGTGATTTCGTGATGTCGGGCGGCGAAATCGCCGCACAGGCCATGATTGACGCCACATTGCGCCTGATCCCCGGGGTTTTGGGCAATCTCGATTCGGTGCAGGATGAAAGCTTTGCCAATGATTTGTTGGAACATCCCCAATATACCAAACCCCAAGATTGGAAAGGCCGCACCATCCCTGATATTTTGTTATCGGGCCATCATAGCAAAATTGACGCGTGGCGCAGGCAGCAGGCCGAAAACCTGACCCAAACCCGCCGCCCCGATTTATGGGCGCGATATACACAAAACAAGGGTTGAATGCCGCCCATTATGCGCCTATAGACACCGCTACCGGGGCCGGTGACGGCAGCCGGGCTTTTATGTTTGGTGCATGCGTGGTTTCGGCGCAATCGGTCGGGCATGAAAGAGAACCCATAGGGTCAGCAACCCTTCGGCGGGCGCATGGCGAACCCGGTCGAAAACCGAAGCTCTTGCTGATATCATCCCGCAAGGGGCACCTTGCGCGCGCAAAAAGGAAATCAGTTCAATGGATCTGATTGCACAACTAGAGGCGGAACAAATCGCCGCTTTGGGAAAAGACATTCCCGATTTCAAGGCGGGTGATACCATCCGCGTCGGGTATAAAGTGACCGAAGGGTCGCGTACCCGTGTTCAAAATTACGAAGGCGTCTGCATCAGCCGTAAAAACGGCAAGGGCATTGCCGGGTCGTTCACCGTTCGCAAGATTTCCTTTGGTGAAGGCGTGGAACGTGTGTTCCCACTCTATTCCACCAATATCGAATCAATCACTGTGGTGCGCCGTGGCCGTGTACGCCGGGCCAAGCTGTATTACCTGCGCGCCCGTCGCGGTAAATCTGCGCGTATCGCAGAAGACACCACATATAAACCGCGCAAAAGCGCCCAAGCCTAAGGGGATTTGCGATGAAATCCGATCTACATCCCGAATATCACGAAATCAACGTCAAGATGACAAATGGCGACGTGATCAAAATGCGGTCAACCTGGGGGGCCGAAGGCGACCAATTGGCGTTGGATATTGACCCATC
>CAZPSB010000104.1:5916-7286 GCA_964589025.1 uncultured Jannaschia sp. | reverse complement strand
GAAGCTGCCTTTCGTGCATCAGGGCGCAATCCATTGGCCAACCCTGTTTTGATTGCCGTGGTGATTTTGGCGGCGATTTTATGGTTTAGCCGCACCCCCTATGAAACCTATTTTGATGGGGCGCAATTCATCCACTTTATGCTTGGCCCGGTGACGGTGGCCTTGGCGGTGCCGTTATATATGAACCTGCACCGGATCAAGGCGGTAATTGTGCCGATGGCGGCGGCCTTGGTGGCGGGGTCGGTGACCGCGGCGGGAACGGCGCTGGGTGTGGCATGGGCCTTGGGGGTTGAGGGCATATCATTATTGTCACTGGCCCCGAAATCGGTGACCGCACCTGTGGCAATTGGTATTTCCGAATCAATTGGTGGATCGACAACATTGACGGCGGTTATGGTGATCTTAACCGGCATTTGCGGGGCCGTGATGGTCACACCTTTGATGAATGTTTTGGGCATACGCGATTGGCGCGCGCGTGGTTTTGCCGTTGGTGTGGCCAGCCACGGTATCGGCACGGCGCGGGCCTTTCAGGTCAATGAAACCGCAGGGGCTTTTGCCGGTATCGGGATGGGCCTGAATGCATTGCTCACGGCGGTATTGGCGCCTTTTGTGGTGCAGATGTTGTTTTGAACATGGCAGACACACATATAGTGTAGTTGCGCCTTTCACTGGATTTGGCATAGGTGCACAATAACCAAAAAACATATGCGTGACGTCATGACACCAAATATACCCCCAAGCGACCCACATGGGTGGAATGAATTATTGCCTGCGCATTTTTCCCGGCCTGCCTTGCACGGCGATACAGATGCCGATTGGGTGATTGTGGGCGCGGGGATCACGGGGCTAAGTTGTGCGCATCATTTGGCGCGTATCCGCCCCAATGACCGGATCATCGTTCTAGAGGCGCGCAACCTTGCCCAAGGTGCCACCGCGCGCAGTTCTGGATTTGCCGTTGACAGCAGCCGCTTTGGCGGGCCGGTGGCGGGGCTTGATCTGAATGAATGCGCGCGGGTGAACCGGATCAATCGCGCGGGCCTGTCGATTTTGCGCGATCTTGTTACAACCCATGATATCGCATGTGATTGGCGCGAAAAGGGCCTTTACCACGGTGCTGCAGGTGACGCGGCCTTATCAGAAATGCCGCATTACGCCGCCTATTTGAAGCAGATGGAATTGCCCCATACTGTTTTGTCACAAGATGATCTAAAGGCGCGGCTGGGCACATCGCATTACAAGGCGGGTGTGCATGTGCAAGATGGGGCCTTGGTACAACCGGCGGCATTGCTGCGCGGGCTGGCGGCGGCTGCCCACCTGCACGGGGCAAAGATCGCCGTTCAGATCGCCCACTGCGGCCGTGAGGCTCACCT
>CAZPSB010000104.1:0-5906 GCA_964589025.1 uncultured Jannaschia sp. | reverse complement strand
GCTTCCCGCCTGCTGGCGGCGCTGCTGACCTTCGGCATGCTGGCCTCGCTGGCGGCGGGTTTGCCGGGCCATGTCACCCTTTATGAAAACACACCCGTTACAGGCATTGACCGCGCGCCGGTGCATGTCGTGACGACACCCGGCGGGCAAGTGCGGTGTCATAGCGTGTTGTTGGCAACAAATTACGAAATTGCCAATTTGGGTTTTCTGAAACGCCGGATCACAGGCGTGACCCTGACCGGCAGTTTTACCCGACGTCTTAGCGATGATGAAATTGCCCTATTGGGGGATCGGCCCGATTGGGGGGTGATGTCGTTGCATGATGCAGGCGCGACACTGCGTTTGACGGTGGATCGGCGCATTTGTGTGCGCAATACCAGCGAATTTTTCCAATCAAGATTGATGGATCAGGCCGAATTGGCCGCCCGCATATCCCGCCACCGCGCAGGGTTTGAAACCCGATTCCCGCAATTGCGCCACATCCCGTTTGAATTTTCATGGTCTGGCGTCGAAGGCGTAAGCCGCAACCGCACCAATTTCTTTGGCGAATTGGCACCACGGGTTTGGTTTGCAGGCGGCTATAACGGGTCGGGCATCAGTCGTGGCACCGCCTTTGGCGCGGCAATGGCGCAATGCGCATCGGGGCAAGACACGAATTTGGTGCATGATTGCCGGAATGTGGCGCCTGCAAAATGGATGCCGCCCGAACCGTTCAAAAGCCTAAGCGGCAATTTTGCGATGCGGGGCTATCGCAAAAGCCTTGGCGCAGACGGATAGGGGCAGGGACAAAGCAGCGTTATCATATTGCTGCCCGTTTGGGGCGCAGGTTAAAAAATATGTCGTATAATACAGGCGCCGCGACCAATGTCAGGATGGATGCAAAGGCCAACCCGCCCATAATCGTTACCGCCATCGACATGAAAAACGCATCACCCAACAATGGCACCATGCCCAGAATTGTGGTGCTGGCCGCCAATAAAACAGGCCGCAAACGTGATGTTGATGCCGATATAATCGCATCGCGTAACGGCCCGCCTTCGGCTTTGACAAGGTCGATTTCTTCAACCAGAACAATGCCGTTTTTGATCAACATGCCCGATAGGCTTAGCAAGCCCAACAAGGCGGTAAAGGTAAAGGGCAATCCCGTGCCCAACAGGCCCAGAACAACGCCATTCACCGACATCGGCACCAACAGCCAGATAATCAAAGGCTGACGCAGGGCGTTAAACAAGAACACGGAAATCAACACCATGATCAAGATGGTGATCGGCAATTGTCGGCCTAGGCTTTCATTTGCGTTGTTTGAATTTTCAAATTCACCGCCCCATTCCATGCGATAGCCCACGGGCAGGTCCATTGCCTCAACCGCGCTGCGAATTTCGGCATGAACTTGGGCGGCTGTCATATCCGGCGGAATCGAGGCCCCAACCGTAATCGTCGGCAATCGGTCACGGCGCATGATCAGCGTATCTTGCAGGTCGATGTCAAACCCATCCACCAATTGTTCCATGGTTAATAATGTCGTGCCGTCTTGGGCGATTACGGCGTGATCCAACACCCCAATATCGGATGCAGGATCAACCCGCAAAATAATAGGCAGGGCGCGTTCGCCTTCGCGGTAGGTTCCGGTGATCTCACCATCGGTGGCAAAGCGCAACGCTTGGGCCACATCATCGCGATCAATCCCGGCCGCTTGGGCGCGATCTATGTTGTAATTGGGGCGCAGCACGATTTCACGTTCCCGCCAATTGATGCGCGGGGCGATGATATTGTCTGATGTTTGGGTCATCACGGTGATGGCTTGATCGGCCAGATTGCGCAATACGTCACGATTTCCCCCGGAAAACCGAACCTCGATCGGGCTGCCGCCACCGGGGCCAAACACCATGCGTTCGGTCCGAAATTCCCCATCTGTGATAATTTGTGCGGCAAAAGATTCTAATTCGGCCTGCAGTTCGGGGATGACATCCAATGTTTGTGTACGGATAATCAAATGCCCATAGGCAGGATTTGGCGGTTCGGCCCCATAGGTCAATAAAAACCGTGTCGCGCCTTGGCCGGTGAAACTGGCGACGGAAACGACATCTTGGTGTTGGGTCAGAAAGGTTTCAAGTTCGGCCATGCGCGCGGCGGTTTCGGTGATGTCCGTGCCTTGGCGCAGGGTTAAATGCGTCAGGAAAAGCGGCGTGTTGGAATTGGGAAAGAATTGTTGTTTGACTTGGGCAAAGCCCGCGTAACAGGCAATGCTGACCCCGATTAACAAAACCAAAACCAACCACCGCACCTTTAGCGCAGCGCGCAACATCGCGGCATAGGTGCGAAAGATAAATCCGCCATAGGCGTCATCGCCCCCCGCCACCCCGCGTTTGAATACATAATGGCCCAACAAAGGTGTGACCGTGATCGCCAATACCCATGACAGCATCAGTGAAATGCCAATCACCGCAAAAAGCGAAAACATGAATTCACCGGTGGAATCGGGCGAAAGACCAATTCCGGCAAAGGCCATGATGCCAATCACGGTTGCCCCCAAAAGGGGGATCTGGGTTTTTCCGGCGGCCTCATCTGCGGCGGCGCGTGATGATTTGCCGCGCAACATGGAAATTTGCATGCCTTCGGCCACCACAATGGCGTTATCCACCAACATGCCCATCGCAATGATCAACGCCCCAAGGGAAATACGTTCCATTTCGATTGAAAATATGGCCATAAATAACAATGTGCCCACCACCGTCAGCAACAAGGTGGCCCCCACCACAATTGCCGCGCGCGGCCCCATGAAAATGCCCAAAACCAACACCACAATCGCCACAGACATGGCAAGGTTGACCAAAAACCCGCTTGAGGATTCATCGACCACGATATGTTGTTGATAAATCGGGTGCAGATCGACGCCATAGGGGATTTCGGTCTGCAACTCTGCCAGGCGGGCATCCACGCGTTGGCCGATTTCAACGATATTCTGGTCGCTGATCCCGGCAATGCCAAGGGTAAAGGCATCTTGTCCGTTAAAGCGGATGATTTGATCGGGGGTATCAATGCGGGCGCGTTCAACCGTGGCAATATCGCTTAGGTTGATTGTGCTGCCCCCCACAACCCCCACCGTCAGGGCCGCGATTTCCGATACGGTATCGGATCCTTCGGGCCGTTCAATACGAATGCGCGCGCCATCATCGGTATCAATCATACCAGCCGGGGCCACGGTATTGGCGTTTGAAATGGCCTGTGCCAATGTGGCGGGGTTGATGCCCAGATTGGCACTAAGTGCCAGATCGGGATACACAAATATCGCCTCTTGCGGCAGGCCGGCAACATCAACATCGGCCACACCGTCAACCGCCAGAATTTCGCGCCGCAAAAAGGTGGCCAATTGATGTGTTTGCGCATCGCTTAGGCCCGGTGCGGTGACGGCAAAGAAAATGCCAAACACATCGCCAAAGCCATCATCGACAAAGGGCATGCCTGCGCCCGCGGGCAAATCGCCTTGAACATTTTGGATCTGCTGGCGCAGTTCTGTCCAGATTTGCGGCAGGTCTTGGCCAGAATAGGTATCTTCGACCTCAATATCAATGCGCGACAGGCCGGGCATGTTGCGCGATGTGACGCGCGATACCTGCGCCATGCGTTGAATAGCAGCCTCAAGCGGTTCTGATACCTCGGTCATGACTTGTTCGGCAGATGCGCCGGGATATTGCGTGATGACCACGGCCTGTTTGATGGTAAAGGCGGGGTCTTCCAACCGACCCAGTGATGCAAACCCCCAAATGCCGCCAAATAGGCAGATCAGGATCAAAAGCCATATCATAATCGGGCGTTCAATTGACCCGCGCGCGATAGAAAAAGCCGATTGTGTCAATTTGAAAATCCTTCGAAACGGCGCACGGTTTGCCCATCTGCAATCGCATGGGCACCAGTGCGCACGATTTGATCACCCGGCATAAGGCCATCAATGACCTGAATGGCCCCATTGCGATCGGCCTGAATGGTGACGGGGATTTCATTCACCACGCCAATCGCATCGTCCTGCGCGGTGAAACGCAACACGCTGGTGGATCCATCATTTGCGATTCTAAGGGCGGTGGAGGGAATAATGATGGGGGCGTCGCCTTCGAATAGGGTGGCCAGAACGGTCACTGAACTGCCGGGCAAAACCGATATATCATCGCCGCCCAACAAGGCCAAAGTCAAACGAAAGCTTTGCCCCACCGCCGAGGCCTCGGCGTTGAATTCACGGATGATCAAAGGGTAGGTTGTGTCACTTGTGGGAAACCGGGCCTGCATCTGCACATTCGGGTCATCGCCTGCGCGTTGAAACAACACCTCGGGCACGTCGATTTCAATGCGCAATTCCGACATATCATGCAGGCGCACAACCGGTGTTGCCTGGCCCACAGTTGAAAAATTCGCGACATTGCGGCTGGCGACAAGGGCATCAAAAGGGGCCAATAGCGTGGCATCATCCAAGGCGACCTGTGCGTTGCGCATATTGACTTGGGCCAGGCGCAATTGGGTTTCGGCATCTTGCAATTGGGCCTCAGTCACCGAAAGGGTCAAGCGTTCTAACCGGTTATAGGCGCGCTGGGCCTGATCCAGTTGCAATTGGGCCTGTTCCAATTGCAGTTCAAACTGTTCCAGATCAAGCCGGGCGACCAGATCACCTTGGGCGATGACCTCGCCTTCTTGGGCGGGGAAATCTACGATTTGGCCACCGACCTGAAACGCCAGATCAACGGTTTGGCGGGCGACAACATGGCCAAAAAACTGCCGCGTGACCCCGGCATTTGTGGCCGCAATATCCATTATGATCGCCGGGCGTATGGGGGTATCTTGTGCCATGGCGGGGCCTGTATGCGTCAATGCCGCGCATAGGACAAAAATTATACCAAAATGTTTCATGGATAAATCCTTTCAGGCGGCAAGCGCCCCAAGATACAAAACAATTACGCAGGATATAAACCGATCTTTGATGCAAAGCCAATGCATCTGATTGCATGAAAATTTCATGTGTTTCACATCCATTAATCAATATTTGTATTTTGCGATGCAATACCCGCCCACATTCGCCCTAAATGTGTAAAACCGGCCTTATAAATAGGGGTTAAATCCCTATTCCCCCGTCGTGGCGCAAATTGGATCGCGGGTCGCGCCAAGTCGTCAAGACGGTATTTGTGTACATTGTTTGTACCAAAGGATGCAGCGCAATATTGTTTCGCACCTTTTCGATCGCTTCAACATCTTTGGCCTCTACCATAAGCATCATGTCAATCTCGGACGATGAGATGCTCCATGATCCTATGATTTCATCGTATTTTTGTATGTCCGCAAATAGGTATTTGCATTTAGGGGCCACCAGTTGAACGTTGAAAACCGCCCTGACAGGTTGGAATGTAAATTCCGTTTCCTGGGCGATTTCAATCGTAAACCGTTTTATAATTTTCGTGTCAATCAGGCGGTCGATTGTCTCTTTTACCTTTTTGCGCGACGCACCCAATTCTTTGGCAATATACGAAATAGATGCCCGGCTATTTTCGCTTAAGAGGCGAAGAAGTTTTATCTGAAATCCATCCATATCTCACACAGTTCTAATAAATTTGCCGCATTTTAGCCCAAATTGAAACGGTTTCCCCCAGTCTGCACCTATCTGGTTACATTTTGGCCCCGCATATATGGGCAGGCGCTAATTATCACCGCTTATGCACTCTACCGAATGTCAAAGCAACGATACGAGAGAGATTCCATGACCAATAAAATCATTTTCGACCGGGTCGAAATAGAAAACACTTTAGATAAAACCAGCTGGCAAAAAAAGGTTTTCAACGAACTTGCGACCAATTTCATGTCGCGATCGCGGTTGTTTCCCTGCACCTTTGGTGTTGCCGGGTTCGAAGCAAATCAATTGCGATTTG
>CAZPSB010000103.1:6280-7318 GCA_964589025.1 uncultured Jannaschia sp. | reverse complement strand
TTGGCGTTCATGCATTAGTGCGGCGGTGATCTGCGCAGGGTCAGAATCAAGCGTGACATCAGGCAAAATATGATGGTCAATCCCGGCCTCACGCGCCGCAGATACGAACCCAAATCGCAAATGTTGGGCAAAGGTAAACCGGGCATCGGGCATAATCATGCTTAGCTTACGTCTGCCTTTGGCAACCAGATGCGCGACCGCATGTCTGGTAAAGGCTTCATTGTCGAAATCAACCCAAGGATGCGGGATGGTGAATTCAGTGCGCCCATGCGACACAAAGGGAAAATCATTTTCCAATAAAAACCGAACGCGGGGATCAAAACATTCGGTTCGGGTGAATACAATGCCATCGGCCAGATTGTTGCGCAGAATATTTTTCACCGCGCCCAACCGATCTTGGGCGGGATGATCGGGAATAATCGACATGGCATATCCCGTGCCGGCCAATGCATCCGACATGCCGCGCAGAAATTCATGGGTAAAGCCCAGAAATTCATGTTCGGTATTCAATAACACAGCAATGACCTGTGTGCGCCCGGTGCGCAATCGCCGCGCGGCGCGATTTGGCACATAGCCCAATTGTTCGGCGGCCTTGGTTACTTTGGCGCGCGTTTTGGCCGCGATTCGTGGATCATCGGCCAAGGCGCGTGACACGGTGGCCACGGCAAACCCTGTCACTTGGGCGATTGTGCGCAAGGTGGGTTTTTCACGGATCAATCCGGGCGCAGGTTGTGATGGGTCAGGTTGCATTTTCACGGGCTGTTATTTTTGGGTTTATCCTACACTATAGGGTCTAAATTTCAAACGTTTCAACATTTAAAAATCATTTCATGCGCAAGCTCTGCAGCGCAGAAACTTTCTGCAATGCAGCAATAAAAGAAAAATTTAGTTGTCTGATGTGAATATTTTGTCTTGACGCCACCCCAATTTATAACGTTTTAATTTCGCAATGGGAGTTTCACGTCACGAGGGAGGACAACATGACCATTATGAAAAAACTACAGACAAGTGCCGCCGTGCTTGCGTTAAGTGCAACCG
>CAZPSB010000103.1:5752-6230 GCA_964589025.1 uncultured Jannaschia sp. | reverse complement strand
AAGCCGCCGCATTGAATGTTTTGAAAGACGATCTTGCAGGCCAAGGCATTGGTTGGATGGATATGCCTGTTGCCGGCGGCGGCGGTTCAGATGCGATGACCGTTCTGCGCGCACGTGTAACGGCGGGTGACCCGCCCACCGCCGTTCAGATGCTGGGTTTTTCCATTCAAAACTGGGCTGCCGAAGGCGCATTGGCCGATCTAAATGATTTGGCGGCAGAACAAAATTGGGATGATGTGGTGCCCGAGGCGCTTCAGCGGTTTTCAACCTATGAGGGCAATTGGGTGTCTGCGCCTGTGAATGTGCATTCCACCAATTGGGTTTGGGCCAATACATCCATCATGGAAGAATTGGGTCTAGAACAGCCTGAAACATGGGAAGATTTCATCGCCGCGATGCAGGCCGCCGAAGCCGCCGGTTATGTCGGTTTGGCGCATGGCGGGCAGGCCTGGCAAGATGCCACGATCTTTGATTCCAT
>CAZPSB010000103.1:0-5742 GCA_964589025.1 uncultured Jannaschia sp. | reverse complement strand
GATGGGTGCCGGTGGGTCAGAATTCTATCAGGCTGCCTTTGTTGATCTTGATCCAGAGGCATTGGGATCTGACACCATGATCGAAGCCTTTGAACGTATGGAAACGCTGCGCGGGTTTGTCGATGACAATTTCTCGGGGCGTGATTGGAACCTGGCCACAGCCATGGTTGCCAATGGCGAAGCATTGTTCCAAATCATGGGCGATTGGGCAAAAGGCGAATTCGTAAATGCAGGCCAAACCGCCGGTGTTGAATTCCAATGTTTCCGCGTTCCTGGGTCTGAGGGTACAGTGACCTTTAACTCTGACCAATTCGCAATGTTCGGCGTAAGCGACGCGGCCTCGATGGAGGCGCAAACCGCAATGGCATCATCCGTCATGAGCCCCGAATTCCAAGTGGCGTTCAATGTTGTAAAAGGGTCCGTTCCTGCCCGTACAGACATTTCGCCAGATGCATTTGATGCCTGTGGTCAACTTGGCATGGCGCAATTGGCCGAAGCATCGGAAAATGGCACATTGTTTGGATCCATGGCACATGGCCACGCAAACCCACCATCGGTACAAAATGCGATGTATGACGTGATCACCGCGCATTTCAACGGTGAATTTGACGCCGCAACAGCCGCCGAAGAAATGGTAACTGCCGTCGAATTGGCGCAATAACCACATCTTTGCATCATGGATTGGCCCATTCATAAATTGCATGGGCCAATCTTTTAGCACCATATCGTTTTTAATGAAGAAAGGCATGTTATGGCCACTTCACCATCCCCTGATGTTAAAACGCGTCTTCAAAATTGGCTGCCCAAACTTGTCTTGGCACCGTCCTTTGCGTTGACGTTGATTTTTGTCTACGGATTTATTCTTTTCACCGCATATCTAAGCTTTACCGGCAGTCGCATGTTGCCGTCTTTCGATCTGGTCGGGTGGCAAAATTATGAACGCCTGTTTCGCATTCGGCAGTGGGATACATCGGTTGTCAATCTTGTGAAATTTTCGTCACTTTATGTTTCGCTGTCTTTAGTGATCGGCTTTTTATTGGCGGTGTTCCTAGATCAAAAAATACGTGGCGAAGGCGTTTTGCGCCCGATTTTTCTTTATCCGATGGCCATTAGTTTTATCGTGACGGGCACGGCATGGAAATGGATGCTTGACCCCGGTGTTGGACTTGAAAACACCATGCAGCTTTGGGGTTGGGAAAGTTTCAGTTTTAACTGGATCAAAGATAGCGGGATGGCAATCTATACAATCGTGATTGCCGCCGTTTGGCAAAGTTCAGGTTTTGTTATGGCCATGTTTTTGGCCGGCTTGCGTGGAATTGATAATGAAATTCTAAAAGCGGCGCAAATGGATGGGGCCAATACATGGAACTTGTATCGGCGTGTCATTATCCCACAATTGGGCCCTGCGTTTTTATCGGCTTTGGTGATTTTGGCGCATTTGGCGATTAAATCTTACGATCTTGTGGTTGCCATGACCGATGGCGGGCCGGGCACGTCAAGTTGGGTGCCATCGGTGTTTATGTATGAATATACCTTTACGCGCGAACAAATGGGCATTGGTGCTGCGTCGGCCATGATCATGTTGCTGACGGTGGCTGCGATCATGGTGCCATATATCTATGCAGAACTGCGGGAGAAGAAATAATGGCCATTGCATCTTCAGATAACGCTGCCGCGGCGTCAAACATTGTGCGGGCCTTTATTTATCTGTTTTTGTTGCTTTTTGCACTATTCTATCTGCTGCCATTTGGCATCATGCTGATCAATTCGCTTAAACCCTTAAGCGAAATATCGGGCGGCAATATCGTGTCTTTGCCCCAAATCTGGACATTGGACGCATGGCGCAGCGCATGGTCAACGGCGCAGATCGGGGTCGAACCCACCGGGCTGCGGCCTTATTTCATCAATTCCATCGCGATGACGGTGCCGACGGTGGCTTTGTCAACCATTGTGGGGGCGTTGAACGGATATGTGCTAACAAAATGGACATTCCGGGGCGACAAGATTGTCTTTGGTCTGTTGTTGTTTTCGTGCTTTATTCCGTTTCAAATCGTTCTGATCCCCATGGCGCGGGTTTTGGGCATTTTGGATATTGCGGGCACGACATCTGGTTTGATCTTGGTGCATTTCGTCTATGGTATCGGCTTTGCAACCCTGTATTTCCGCAATTACTATGCCTCTTTTCCAACCGAATTGGTGCGTGCGGCACAAATTGATGGCGCCGGATTTTTTCAGATTTTCTGGCGGATATTATTGCCCAGTTCGGGGCCGATTATCGCCGTCAACTGTATTTGGCAATTCACCAATATCTGGAATGATTTTCTGTTTGGGGCGTCTTTTGCCTCGGGCGGGGCGGCACCGATTACGGTGGCGTTGAACAATCTGGTCAGTTCCTCAACCGGTGTGCAGGAATATAATGTGCATTTCGCAGGCGCCATTATGGCGGCCGCGCCCACATTGCTTGTTTATATCGTGGCAGGCCGGTATTTCGTTCGCGGTCTGATGGCAGGCAGCGTTAAAGGGTAAGACACCCATATATTTTGACAGAAAGGGCCTTAAGATATGGGGTTTTTGAATATAGATAATGTGACCAAATCCTATGGCGCAGTCGAAGTGCTGCATCAGGTGGATATCGAGGTTGAAGAAGGTGAATTTCTGGTTTTGGTTGGCCCGTCAGGGTGCGGCAAATCCACATTGTTGAACATGATCGCAGGCCTTGAAAGCATCACTTCGGGTGAAATGTCGATCAAGGGGCAGGTGATGAACGGGGTTCACCCGTCAAAACGCAACATCGCGATGGTGTTTCAATCCTATGCGCTTTATCCCAATATGAGCGTGGGGCAAAATATTACCTTTGGTCTTGAAATGCATGGAACACCAAAGGAAGAACGCCAAAAGGCCATGGCCGATGTCGCCAAATTGTTGCAGATCGAACAATTATTGGATCGTAAACCGGGGCAATTATCAGGCGGCCAACGCCAACGTGTGGCCATGGGCCGGGCCTTGGTGCGCAACCCTGATGTGTTTTTGTTTGATGAACCGCTATCCAATCTTGACGCCAAGCTGCGCGTTGATATGCGCACCGAAATCAAGAAACTGCACCAAAAACTTGGCACAACCATTGTTTATGTCACCCATGATCAGATTGAGGCGATGACCCTTTCAACCCGTATTGCGGTGATGAATCAGGGCTATGTGCAACAACTTGGCACGCCAAAAGAAATTTATGACACGCCCGCAAATATGTTTGTCGCCAGTTTCATGGGGTCGCCTTCGATGAATTTGGTGCCTGTGAAATTGGCCGAATCCGGTGGTGCAATTGATGCTGTTGTCACCGGTGCCGATGGGCAGGAAATTCGACTGTCATTGGGGGCCAATGCGCCTGTGGCCTATCGAAACTATATTGATAGCGAAGTCATACTTGGTATCCGCCCTGAGGCGATGACCGACCCAGAAGGCGCCGATCGCAACGCGCAAAACATTCAAACCTTGACAAATAAGGTTGCCGTGACAGAACCCGCCGGGTCTGATACATTTGTAACCACAACGGTTGCCGGCAAAGATTGGGTGTCGCGTATGCGGGCCGATGCGGATGTGCTGCCAGGGCAGGATTTTGATTTTGCCGTGAATATGGATAAGGCCGTTTTGTTTGATCCCAAAACCGAAGATCGCATCGCCTAAACCCAAAGATACAAAGTGCCCCTTGATGGGGGCATTTTTTTCTGGCACATATTTTTTGGCACTAAATTGGAACGATCCAATCTGCGAAATGCGCAAACAGATGAATCCAGATAGGGGGCCGTTTATTGGGTGTGATTGATATTCTTATTATCGGGTCTGGCATGGGCGGGGCCACATTGGCCGCAGCACTTGCGCCATCTGGGCGGCAGGTGGTGGTGTTGGAACGCGGCCCATATCTGCGCGACACATCCCATGCGCGTGATGCTACGGCCATTTTTCGCGATGGGCATTATTTGCCAGATGAAACCTGGCTAACACCTGATGGCGAACGGTTTTGCCCGGGAAATTACGCCAATGTGGGCGGAAATTCAAAATTCTATGGCGCGGCATTGTTACGCTATCGCGCACAAGATTTCGCGCCGATTGCCCATATGGGCGGGCGCAGCATCGGTTGGCCGTTTTCCTATGCAACATTGGAACCCTATTATCAAAGGGCTGAAATCTTATATCAGGTGCGCGGGGCCTTGGGCGATGATCCAACCGAACCGCCACATTCCGGTGCGTATCCTTACCCGCCTGTGCGGCATGAACCCGATATTGCCGATTTGGCCCGGCGTTTGAAACGCGCCGGGCTGTCGCCTGCGCCTTTGCCCTTGGGGGTTGATCTGGATCGGTGGCTGGATCGTGGGCAAACGCCTTGGGATGCGTTTCCCGATACGACAGGGGCCAAGATGGATGCCGAAAGCGCTGCGTTATCGGTGGCGTTGCGCCATAAAAACGTGACCCTGAAAACCGGTGTGACGGTTCATAGGGTGGATGCGATGGGCCAATGCGCCACATCCGTGATCACATCCCAAGGCCGGTTTCAGGCCCGCCATATCATCATTGCCGCAGGGGCGGTGCAAACGGCGGCGATGTTGTTGCGATCGGCAACCCAAGACGCGCCGAATGGCCTGGCCAATTCATCGGGTCAGGTGGGGCGGAATTTCATGGCGCACAATGCTTCGGCTATATTGGCGTTATCGGGGCGGCGAAACAGATCAGTGTATCAAAAAACATTGCAGATCAATGATTGGTATCTGACGGGCGGGCCGGGGGGCGCACCTTTGGGTAATATACAATTATTGGGCCGTGTCACCGGCGATATCCTTGCCCCGCAGATCAACGCGCCCCTATGGGTTGCGCGTGCCATTGCCAACCGCGCCATCGGATTTTACGCCATGAGCGAGGATTTACCAAACCCCAACAGCCGCGTCACCTTGCGTGGCGATGATATCGTGCTGGATTGGAAGCGGTCAAACATGGCCGCCCATCGGGCCTTGGTGGCAAAGTTCAAATCAGCCTTAAGGCGGGCGGGGTTTGCTTTGGTCTTGGCCCGCGCCTTTGACCGACGCACACCGTCGCATCAATGCGGCACGGCACGTTTGGGTGATGACCCCACGCGCAGCGTGACCAACCCGTTTGGCCGCTGCCATGATTTTGATAACCTTTATATTTGCGACGCCAGCCTTCTACCCAGTTCGGCGGCGGTGAACCCGTCATTAACGATTGCGGCCCTGGCCTTACGGCAGGCCGATTATATTTTGCAAAGGAATATGGCATGATAAAAACCGCCCTGATTACTGGCGGGCAGCAGGGTATTGGCTTTGGCATTGCGCGGGCCATGCATCGGGCCGGGTGGCAAATTGTGATGGCCGCAAAATTGCCCGGCGATGCGCCGTCGGTGGTGGATGCGTTGGCACAATTGCCCGGTGCGATTTATCACCAACATGATCTTGCGTCGATTGAAACCGTGCCCGCATTTCTGGATGCGGTGGGTGATGTCGATTGTCTGGTATCCAATGCGGGTGTGGCCGCAATAGCGCGCGGGGATCTATTGGATATGCAGCCCGATAGTTTTGATCATTGCATGGCGATCAATCTGCGCGGCACGTTTTTTTTAGCGCAACATGTGGCCCGCCGCATGGTCGCCAAGGGGCAGGGCGGGGCGTATCAATCATTGATTTTTGTGACCTCGGTCAGTGCGGAAATCATGTCATCGGATCGTGCCGAATACTGCAT
>CAZPSB010000102.1:0-7389 GCA_964589025.1 uncultured Jannaschia sp. | reverse complement strand
GACAAACAGACATGAAACTCAGCACAAAGGGGCGGTATGCGATGATTGCCATGGCCGATCTGGCGCTTTTGGCCGCAGGCCAGGTTGCGCCGCTTTCGGATATTTCGCGCCGCCAACAGATATCATTGCCATATCTGGAACAGTTATTTGTCAAATTGCGCCGCGCGGGTTTGGTGGCCTCGGTGCGGGGGCCGGGTGGGGGGTATCATCTGGCGCGGCCTGCCTCTGATATTCGTGTGGTTGATATTTTTGCCGCAGTTGATGAAACTGTGTCTGCGATGCACAAGGGGGCGGGGGCGTCGGGTGCGGCATCTGGCAGTCGTGCACAAAGCATGACCAACAGGTTATGGGAAGGCCTGTCGGCCCATGTTTATGTGTTTTTGCATCAAACGCGCCTGTCGGATGTGGCGGCCAATGATCTAACGCCATGCCCGGCGGTGCCTGCTTTGCTTGAAATTGTTGACGAAGACCAATGACCCGCGTGTATCTGGATTATAACGCCACCACGCCCCTGCGCCCCCAGGCCCGTGCGGCGATGATTGCGGCGATGGATGTGATGGGCAATCCATCCTCGATCCATGCCGAAGGACGCGCGGCCAAGGCCCTGTTGGAACGATCGCGGGCACAGCTTGGCGATGCATTGGGCGCGCAAAATGCCGATATTGTGTTTGTGTCTGGTGCGACCGAAGGCGCGGCGCTGGCTTGTGCGGGGCAGGGTTTGGCCGGTGCCGATATTGAACATGACGCCGTGCGGGCCTGGATCAAAACGCGCCTGCCTGTGTCATCTGATGGTCAGGTGCAGGTGGATGATGCGCAAAATACGGCGTTGCAATTGGCCAATTCAGAAACCGGAATTTTGCAAAGCCTGCCCAATGGCCTGCGGGTCAGCGATTGGTCACAGGCATTTGGGAAAATGCCGCTTGATTTTGATTCGGCGGATTTGGATATGGCGCTGGTATCGGCGCATAAAATTGGCGGGCCAAAGGGCGTTGGGGCGCTGATTTTACGCCCTGGGCTGGATATTGCGGCCCAGATCAAGGGCGGCGGGCAAGAAATGGGCCGACGGGCGGGCACTGAAAATATCATTGGAATTGCAGGATTTGGTGGTGCAGTACAGGCCGCAACACAAGATATTGAGGATGGTGTTTGGGAGGACGTTAAAAAACTTAGAAACATTCTAGAAAAACTGCTGGACGCGGGCGCAAATAAGACTATTTTTGTCGGGAAAGGGGTTTCGCGTCTTCCAAACACGTCTTGCATCATCACGCCGGGCTGGAAGGGGGAAACGCAGGTTATTCAAATGGATCTGGCCGGGTTCGCCATTTCGGCGGGCTCTGCGTGTTCCAGTGGCAAGGTCAAATCCAGCGCCGCCTTGCAGGCGATGGGGTTTGATGCACAAAATGCCGCCTGCGCGATCCGCGTATCGCTTGCCCCTCAGACGACACAGGCAGAGGTCACGGCCTTTGCCACGGCTTGGATCAAAGCGCGCGATCGGTTTTTTGCCCGCGCGATGTGATCCGGTCACATGGTGTCATCCCTGAAATAGCGGCCCTGCCGCGCCCCTATGGGTTGTTGGAGATCATGATGAACGCATTAGACGCAGATATTCGCGAAGGCGTAGACCGCGAAACCGTTGAAACCGTCCAGGCCATGTCTGGAAAATATAAATACGGTTGGAATACCGATATCGAAATGGAATTTGTGCCCAAAGGCGTGAACGAAGATATCGTGCGTTTGATTTCGGAAAAAAACAACGAACCCGATTGGATGACCGATTGGCGCCTTCAGGCGTTCAAACGTTGGCAGGCAATGAAGGAACCCGAATGGGCGATGGTGGATTACCCGGCCATTGATTATCAGGATCAATATTATTACGCCAAACCCAAAAGCATGACACAAAAGCCTAAATCATTGGATGATGTCGACCCTGCCCTTTTGGCGACCTATGAAAAACTGGGTATTCCTTTGAAAGAACAAATGATCCTTGCCGGTGTCGAAGGTGCCGATGCCGCCCCCGCCGAAGGCCGCAAAGTGGCCGTGGATGCGGTGTTTGATTCGGTTTCGGTCGGCACCACATTTCAGGCCGAATTGGCCAAAGCGGGCGTCATTTTCTGTTCCATGTCCGAGGCGATCGAAAATCACCCGGATTTGGTGAAAAAATATCTTGGTTCGGTTGTGCCGATCACCGATAATTTCTTTGCCACGCTGAATTCTGCGGTGTTTTCCGATGGGTCATTTGTGTATATTCCCCCCGGTGTGCGCTGCCCGATGGAATTATCCACCTATTTCCGGATCAATGCCGAAAATACCGGGCAATTTGAACGCACCTTGATCATTGCCGATAAGGGATCTTACGTCAGTTATTTGGAAGGTTGTACCGCGCCGCAGCGTGATACGCATCAATTGCATGCCGCGGTGGTGGAAATTGTGGCGCTCGATGATGCCGAGGTGAAATATTCCACGGTGCAAAATTGGTACCCTGGGGATGAAAACGGCAAAGGTGGCATTTATAATTTCGTCACAAAACGCGCCGATTGTCGTGGGGCGCGGTCCAAGGTGATGTGGACACAGGTTGAAACCGGGTCTGCCATTACATGGAAATACCCGTCCTGCATTTTGCGTGGCGATGACGCGCAGGGTGAATTTTATTCAATCGCCATCGCCAACAACGCCCAACAGGCCGATACCGGCACCAAGATGATCCATCTGGGCAAAAATACCAAATCGCGGATTGTATCCAAAGGCATTAGTGCAGGTAAGGCGCAAAACACCTATCGCGGGTTGGTGTCGATGCATAAAAAGGCTACGAATTCACGCAATTACACGCAATGTGATAGTTTGCTGATCGGTGATAAATGCGGTGCGCATACCGTGCCCTATATCGAGGTCAACAACAATTCCAGCCGCGTAGAACATGAGGCCACGACATCCAAGGTGGATGATGATCAGATGTTTTACTGCCAATCGCGCGGCATCGGTGAAGAAGAGGCCGTGGCCCTAATCGTCAACGGTTTTGCCCGCGAAGTATTGCAGGCCCTGCCCATGGAATTCGCGATGGAGGCCCAACAACTGGTCGCCATCAGTTTGGAAGGATCGGTGGGGTAATGGGCATGAATAATACCGCCGCGTATCTTGTTGGCCCGGCACATTTGAAATCATGGCACGTTGGCGCAGGGTTAATTTTTGCGGCGGTGATTGCGTATTGTGTTTGGCGTATGACCATACCCATGTTGGAACCCCAATTGCCAGTAACCAATCCGGATGGCACAGCGCCCCCAACCGAATGGATAGATTTGGTTGTCATCAACATGTTTTTGTTTGGGTTTTGGATCTGGTTTGGCCTGTTTGTGTTTGGGTGGTTCGTTTTTGTGTTCTGGCATCGGCATAAAACCAATGCTGCGCAGTGGCGGCACGAAACCTATGTTCGTCACCTTCGTGAACGTGAAACAGAAGAAAAAATTGCAGCAGCCAAAAAATCCGGCCTGATTTGAACAGGCTAATCGCTTATCGTGGATGGGTCAGATCAAACCGACCCATCTCATCCACCGGCCCAATCGGGCTTATGTTGAATATACCGCAGCCCTGATTTGGTTGTGTGAGTCAAGAGGACCTACGATGCTAAAAATCGACAATCTTCATGTCAAATTGGAAGAACAAGAGAAACAAATCCTCAAAGGGGTGAACCTAGAGGTCGGCGCGGGCCAAGTGCACGCGATTATGGGGCCGAACGGGTCGGGAAAATCGACATTATCTTATGTGTTATCTGGCCGTGATGGGTATGAGGTCACCGATGGCGCCGCACAATTGGAGGGCCAAGATTTGCTTGATCTTGACCCCGAAGACCGCGCGGCGATGGGGTTGTTTTTGGCGTTTCAATACCCGGTTGAAATTCCCGGTGTGGGCAATATGACCTTTCTGCGCACGGCCCTAAATGCCCAACGCAAAGCCCGCGGTGAACCAGAGGTCAGCGCCGGTGATTTCCTAAAAATCGTACGTGAAAAGGCCGCCGCATTGCAAATGGATGCGGCCATGTTGAAACGCCCGGTCAATGTTGGGTTTTCAGGCGGTGAAAAAAAGCGCAACGAAATTCTGCAAATGGCGGTTTTGGAACCCAAAATGTGCATTTTGGATGAAACCGATTCGGGCCTTGATGTGGATGCGATGAAATTGGTGTCTGAGGGTGTGAATGCCTTGCGCGATGCGGGGCGGTCATTTTTGGTGATCACGCATTACCAACGCCTGTTGGATCATATCAAACCTGACATTGTTCATATTATGGCAGATGGACGCATTGTGAAAACTGGCGGTCCGGAATTGGCGCTTGAGGTTGAACATAACGGATATGCCGATTTGTTGGCGGAGGTGGCCTGATGTCTGCGCCTGCATCCAAGACCGATTTAACCCAAGACCGTTTGGCCGCATTGGATGCGCCAGATGGGGCATCATGGGCCGTGGCGGCGCGGGGCGATGCCGTGGCGCGGGTGCGGCAGATGGGCCTGCCGGGGCCGCGCGATGAATACTGGCGCTATACCCCCCCTGCCGATCTGGTGGCCGCATATCCGCCGGTCGCGCCGGTGTTTGATGCATCAGATGAAGCACCGCTTTTTGATGATATTGATCGCCTTAAAATTGTTTTTGTCGATGGCGTATTTGATGATGCGCAATCGGATGATCTGACGATGGCGGGTTTGGAAATTGAACGCCTGTCGGATGTGATGCAGGCCGATATTCATTGGGCCAAAAACCTGTATGGTGTGTTGGAACAAGCGGGGCAAACCCCGGTGCCGCGCCCCTTGGCGGCGTTGAATACGGCGGCGGCGCATGATGGCATTGTCATCCGTGCAACGGGTCAAGCGGCCAGGCCGGTCAATCTGATTTATCTGCATGGCGATGATAGATCGGATGCGGTGTTGCATCATGTCATCCGCGTTGAGATGGGGGCAAAGGTCACGATTCTGGAAACCGGCCCGGCGGCGGCGCGGTTCAATAAATGCATGGAAATTGATGTGGCCGATGGCGGGCATTTTCACCATCTGCGCGCGCAAGGGCGCGACCATGACCGCCGCGCGATCACGCATATGTTTGCCCGCCTAGGCAAGGAATCGGTTTATAAATCCTTTTCTTTGACGGTGAACGGTGTGCTAACGCGCAATGAACATGTGATTGACATTACCGGCGATGATGCAGTCGCGCATGTGGCGGGGGCGGCCATGGGCGATGGGGCCAGTGGTGATTTTCATCATGATGACACGGTATTTGTCACCCATGATGCGCAAAATTGCGAAAGCCGCCAAGTGTTCAAAAAGGTGCTGCGCAATGGTGCGCGCGGTGTGTTTCAGGGCAAGATCCTTGTCAAACCCGATGCACAAAAAACCGATGGGTATCAAATCAGCCAAGCCTTGTTATTGGATGATGAATCCACCTTTTTGGCCAAGCCTGAATTGGAAATTTATGCCGATGATGTGCAATGTTCGCATGGCTCAACCACCGGCGCGATTGATGAAGCGGCGCTGTATTATTTGCGATCGCGTGGTGTTACCAAGGCCGAGGCGACCGATCTTTTGGTCATGTCGTTTTTGGCCGAGGCCATTGACGAAATCGACGATGAAACCTTGGCCGATGATATTCGTGACCGGCTGCAAAACTGGCTAGATCGTCGTCGCAAAGGATAAATGCGATGTCGGTTGTAAATGATATCTTTCTGGCATGGCGCAAACCCCGGCAGGTGATGCAACGTCACCTGTCGCATGGGGTGCGCGAAGACCGGGCTTTGGCGTTTTTGATGATTGCGTGTTTCCTGATCTTTGTGGCGCAATGGCCATCACTTAGCCGTGCGGCCTATTTTCAGCCCGAAATATCGCTGCAACAAAGGATCGCTTCAACCTTGTTTGCTTGGCTGTTTGTGGTGCCTTTAATGGCCTATGGCTTGGCGGCTTTGTCCCATATGATTGCGCGTCTGTTTGGTGGGCAAGGGTCGTGGTATGGGGCGCGGCTGGCGCTGTTTTGGGCCTTGTTGGCCAGCATCCCCGCCTGGGTTCTATACGGTTTGGTCACCGGATTGATCGGGGATGGCCCGGCAGAACGCATTGTGGGCATTGTGTTATGGGTTGCGTTTGGCGTGATCTGGTGGTGCAATTTATGGGTGGCAGAAACCCAAAATCAAAGTGATGACATCCTGTGAATAATGTTTCAAATTTCAGTTTTCTTAGCGGGTTGATCAAGCAAAGCTTATCTGACCCCAAAACCGCCGCTGCGCGTGTTTTGAACCTGAACCTGTCGGTTGAGGTCTTGCGCATTCTATTTGCCTTGGTTGTGATTTTGTCGGTCTGCCTTAGCCAAATACGGCTGATTCTTTTGCCGCTGCCTGATGATATGGCAGTGAATATATCTATTCTTACCTTGGGCGGAATTCAGGTGGCTATGATTGCCATCTGGATCTTGGCCACCCATTATATCGGGCGGTTATTTGGCGGTGTGGGCACGTTGCGCGGTGCGGTTGTGATCACATTGTGGATGCAGGTGATCGGGCTGATAGGTGAGGTCGCGTTGTTTTTAGGCGGCCTTGTTTTACCCGGTTTGTTCCCTATTCTATTCCTTGGGATTGTGGGATATCTATGTTATATCTCGCTTAATTTCATTGCGGTTTTGCACCGGTTTCAATCGCTTATCTTGGTGTTTTTGGGCGTGATTGGATCAAGTTTTGTGATTGCCTTTGTCATCGTATTTATATTGGCCGCTTTGGGCCTTTTGCCAGAGGTGCCAGTGACATGACGTCATATGATATTGAAAAAATCCGCGCTGATTTCCCGATCCTGTCGCGTCAGGTGAATGATCAACCCTTGGTCTATCTTGATAACGGGGCCTCGGCACACAAACCGCAGGTGGTGATTGATGCAATCACGCGCGCCTATGGGCATGAGTATTCAAATGTACATCGCGGGTTGCATACGCTTTCGACGATTGCGACCGAAAATTATGAATCCGTGCGGGCCACGATTGCGCGGTTTTTGGGGGTGAAGGATGAAAATGAAATCGTCTTTACCTCGGGCACGACTGAGGGCATCAATCTGGTTGCCTATGGATGGGCCATGCCGCATATGCAGGCCGGTGATGAAATCATCCTGACCATTGCCGAACATCACGCCAATATTGTGCCATGGCATTTTTTGCGCGAACGCCAAGGCGTGGTGTTGAAATGGGTGGATGTGGATGCCAATGGTGATCTTGATCCGCAGGCGGTGATTGATGCGATTGGGCCAAAAACCAAACTGATCGCTATGACGCATATGTCAAATGTTCTGGGCACGGTGTTTGATGTCAAACCGGTGATTAATGCCGCCCATGATCGTGGTGTGCAGGGTCACGTCGTCGGGGTTCAGCCCGACGATC
>CAZPSB010000101.1:4968-7573 GCA_964589025.1 uncultured Jannaschia sp. | reverse complement strand
CGAAACCGATAAAATTTTCACCAACCCCAGTGACAGCCGCACCGAAAGCTATATCACAGGTCGTATCGGGTAAGCGACCCATAATCGCGCACGCATTAGGCAGGGAAGGGACCCCATCGTGAATTCTGAACATATTGTATCCGCTTTTGATCGTGATCTTGAATCAATTCAGGCGCAAATCATGCGTATGGGTGGGTTGGTTGAACAGGCCATATCAGATGCTGTTAAATCGGTTGATACGCGCGATATCGAATTGGCGCGCCAAGTGCGACAGGGCGACCGTGTGATTGATCAATTCGAAACCGATGTGAACGCCGACGCCATTCGAATTTTGGCGTTGCGCCAACCCTCGGCAACGGATCTGCGTTTGGTGATGTCTATTTTCCGTGTTTCGGCCAATTTGGAACGCATTGGCGATTATGCCAAGAATATCTCAAAACGATCCGAGGCAGTTTTTGAACATAATACATTGGATCTTGAAACGGGGTCTTTGCGCCGTATGGCCAATCGCGTTGCGTTGATGTTGAAAGATGCACTGGATGCCTATATCCAGCGGGATGAAAATTTGGCGCTTGATGTGCGCGCCCGCGATGTTGAAGTCGATCAGATGTATTCGGCCTTGTTTCGGGAATATCTGACATTCATGATGGAAAACCCGCGTAACATAACGCCCTGTATGCATTTACATTTTATGGCAAAAAACATTGAACGCATGGGCGATCATGTCACATCTATTGCCGAACAGGTTGTGTATATGATTACCGGCGAAATCCCCGACGAGATCCGCCCAAAAGAAGACCGAACCCCATATCAAACGTAGTTGACAGCCCGGAAAACCCATCATGGCAGGCGAACCTATCGTTCTTATCGTCGAAGACGAACCCGCACAGCGCGAAGTTTTAGCCTATAATATTCGCGCCGAAGGCTTTGAGGTAATGACCGCCGAAGCCGGGGACAAAGCGCTTGATATTATAAAAGAAACACCGCCAGATTTGATTGTTCTGGATTGGATGGTGCCCAATGTTTCGGGCATAGAGGTGTGCCGACAATTGAAAATGTCGCCCAAAACAGCCCGCATTCCCGTTATCATGCTATCGGCGCGATCCGAAGAAATGGATCGCGTGCGCGGTTTGGAAACCGGTGCCGATGATTATATCACCAAACCTTATTCCGTGGCGGAACTTTTGGCGCGTTTGCGCACGCAATTGCGCCGCATTCGGCCCGCTGCCATCGGGGAACGGTTGGAATACCAAGATATCGTATTGGATATCGGCGAACATCGCGTTTACCGATCGGGTAAGATGATCAATCTTGGTCCAACTGAATTTCGGCTGCTGACGGCCTTGATGGAACGACCTGGTCGTGTCTGGAGTAGGGAACAATTGTTGGATCGCGTCTGGGGGCGCGATATCTATGTCGATAGCCGAACCGTTGATGTCCATGTCGGACGTTTGCGCAAGGCGTTGAACATTGACGGGCAGGCCAATCCCATTCGCACAGTACGCGGCGCAGGCTATGCACTTGGGTAATTTTTCCCAGTATAATAAATCCTATAAATTGTATTATGTTAAATTTAGATCAAGGCAAATACGACATATCATGCACTTACAGTTAGTTTTGTTAGCGGTTATAAGCGGACATTGCAACAACAAAAATCTAGGTCCGCTTATAACCAAACAAAAACCCCCGATCGGTTACCGATCGAGGGTTACGCCTGACGGGATCCCGAGGGATTAGAACCGCCGCCCGCGTTTCTCTATGATTGACCATGCAAGGCCCGCGGCCGCAATGGCGCCGCCTGCGATGGTTTGCAGGGTTTCGGGGTCTGCGATGCCCTCAACGGCCAACAGGCCGCCGCCGGTTGTAATGGCATGGCGCAAGATTGATCCTATGATTGGTAAAAACACGTTTATTTTCCTTTCTACGTGGTTGGGTTTTCTTGTCTTTTTTCGATGGATGTGATGCGCGCGGTGAGTGATCCGAGCCGGAAAAATATTCCCGTCAAAAGCCCCACATTGGCCACGGCCGACATGCCAAAAAACACCGTTACAACGTCGATCATTTGACGGCCCCCGCTGCCTGTAGGGCCTTATACGACACATAAAGACCGGCCCCGATTAGGGCCATGCGCGCTATTTTAACGCGGCCGTCCATCATGTCATTGCGGATTGCAAGGTTGTTGCCTTGCTGCGCTAGGTTGTCGTTTCGGTTGTCTTGGTAATTATCGACCGCCACGGCCCCGCCGCCTATGACGGCCGCGCCCCCCAATAACCACCACGCAATCGCGGGAATAGCAGGAAGGGCCATCACAAATACCGCCGTGCTTTTGCGATACGGCTTGACGTATGCGGGATTCCGGGGCGTAAAAACACATCTTGGAAAATGCGCGTAGCCTGTTCAACATCTGTAGCGCGGCGCAATCGCGGCAAAACGCGGCCTTCGGGTGTGTTGCTTAACTCATGCCGCAAAAAGCCCCAGTTTGCTTCATAGCTTGACAGGCTTAGGTTGCGCTGTGCGGCCCATGCCTCCATTTGGCGGCGGCGCGGGCCTGTCCATTGGGCAAAGCCCCACCCGCCGCGCGATCCGGGCACAACGGGCTGCATTT
>CAZPSB010000101.1:1859-4958 GCA_964589025.1 uncultured Jannaschia sp. | reverse complement strand
GTGGGATGCCGCCTCCCCCGCTCCGCCCGCCGCCAGGGCGATGTTGCCGAGGCCGAGCCGGGCGAGGCGATTGCCGGGCCAGCGCCCGAGCGCGGCCGGCCTTCCCCAGGACAACGTTCTCGTGATCGAGGTTGCCCACCACGCCCGCCGCCTGCGCGCGTGTCAGGCGATAGGTGCGCATCAGATCGCCCATCAGGCGTTGACCGATGGCCGTACCACCCCCGCCGCCTGTTGGGGCGCTGGTGCCTGTATTGGCTTTGTTGATGAGGCCACCCAGAAAGCCGCCACCGCCGCCGCCGGTTGTGGCCCCTTTATTGCCACCTGAAAACAGGTTTCTTAAATATCCAAACATTTCTACATTCCTTTGCGCTGTTGGGGATAAGCCGCCATTTTGCTGCACGTATGACGCTAAGATTTGATCGCCCAAAGATGGGGTTTCGGATGCATTGCCACCCTGCCCTTGCCGCCCGTTCAAATACCAATACGCGGCCAAACCGGCCCCACCGATGATCAAGATGCCCGCCGCCTTTTTCATGCCAATATCCCCCGCATGGTGATATTGCCGAATTTGATCCACGTGCCCCCGAAATAAAACTTGATCATGTCGATTTGGGTGGCGGGGTTTAGGGTTTTTAATAGCGTGTAATTGGTGCTTCCCAAAAACGTGCCGCCGCCCGCCCAGGTGCGGAATGCAGGTGATAAAGTGCTATCAAATGACACTTGATATTGCAGGGATCGAAAGCCCGAACTGTTTGCGGCCGAAACACGCGCAACGCCGCTCACGCCCAATCTCCCAGTGGCCGGGTTCACCGCTTCATTGCCAAACGTGATGCCCGCTTGAGGCTGTGTGTTTATGCTGCCTGGCTTGTGGTTTTGATAGTCTTGCGCGCCGGTAAAAAACCCATTCCCAGACACACCCATTTGCGCCACAAACGCCCCGGCCTGCCCCGGAATAAGGCCATCAAACCGGAATTCATAACCGCTATATTTATTGGGGTTATCAAAGGTAAATTCGGGGTCGGGGTCTAATCCTAACGGGTCAAAAATCTGCACACGCTTGATAAATTCCGTATCGAGCCGCGGCGGGTTTCTTAGGGTCATGGTCATGGCGTGATTTCCAATTCAGTGACGGAAATATTGACCGGCGCGCCCGTATCGTTGCGGATATAAAGCGCGGCCGTGGTGGGCCATGTCGCAACACCATTTGCAAATAAGGGCGTGCCATAGTTAAACGTTGCTGTTGGGCTATTGCCCAAAAACACAGTATCATTGCCCAGGTTCACGATTTGGATATGCGCCCGGCGGGTGTTTTGCGCCGCGATTTGGGTTGTGGCTGCATCCGGGCAAAACACCGGAAAATCAGAATTAACAACATCGGGCACTTTGTTTTGAACGTTGACGATGCCCGCAAAAATGGCGCGCGTGTCGATAATGCCGCCCGATCCGAATTGCAGTTTGACCCGCAAGGGCACGTTTTCGGGGTTGGTGATTTCGAAATACTTGTAATCCTGCGCATCAGCGGCCGCGGGGTATCCAATCCCCGCCTCCATCTCGGTTGCCCCTTCGCGGTCAATCGAGATTTCAAACGGGTGTGTGGCCTCTTTGCAAAATACAATACGGGCTTGGCGGTCAATCGCCGTGCGCCCATTTGGCTTGGCGCGTTCATCTAAAAATCACCCATGCAATAAAGACAATTGCGGCGGCCGGGATAAGCTTTTGCGACAATTGACTGGTTTCTGTTTGGTTGGCGTCAAGAACCGCGTCCAGGGCCGCATTGACGGCCGCGCCCTGTTCACGCGCAAGGCGCACGTTTTCGCGGGCCAAATCGCCCATTTCGGCCAAGGCATCGGTGCCGAATGCTTTGGCAAATTCCCACGCCTCGGGGGCCGTTTGATCTACGTTAACGTCACCATCCGCCGAAATGCCTAGGCTATTGCCATCGGTGGCGACGCGGCTATCTTCTTGGCTGTTGCTGGTTGCCGTGCTGCTGCGTGACATGCTCATAAAACCGCCTCCAATTCAAAACGCGGGGCAAACCCATGGCGGCGCAATTTGCGCACCAGCCCGGCGCGAATGGTCCAGCATCGCAAGGCGCGCGCGCCCTCTTTCGCCGCGATAAAGCGCATATAATTGTAAATCAGGCCGGTGATATCAACGCCCGGCACGGGATACGACCCGGCGGCGTTTATAACCAAATCCACGCCATCGGGCTGGCGATCGCGCGACCAAATCAACGCCCCAACCGCGCGACCATCGGCGCGAATGAGGCGCAAGAAAAACCGACCCGATGCCACCGCGTCGCGGTAAATCTGTATGTCACGATCGGTGACATCGCGCATCAGGCCAAGCCAATCTTGCACATCATCCGACCAATCGCCCGTCGTGATGGACATATCTATTTTTTCTTTAACAGTAGCCATGCAATAAGACCCACCGCCGCGATTGGCGCTAATTGTTGAATAAGTCCGGGGCCGCTTTTAAAGTTAAAGGCCCCGGTTTTAGATGTGTTTTCACCGCCCTCTGCCTCAGATACGGCCGGGCCGGTCGATAGGTTTGGAATGCCCCCTAATGGGGGCATTCCACCCATGGCGCTATCGGCCATAAGATCATCTGACCCCATCATGCAAAGGCCAGATATAACCCGATGCCAACCGCCCCGATGAGGGCAATTTTCATCATATCAGGGCCGCTGCCGCCGGTGTCGGTCGTGGCGGTTGCGGGATATACGCCCCCGCCGCCGGGCGTTTCAGGCAAAAGACCAAGCGCCGCACCAACAAATCCCGCTTTGTCGTTAAAACTGGCCTGATCGCCTGCCGTGGAATCCAATAGGCCGGTTGTCACCATAACTTGCCCCTTGGCCCCACCGGTTGATGCCTTGCCACCGCCGCCCGACCCTGCACGGCCCAAAAAACGGCGGTTATCTGTGTTTGTTGTACCTTTCGACATGATCAAGCCCACGTTTCCAAAGTTTCCGCATACACATCAAAAATAGTGACCGGCGCGGTCACCTCGGTTTTGATCCGGAAATCATCCACATTCATGGGGATTGCCTGATCAACCCGGTTGGCATGCATAAAGTCGATATGCGTAAAATCGGTT
>CAZPSB010000101.1:1434-1849 GCA_964589025.1 uncultured Jannaschia sp. | reverse complement strand
CTCTTGCACTCGCATCAAACGGCTGGCTTCCCACTTGATCGCCCGATCTGAAACAACCTGAATGTTGTCTAGATCGCTGGTGGTCATGTGTAGAGCTGACAGCAAGGCGGCTTCGTCTCGCCCATGGCGAATGGCGGTGATTTCAAACGGCCCGGCCGCTTGCGCCCCCAGGCTATAACGCGTGATCGCCAAATGCGTGCCCATAGGCGCAAAATCAAGATTTCGGCTGTAAAGCTTGAAACTGCCAATTTGCACGTTGTCCTTAAACTTCACCTGCAATTGGAAGGATTGCAGGCCTTGCGTGCCATAACACCCCAGATATTCATTGGCCGCATTGCGCGCCCATGGCATATCAAAGCGAATGGGCAACATGCCGGGTTGCAAGGTTTCGCCATAATATTGCATGCGGCGCACC
>CAZPSB010000101.1:773-1424 GCA_964589025.1 uncultured Jannaschia sp. | reverse complement strand
AAATCGGCCGGAACCTCGTATGTTGGGCGGCCGTTTACCTCTAAGCGGATACTATCGATCATATCCGCCCAATCGGCGGGCGTGGTGCCAATTGGGCCGACCGTGCCGCCTTGGGGCGCGCCTATTAGTTCCAAATAAAACGCCGTATATTTCGGCCCAATGGGCAAGTTAAACGTTGCCCGTTGGCCCGGCCCCTGACTGTTGGCAGAGGGCTGCAACGTGAGAGGTTGCAAATAAATATTATTATTCATCTGCGCGCCTCACAAACCGGCGTTTGCGCGCATGTTTTGCACGGCGGGCATGTTCAAGATGATATCGGCCGCAATCACACCAAGGATGCATGAAATGACGGTCACTTTGTTAATTTTCACGTGTCTAACCTTCATTGGGGCGGGTTAGATGATGCATGACAAGGGCCACGATTAGGCCAGATGCAACCATCATCGTGATTTGCTTCATCATATTATTCGTCATCATTTCACCCGCGTTTTCAGATGGTTGGAAACGTGGGGAACGGTTGCGGAATCCGTCTAGTGTCTTTGTGCACCCGTTGCGCGCCCTTTGTGCACCCGTTCCGCAACGGGCCAAGGTTATAAGGCGCAAGGGGTTGCACAACGGTTGCGCACCTGCACCGCACCCGCCCCGCAACAT
>CAZPSB010000101.1:0-763 GCA_964589025.1 uncultured Jannaschia sp. | reverse complement strand
GTCCTCGGCGCCATGGAGACCATGTACCAGCGCAACAAGATCCAGGAGGAAAGCATGCACTACGAGACGCTGAAACATACCGGCGAACTGCCGGTCATCGGTGTCAATACCTTCCTGAGCAGTGAGGGCTCGCCGACCATCCTGCCGAAGGAGGTCATCCGGGCCACGACCGAAGAAAAGGAAGCGCAGATCGAAAGCCTCCAGAACCTGCACCGCACCCGCCCCGCAACATGTGTGGGGCGGTTGCGCAATGGTTAAAACCTAAGGCGCAACGGGCCGCGCAACTGCCCCGCCTTGGCCTCTAAATATTGCAGGTTTTCGGCGGGCAGTTTCGACTTATGACACCCCAATTCGGCCGCCGCCGCCTCTTGATCGCGCGGGCCTTTTTGACGGAAAACAACCGTTTCGGTGCAATTTCCCCTAAATCGGGTGGAAACCTCGGCAATACGTTGGCTTATGCCGATCACTTCAATGCCATAATGCCGACCCCGTGAACAAATTTCGGCAAAGCCGGGGCATTTTTGCGCCCCGCCTGCGACGGGAAACGATAGGTTCATTTCCTCAATCACAAGGGTGATCCCCTGCCCTTTTCCTGTGTCTTTATAGGGTTTTTGCGCGCGCATTAACAAATTGCATAGGCCCGATAACGCCGCCGGTTCTTTGCCTGCGGGTGGCACGTAAGACACCTTGAATATGTGCGGGTCCGCAATCATGGCGCGGCGCACATCATCAAGCCGTGACACCCGCTTGAACCCGTATTCAT
>CAZPSB010000100.1:6677-7736 GCA_964589025.1 uncultured Jannaschia sp. | reverse complement strand
ATCAGCGCGCAGGATCTGGACGCGCGCCCCAAACCACGCCATGGTCCCAAATATAGACGACACCACACACACAACCCCCCGCCCCATATGGCCCGCCATGCGCCGTGGTCTGGCCAAGACCTGCCCCAATTGCGGCAAAGCATCTGTATTTGATGGCTATCTGACGCTGAAACCCGCCTGCCCATATTGTGCCCAAAATCTAAGCCATGCACGTGCCGATGACGGCCCGGCCTATTTGTCGATTCTGGTGACCGCCAAAATCATGGGCACATTGATGCTGTTTGTGTATGAACGGTTTTTCCTAAACCCATGGGCTATGGCCATTATATTCAGCATCGGCGTCAGTGTCATGGCACTATATCTGTTACCACGTTTCAAGGGCATGATTGTGGGCATCCAATGGGCCAACCGAATGCATGGGTTTTGATTTACCCGCCAATCAGTTACCCTATCTGCAACCAGATAAAAGGCATATCATATGAATATCCTGCTGTTAAACGGGCCAAATCTAAATATGCTAGGCCTGCGTGAACCTGATATATACGGCCACACCACCCTTGCCGATATTGAAACAAAAGTCACCAAGGCCGCAGCCAAGGCCGGCCTAACCGTCACATGCGTACAAAACAATTGCGAAGGCGCGTTGATCGACGCCTTGCACGGCGCATATGAAAAATATGACGGGGTCATTTTGAACGCCGGGGCCTATACGCATACATCCATTGCCTTGCGCGATGCGATATCGGCCATATCCAAGCCGGTGATCGAAGTGCATCTTTCCAACACCCATGCACGGGAAACATTTCGCCATATATCAATGATCGCGCCGGTATGCATCGGCAGCATCCAAGGCTTTGGCGCGCATAGCTATGTGTTGGCAGTATCGGCACTGGCAGATATTTTGCAAAACCACGGCTAACCCACGCCCATATCACCATATAACGAAAAAGGCGCCATTGAGGCGCCTTTTCAAAATGTTCGACCGCCTCGGCGTATTCCCGCCGGCGCTGCTCGTCGGACTGCTGAGCGCCTTCATTCTCGCCTCGCTGGCGCAGCATC
>CAZPSB010000100.1:0-6667 GCA_964589025.1 uncultured Jannaschia sp. | reverse complement strand
CTGCGAAATCTTCTTTTTCAACAACAATGCCTTCGCCCACTTCAAAGCGAATAAACCCTGTGATGTCAACGCCGGCCTCTTGGGCGGCGGCGGCGACGGTTAGGTCAGGATTGACAACAAAGGCTTGGTTCACAAGCGTGATATCAGCCAAGAATTTTGTCATCCGGCCTTCGATCATCTTTTCGATCACTTGTTCGGGTTTGCCAGATTCGCGCGCGATATCCATTTGAACAACCCGTTCTTTTTCCACAATTGCGGGGTCAAGTTCGGCCTCGTTCAGGGCGGCGGGGTTGACGGCGGCAACATGCATCGCAACCTGTTTACCGAATGCATCATTTTCACCGCTTAGCGCAACCAAAACACCGATTTTGCCCATATTATCGGCGGCGGCATTATGCACATAGGACACAACCGTTTGGCCGTTGATTTTGCCCAAACGGCGCACCGTCATATTTTCGCCGATTGTGGCGATTTTATCGGTCAAGGTTGCCTCAACCGTTTTACCGCCCATATCCGATGCCAATAAGGCGGCCACATCATCAACAGATAAGGCGGCCTTGGCAATGCCGGAAACCATATCTTGGAATTCGGCGTTTTTGGCAACGAAATCGGTTTCGGAATTCACCTCAACCGCGACACCGGTTCCACCGGATACGGCCAATGCGACCAAACCTTCGGCGGCGGTGCGGCCTGATTTTTTGGCGGCTTTGGCCAAACCTTTGGTGCGCAACCAATCAACTGCGGCATCCATATCGCCATTGGTTTCGGTCAATGCTTTTTTGGCATCCATCATGCCCGCGCCGGTTGTATCGCGAAGCTCTTTTACAAGGGCTGCTGTAATTGCCATTTTGAAATCTCCTCAAAGGGTAAGAGGTCAAGTTTGGGCCCACCATAGGGGCGGCCTATATATCATGCAGATAACAACAGGGCGGCATATACCACCCCATTATCATTGTTTACTTGTCTTCGGCATCCGCTGCGGGGGCATCTGCGGCAGGTGCGTCTTCGGCCAAGGCTTCTTCGATTGTACCTTCGGCCAAGGCGCCCAAATCAACGCCTGCGGTTTCGAATTGCGCGGTCATCCCGTCAAGCGCGGCGCGGCTGACCAGATCACTGCGTCATCATTGCCCGGAATGATGTAATCCACCCCATCAGGCGAACAATTCGTGTCAACAACCGCAATCACAGGAATGCCAAGTTTCTTGGCCTCGGTAATTGCCAGGTCTTCTTTGTTGACGTCGATCACGAACAACAAATCAGGCAAACCGCCCATTTCGCGGATCCCGCCAAGCGACGCCTGCAATTTTTGTTGGTCACGTTCCATGCCAAGGCGTTCTTTTTTGGTCAGGCCTTCAATACCCTGTTCCATTTGTTCATCAATCGCCTGAAGGCGGCTGATGGAATTTGAAACGGTTTTCCAATTGGTCAACGTACCGCCCAACCAACGGTGATTCATATAATATTGCGCACAGCGTTCAGCCGCCTCGGCAATGGGTTTTTGCGCTTGGCGTTTTGTGCCCACAAACAACACGCGACCGCCCTTGGAAACGGTGTCACGTACAACATTCAATGCCGCATCCAACAATTCATATGTTTGCGTCAGGTCAAGAATGTGAATACCGTTGCGATCGCCATAGATGTATTGTTCCATCCGTGGGTTCCAACGTTGTGTTTGGTGACCAAAGTGAACGCCCGCCTCAAGCAATTGGCGCATGGTAAAATCAGGCAATGCCATATCCGATTATCCTTTCCGGTTTGCATCTGACAAAGGGTAAGGGCCTGCGCCCAACCGGTGGAACATATGGGGATGTCTGTCCCAAATGCCCGCCTTTGCCTACGAGATGGCGCAGCGCATAAGCCCTATTTCAACAAGATGCAAGCGCATTTTGCGATATTGGCTTGCCACCCCGCCTTGATCGGCGCAAAAGCAACGCATGAATACAATAGATACCCTGCCGCCCTTGCGCGAAGTGATTGCCGCCCATGGTCTAAGCGCCCGCAAGGCCTTGGGGCAGAATTTTTTACTTGATCTGAATATCACCGCGAAAATTGCGCGGCTGGCCGGGCCATTGGATGGCGCAGATATTTTGGAAATTGGCCCCGGCCCGGGCGGGTTGACGCGCGGATTATTGGCCGAAGGTGCGCGCCGGGTTCTGGCGATTGAAAAAGATGCACGATGCATGGGCGCATTGGCCGATATCGCCGCCGCCTATCCTGGCCGGCTTGAGGTCAAAAATGATGACGCCTTGGCCCAAGATTGGGCCGCGCATCTAAACGGGCCGGTTAAAATCGTGTCAAACCTGCCCTATAATGTGGGAACAGAATTATTGATCCGCTGGCTAACGCCGCGCACATGGCCGCCCAATTGGCATAGTCTGACCTTGATGTTTCAACGCGAAGTCGCCGATCGGATCACCGCCCAACCGGGTGGCAAACTGTATGGTCGCTTATCCATTCTGGCCCAATGGCGGGCCGATGCGCGCATTGCCATGACGCTTGCGCCCGAGGCCTTCACCCCGCCCCCCAAGGTCAAATCGGCGGTGGTGCATTTAACCGCCCTGCCCCAACCGCGATACCCTGCAGATGCAAAAACATTGCAACGCATTGTCGCCGCCGCCTTTGGGCAAAGGCGCAAAATGTTGCGCGCATCGTTGAAATCACTTTCCCCCGATATCGAAGACCGCCTGCACGCTGCGGGCATTGCCCCCACCGATCGGGCCGAAAATGTGCCCATCGAAGGGTTCTGCGCCCTCGCACGCCAATTTGCCTGATTGATCAGTCAGACACCGTGCCTTGGGGTGGGTCTTCGACAACCACAGTTTCGCCTTCGGTCACAAAAATCATTTGATCCTGTGGCTTTGGTTTGGGGGCGGGTTTGGGTTTGCGGCTGCGCGGTGCGCGGGCGGGTTTGGGGGCTTGTTCGGGTGTTTCCACAAGGCCTGCATCCGTATTGGCGCCCCCGTCCATCACGGCCTCAAACGGTTTGTCTTGGGCTTGATCTGCGGGTTTTTCGGCATCGTGATCAGGTTGGGATGCGGCGGGTTGCGCAGTGTTTTGGTTTTGCTGTTGTTGTTGGTCGCGCCGGGCGTCTTGTTCGCGCTGCGCCTCGGCCAACAGACGCAGATAATGTTCGGCGTGCTGCTGAAAATTTTCGGCGGCCACACGATCATTGCCTAATTGCGCATCGCGCACCAATTGATTGTATTTATCAATAATTTGTTGCGGTGTTCCACGAACCTTGCCTTCCGGCCCCGAGGATTCAAACACCCGGTTCATGGCATTGCCAACCGAACGGTTGCGATTTGATTTGGACCGCGAACGGTTTTTGGATGATCTCATGTTCTTTTCTTAAATCCAGCTAATCTGGTTAACACATATCGTATGCAAATTACATACTATGGAGCAAATGAGCCTAAAGTCACATCAAATGAACCATGTAAGAAAAGGCGAGTGATTTTTATCACTTAACTGCCTTACATGTTCATAATCATGCCATTCAGGGCATGACAAGTCAATTTTTAAGAAAAATCGCCTTTGGGCGGGTTTAGGGGCAAAAAATAGCCTAATGCGGCCAATATCCCCAGACAACACGGTTTTTGCCATTCATATCTTGTTCAAGATGCACATTGTCAAACCCGGCTTTGATAAACAGGTCGCAAACCGCCGGGCCTTGGTCAAACCCGATTTCGCACATAAAACACCCCCCTTGGGTTAAATATTTGGGCGCTGCATGCACCAAATGGCGATAGGCGGCCAACCCATCGCCATGGTCGGTCAAGGCCGATGCCGGTTCGTGCAGGCGCACGCTAGGGGCAAGTGTTTTGTAGGCCGCTTGGCTAATGTAAGGCGGGTTGGCAACAATCAGATCAAACAGGCCGTCTATGGCCGAAAACCAATCTGATACCCATAGTGCAGACCGATCTGCAACACCAAGATCGCGTGCATTTAATTCGGCGATATCAAGTGCGGATTGCGAAATATCGACACCAACGCCCGTGGCCGTGGGGCGTTCGGCCAATAAGGTGCATAAAATACACCCCGACCCCGTACCAAGGTCTAACATCATTTCAAACGGGTGGCGCAACGCCAATTCAATCAAGGTTTCCGTGTCTGGCCGTGGGTCCAATACAGACGGGGTGACATGGAACCAGCGCCCGTAAAAGAACCGTCCACCGACAATATGGCTCACAGGTTTGCCGGATAGGCGATTGTGGATGTGATCGGTAAATATCGCAATCTGATGATCCTCAATATCATCGTTCAGCATCAATATGATGCGATCACGCGGCACCCGTAGCACATGCGCCATAATCCAGCGCGCCTCAAGATCGGGGGTATCAACACGGGCCTGCGCCAATTCATCCCGCGCCCAATTTAGACGATCCTGGATCGAGGGCGTCATTGCCCCATCTCGGCCAAGCGGCGGGCTTGGTCTTCGGCAATTAATGCATCAATGGTTTCGGTCAAATCGCCCTGCATGATTTGGTCAAGCTTATAAAGCGTCAGGTTAATCCGATGATCCGTCATGCGGCCCTGCGGGAAATTATAGGTCCGGATCCGTTCAGACCGATCCCCCGACCCAACCTGCGCCTTGCGATCGGCGGCGCGTTCTTGATCGGCGCGTTGGCGTTGCAGATCATAAAGCCGCGCGCGCAACACATTCATGGCAATTTCACGGTTGCGGTGTTGCGATTTTTCCGAACTGGTAACCACCACACCGGTTGGCAAATGGGTGATGCGCACGGCGGAATCGGTGGTGTTCACATGCTGCCCGCCTGCCCCGCTGGCGCGCATGGTATCGATACGAATATCTTGGGCGGGGATGTCGATATCGACCTCTTGCGCCTCGGGTAAAACGGCCACGGTTGCAGCCGATGTGTGAATACGCCCGCCCGATTCCGTTTCGGGCACACGTTGCACACGATGCACCCCGGATTCGAATTTCATCCGGGCAAACACATTTTCACCCTCAATACGGGCCGTGACCTCTTTGATGCCACCAAGATCAGATTCCTGAAGGTCGATCACCTCAAGGCGCCAACCTTGGGTTTCGGCATATCGCCCATACATGCGCAGCAAATCACCGGCAAATAACGCGGCCTCATCCCCGCCCGTGCCGGGGCGAATTTCGATGACCGCCGGGCGCGCATCGGCGGCATCCTTGGGCAATAACGCCAATTGCAGGGCGGTTTCGGCATCTGGAATGGCGGATTTCAGGGCAGGAATTTCATCTTGGGCCAAATCGCGCATTTCGGGATCATCCAACATGGATTCGGCCTCGATCAAATCGGCGCAAAGGCGTTGATAGGTTTTGATTTGATCCACCACCGGGGTCAGGTCGGAATATTCGCGGCTGATATCGGCGATTTTATCGGCATCAGGGCCGGCATTTAACTGCGCCTCGAGATATTCGAAACGATCAATGATTTGACGAAGGCGATCTTGAGGTATCATTCACCCCGTTTGCCGCGCCCCACGCAGCGGGTCAAGACCCATCTGCCCCAATCGCCGCCAACCACCGATCGACCCGCGCCATATTCACGCCAAAATCGGAATAGCCAAACCGGGATCGCGAAAAAATTTCAACCCTTGTGCCATCGCCTTGGGCGGTTAGACGAATTGACACCACATCAGGAAACCGCATCACGCGCGTACGCATAACATAAGTGGCAAAGCCCTGCGTGATATCGCCCGCCAATGAAACACCACCTTCATCTTGCACAATCCGGGTGATGCGGCCCGCAATATCGGCCATGGGCGCGGCAATAACCGGGGCGGCGGGCCCCTGCCTTAGGTCAAAATTCGGCGATGCCGGGGCCTGCGCAATGGCCGGGTCAACATGCCAAACCGCAGCCGGCAAAGGCGCCACACGGATATAGACACCCAAAATGCCAAAGGCCACAATCGCCAAGGCAAAACTAAAATAGAGGGTCATTTTCAAATTTATCCCTTTCAAAGGCGCAGCAAAAATATCGGCCCGGCATCTTGGCCCGCGCACCATTTTAGGCCTGATCTTAAATCAAGGCCAGTGCATCTTTGACAAGGGGGTTTAAATCCTGATTGGCGGTTGCGGCGTGGTCTTTTAACGCGTTGCGCATTTCAGGGCCCCAAAAATCGGTTAAATGCGCGGCCACACGCGCGGCCTGATCAGTGCCGGGTTGCGTTTCGAAAAAGGTTGCAATTTGATTGGCCATGCGGACAAGTTTTTCAGGCTGCATTGTGATCCTTATTCATGATGCGGCGCGGATGGGTATAGACCTCTATCTGGCCAGATTTTGTTAGGGTTGCCAAGGTCAAATTGACATTTTCGGCCAATCTAAGCGCATGGGCCGTTGGGGCCGAGACCGCGATCAAAATACCACATCCCGCCATGACGGTTTTCTGCACCATTTCAACCGACACACGGCTGGTGATCACAAACGCCCCTTGGGCCGGATCATGGCCTTGGCGCAGCAACGCGCCAATCAGTTTATCCAACGCATTATGCCGCCCGACATCTTCGCGTGCGGCCACAATCCCCTGGCCCGGCATGAAAAACCCCGCCGCATGGACCGCATGGGTTACATCATGCAATGGCTGATGCGCCTTTAAGGCATCTGAGGCCCCTGCCAATTCGGCCTGCGGCATAGGGGTCAAGGCCGATAGTTGTGGCAAGGGCCGCAACGCT
>CAZPSB010000099.1:0-7784 GCA_964589025.1 uncultured Jannaschia sp. | reverse complement strand
TTGAAGGGAATACCGGTGCACCTCTACGAAGCCGCCGAAATTGACGGCGCAGGGCCCATCCGTAAGTTCTTCAATATTACATTGCCCATGCTGTCGCCCTACATCTTCTTCAACCTCATCATGGGGTTTATCGGCACCATGCAGATATTCAGTCGCATCTTCGGGGGTGATGATATTGGGAAAATCGGTCAGAACCCCGGCCTCAACCCCGGCGGCGACCATGCGTTTCATCGACCGACCCATCAAACAAATGCTGCGCCCGGCGGCGCGGCCTGCATCGGCCAATGTTTGCAAACGCGCAATGTTGGATGCAAAAGTCGTGGCCACAACCATGCCTTTTGCCCCTTTGATTAAATCCCCAATCGGGCCGGGCAGGTCACTTTCGGATCGGCCGGGATTGCGCGAAAACACATTGGTGGAATCACAGATAAAGGCCAACACGCCCGCATCACCAATCGCGCGCCACATGTCGGGGTCAAACGGTTCACCCACAATCGGGGCGCGGTCGGTTTTGAAATCACCCGAATGCACCACACGGCCCTGCGGTGTGTCAATCACCAGTGCCGAAGCCTCGGGGATGGAATGGCTAACGGGGGTGAAATGCACTTTGAACGGGCCGGCCTGAATATGCGCTGGATAGGGTTCAACCACATGCATAGCGGATGCGTCATGGCCGATTTCTTCCATTTTGCGGGCGGCGTGAATGCCGGTAAAGCGGCGGCAATAAACCGGCGCGCGCAACCGCCCCCAAAGATGGCCCAACGCGCCGACGTGATCTTCATGTGCATGGGTGATGAATATCCCATCAATTTGATCCGCGCGATCGGCCAGCCAATCAATATCTGGCAAAATAAGATCAACCCCCGGTGTGCCGTCCATATCGGAAAAGGTCACGCCCAAATCAACCACGATAAACCGTTCCTGCCCTGCCGGGCCATAGCCATAGACGTAACAATTCATCCCGATTTCACCGGCCCCGCCAAGCGGAAGATAGATAAGACGGTCGCGTGTTGTGGTGGTGGTCATGTGCTGCCCAAATCCTTATTGTATTTATGAATGACGGTTAGGCCATGCATGGTCAGATCGTCTTCGATCTGGTCAAATAACATATCGCCCTGCGAAAACAATGGCGCAAGCCCCCCTGTGCCAATTACCCGCATCGCGCGGCCATATTCGGCCTTGATCTGATCGCACAACCCACGCACCAACCCGATATAGCCCCAAAACACACCCGATTGCATACAGGCCACCGTGTTTGTGCCAATCACCTTTTGGGGTTTTGTGACATCCACATGCGGCAGGGCGGCGGCGGCGCGGTGCAGGGCCTCAAGGCTAAGGTTGACGCCGGGTGCAATGACCCCGCCAATATAGGCCCCATCGCGTGCCACCACATCGCAGGTGGTGGCGGTGCCGAAATCCACCACGATCAAATCACCGCCATGGCGATCAAACGCGCCTGCGGTATTCACCAAACGATCCGGCCCCACCTGGGTGCCTGCATCCACACGCGGGGCGGCGGGCAGATGGCAATCGGGCTTGCCCACAACCCAAGGCCGGGTGTTGAAATACCGGTCGCATAAAACGCGCAGGTTAAACACCACGCGCGGCACGGTCGACGATATGATGCATTCGGTGATGCGCACATCCAATTTGTGATGCGCCATCAAAGTGGAAAACCAGACATAATATTGATCAGCGGTGCGTTGATGTTCGGTTGAACTGCGAAAGGTGGCCAGAAAATTCTGCCCATTCCAGATGCTAAAGACTGTGTTTGTGTTGCCGCAATCAATACATAAAAGCATGCGCCCCACCCTGTTTTATCAAAAGAAAATATCCGCCGCCGCAATGGCAACTGGGCCTTTTTCTGCGGTATCCAAGATCAAATGACCATCGGCATCAATATCGCGAAAAATCCCGGTTGTTTCATGGCTGCCCATCCGGGCCGTAACAGATTGCCCGATACGTGCGGCATGGGCCAGCCATTTTTGACGGATCGCGCCAAATCCATGGATTTCAAGCTGCGTGTTATAGCGGGCGAAAGATTGCGCCAGCGGGGTTAAAAACGCCTTGGGCAGGATTGTGACGCCTGTTTGCTGCAGCACACTAACGGGGCGCAGCGCGCGCGGTTCCACATCGCCGCACAATGGGGCCGCAGCCAGGTTTACACCAATCCCGACAATCAAATGCTGCAGGGTGTTTTCCAATAAAATCCCGGCCAGTTTGCCTTGGTTCAACACCACATCATTGGGCCATTTCAGGGCCAATTCGACAGGGTGATCACCCATAACGGCCCGCATGGCATCATGCACCGCCAAGGCGGCCACAAAAGACCGCAATGCCGCCTGCGGGGGGGGCATTGCCGCATTTGGCATTACCAGAGAAGCCGCGAAATTACCCGGCGGATTGTGCCACACCCGGCCCCTGCGCCCGCGGGCGGCGGTTTGGGTTTTGGCCAAAATCCATGTGGGCCGGGTGATGGTATGGGCGCGGCGGGTGGCCTCGGCCATTGTGCTATCTGTGGTGTCTAACAAAATTTTGTCAACACCTTCGGGCCAATCGGCCAATTCAGCGCACCAGAAAATCAGCGGCAAGTGCGGCAGGGGCTTCGATGCCGAACAAGTTGAAAATGCCCAATAGCATCACAGCCGCCGCAACAATCAGCCCCACACGTGGCAAAAACGCCATGGTGCCATTCAAACCGTCGCGTGGTTCACCAAACCACATCAAATACACGATGCGCAGGTAATAATAGGCCCCAATAACAGACGCGATGACACCCAGAACCGCCAACCAGATCAGGCCAGCCTCAACCGCGGCCATCAACACCGCGAATTTGCCGAAAAAGCCCAATAATGGCGGAACGCCGGCCAGGCTGAACATCAACACCAACACAGCCAGCGCGCGGCCCGGTTGATAGCTTGCCAGCGATGACAGGGCCGATATATCAGTGATGGGTTGGCCATCTTTTTCCATGCTTAGGATGAATGCAAATGTGCCGATATTCATCACCACATAAATGGCCATATAGATTAACATTGCCTCAACACCTTGGGCACCACCGGCGGCCAGACCGATCAGGGCAAACCCCATATGCGCAATCGAAGAATAGGCCATAAGGCGTTTAATATCGGTTTGTCCAATGGCCGCGATTGCGCCAAGGAAAACAGATAAAACCGCCAAAACCGCGACGACCTGCTGCCATTCGACCATGACCGGGCCAAAACTATCATGGACAACACGGGCAAACAACGCCATCGCCGCCACTTTGGGTGCGGTGGCAAATAAGGCGGTAATCGGTGTGGGCGATCCCTCATATACATCTGGTGTCCACATATGAAAGGGCACGGCCGAAATTTTAAACGCCAACCCCGCCAGGACAAACACCAAGCCAAAGATCAGGCCAATTTCTGCCCCCCCTTGTGAGGCGGCAAATATACCGGTGAACACGGTTGTTCCAGCAAATCCATAAACCAAAGATGCGCCAAACAACAACAACCACGATGAAAGCGCACCAAGGATGAAATACTTTAGCCCCGCTTCGGTTGATCGCACGCTATCGCGACGCAAAGACGCAATCACATAAAGCGACAAAGATTGCAGTTCCAACCCCATGTACAGGGTCATCAAATCGCCGGCTGAAACCATGATCATCATGCCGATAACCGATAATGCAACCAAAACCGGATATTCAAACCGCAACAGATTTAGGCGCATCATGTGATCTTTGCCCACCAACATCACCGCCGCCGCCGATAATAAAATCGCCACTTTGCAAAAGCGCGCAAACGGATCATCGACAAAGGCCCCGTGGTAAGCCTGCGTTTCGCCGCCACCGGTGACGATCAAATACGCCGCGATGAGCACAAACAAAATTGCGGTGGCCCAAGTCAACACAGGTGCCAGCGCGTCTTTTGAGGTGTAAACCGCAAAAACCAACGCCCCCATTGCGTAAACTGCGAGGATAATTTCGGGCAACAGCACGGAAAGATCAGCGCCAATCATAATGGAACCTCAATGGTTTGATGCAACATGGGTGTCTGGCATATAGGCCAATACCGCACTGTCATATGTTGAAATAAGGGCCTCAACCGAAGGGCCGATCATATCGGTGACAAGGCTGGGATAAACGCCCAACAGCAAAGTCATCACAATTAATGGTGCAAAAATCGCCTTTTCACGTGGTGTCATATCGGTGATGGATTTCAAGCTTTCCTTGATCAAATCACCAAACATCACACGACGATAAAGCCATAGCGCATAACAGGCCGATAAAATCACACCCGTTGCCGCCAAAACGCCAACCCATGTGTTGACCTGAAACACACCGATCAAGGTTAGAAATTCACCTACAAACCCGCTGGTGCCGGGCAGGCCGACATTGGCCATTGTAAACAACATGAAAACCAACGCATAGGCCGGCATCCGCACAACCAAACCGCCATAGGCGTCAATGTCGCGTGTATGCATACGGTCATAAATCACGCCAACGCATAAAAACAAAGCCCCAGAAATAAAGCCGTGGCTAATCATCTGAAAAATCGCGCCATCCACGCCTTGTTGGTTGGCGGCGAAAATCCCCATGGTCACAAACCCCATATGGGCAACGGATGAATAGGCAATCAGCTTTTTCATATCTTCCTGCACGAGTGCGACCAGCGAGGTATAGATGATCGCGATGACCGACATCCACAACACCAAAGGCGCCAATAGATCAGAGGCAACCGGAAACATCGGCAGGCTAAAGCGCAAAAATCCATAGCCGCCCATTTTCAACAAGACCGCCGCCAGAATAACCGACCCCGCCGTCGGGGCCTGCACATGCGCATCGGGCAACCATGTATGCACCGGCCACATCGGCATCTTGACGGCGAATGAGGCAAAAAACGCCAACCACAAAAGCGTTTGCATCCCGCCCAAAACCTGCCAACCCAAAACCGAAACCGTTTCGGTGCCAAAACTGTGGGTCAATAATGCGGCAATATCGGTTGTGCCCGCATCAACATAGATCGCAATCATCGCGACCAACATCAAAACCGACCCAAGGAAGGTATAAAGAAAGAATTTGAAAGCCGCGTAAATCCGGTTTTTGCCGCCCCATATCCCGATAATCAAGAACATGGGGATCAAACCTGCCTCAAAAAACAGATAGAACAACACCAGATCCAGCGCCACAAAAACGCCAATCATCAGGGTTTCCAAGATCAACAATGCGATCATATAGTCACGCACCCGGTGCGTTACCCCCCAACACGCGGCGATCGTGATGGGCATCAGAAATGTTGTCAGCAAAACAAACAAAACCGAAATGCCATCAACCCCAATTTTATAGCTTAGGCCGAAAATCCATTCACGGTCTTCGACAAATTGGAAATCGGTGTTTTGCGGGTCAAATTGAAACAGCACCAAAAGCGAAATTAAAAAAGTCGCCGATGTCGCCAATAGCGCAAGACGTTTGGCATTCAATTGTGCAGCAGCATCATTGCCGCGCTGCAAAAACAAAAACAAGGCCGCGATCAAGGGCAAAAAGGTAATGATGGATAGCAAATTGTTCATGATACCCTCTTATCCTCCGACCGAAAGAGTGACCCAAGTCACCAGCACAACAATGCCAATCACCATCACAAAGACGTAATGGAAAATATAACCTGACTGCATCCGCCCCGCCAAGCGCGTGAAAAACGGGATAACACCCATGGCAAGACCGTTAATGCCACCATCAATCACCCGCCCATCGCCGGTTTTCCAAAACACACGGCCAAGCCCGCGCGCCGGGCGCACAAACAGAAAATCGTAAATTTCATCAAAATACCATTTATTCAACAAGAACATATAAAGCGGTCGTTGATTTTCTGCCAAACGTTTGGGCAGGGATGGGTTGACGATATAGAATAGATAAGCGGCCAAAAACCCAATAATCATGGCGATTGCCGGGCTCCACTTGACCCATTTTGGCACGGCATGGGCCGCGTTCAAAATGTCATTATCGGGGGCGGCGTGAATTGCGCCTTGCCCTGGCGCACCGATCAACATGTAATGCGGATAATGGGCGTCATATGCGTCATCATCAGCCCCATGATGGCCCGCATCATCGGCGGTATCGTCATGCGTTTCGGCGGCATATTCGACGCCAAAAAACCGGCCCACATCGTCGGTTTTACCAAAAAAGCTATTGTACCAGACAACGCCGGAAAACACGGCGCCGATAGCCAAAACGCCAAGTGGGATCAACATGACAGATGGGCTTTCATGCGCGTGGTCATGGGCTTTTTTGTTGCCGCGTGGCGCGCCGAAAAAGGTTAGGAACATCAAGCGCCATGAATAAAAGCTGGTGAAAACGGCTGCGATAATCAATGCCCAAAAGGCGAAATTGCCCAAATCGCCGCCAAAGGCATATGCGCTTTCGACCACCGCATCTTTTGAGAAAAAGCCCGCAAAGCCGAAATAGGTTGTCGGGATCCCCACACCCGTAATCGCCAAAGTGCCAATCATCATCGCCCAGAATGTATAGGGGATCTTTTTGCGCAAGCCCCCATAATTGCGCATATCCTGTTCGTGATGCATCGCGTGGATTACAGACCCCGCGCCCAAAAACAGCATCGCCTTGAAAAACGCGTGGGTAAACAGGTGAAACATCGCCACCGAATACACGCCCACACCGGCGGCCACGAACATGTAGCCAAGCTGCGAACAGGTGGAATAGGCGATCACGCGTTTGATATCATTTTGGACCAGGCCGATAGTGGCTGCAAAAAACGCCGTCATCGCGCCAATCACGATGATGAAATTTGTGGCAAATGGCGCATATTCCATGATGGGTGACATCCGGCACACCAAAAACACACCCGCCGTGACCATGGTCGCAGCATGGATCAATGCCGATACCGGGGTTGGGCCTTCCATCGCGTCCGGCAACCATGTGTGCAACAATAATTGCGCCGATTTGCCCATCGCGCCAATGAATAACAACATTGCAATAGTATTGGCGGCGTTCACCTCATGACCAAGAAAGGCAAATGTGGTTTCAGACAAGGTTGGACCCATCGCCAAAATATCGCTGAACAAGATGGAATCGGTTATCCAAAACAGGGCAAAAATACCCAATAAAAACCCGAAATCACCAACACGGTTGACGATAAAGGCCTTCATTGCCGCCGCGCCCGCGGTGGGTTTGCGGTAATAAAACCCGATCAATAGATATGAGGCCACGCCGACGCCTTCCCACCCGAAAAATAGTTGCAACAGGTTATCAGCCGTCACCAACATCAACATCGCAAAGGTAAACAAAGACAGATAGGCGAAAAATCGGGGCCGGTAACTTTCGCCCTGTTTGAAATTTTCGTCATGCGCCATATAGCCAAAACTATATAAATGCACCAAAGCCGAAACCGAGGTGATGACAATCAACATAATGGCGGTCAAACGGTCGATGCGCACCGCCCATTCGGTAAAAAATGTCCCGCTTTCAATCCATGTCATCAAAGGTTCGGAATAATATCCGTTTTCATGGGCCGATGCGTCAAAGCTTAGGAAAACAACCCATGACAATAGGCAGGATAAAAACAAAAAACCCGTTGCCACCACGCAGGCCGCCTGTTGCCCGATCAACCGCCAACAAAATCCGCAGATCAACGCGCCAATCAATGGCGCAAAAAGAAGAACCGATTCCATGCGCCTACCCCTTCATGTTTGAGACATCTTCAACCGCGATTGTCCCACGGTTGCGGAAGAATGAAACCAAAATAGCAAGGCCAATCGCCGCCTCGGCCGCGGCACCGGTCAAGATG
>CAZPSB010000098.1:4146-7964 GCA_964589025.1 uncultured Jannaschia sp. | reverse complement strand
TATGCGTTGTCACGATCAGGCGAAAGGGATGATTTGCGCAGCAGGCTGTCGCGTGTCACCAAAGTGACGGTCACAAAACTGACATAGACCAACAAATACCATGACCCCAATTTCCCGAAACTGACCAAATCAAACGCGCCTTGGCCGGCATAAACCCAAGTTTGCGTAAACGTGCCCACATTTTCGGCAATCCAAACGCAAAACGCCGCCAAAAACGCCGCCACAGGCAAGGGGCACCAGCGTTTTTTCATGCCGATTCCCGACCATATCCAAACCCGGCCAAAGACCAAAACCGTTGCAATGAATAACCCGATGCGAATATCGGGCAGAAAATGATGCGTAAAGAAATTTCCATAAATCAAAGCGGCCAACAAAAAAGTGACCCATAGCGGCGGGTAGGGGGCGAATTTGATGTCAAAAATGCGAATGACGCGGGCGATATAGCTTCCGATTGCGGCATACATGAACCCGGTAAACAAAGGCACACCCATGATTTCGGCGATGCCATCACCGGGGTAATCCCATGATCCCATCTGCAGTTTGAATATTTCCATCACGGTGCCGGTGATGTGAAATAAAAAGATCACCTTGGCCTCGGCCCATGTTTCAAGGCGTGTGGCCAATAACAAAGCCTGTGATGAAATTGCAAATAAAAACAATGTGTCATTGCGGGTGATTGCGCCCCAATCATCGTGCCAAATCATATGGGTTGTGATGATCGCGGCCAAAAACGCGATGCCAAACACCGCCGCCCAGGCCTGTTTCAACAAAAAGGCAAACATGCGGGCAGGCTTGGTTGAATGAAAATGGGTATCAATAAATGCTAATATGGGGTCTGTCATGTCGCTGATTTTGATGTATGGATAAAATGGCATGTATCAACAAGCCGACGGATTAGAAAGACAAAACCCATGCCTTTAACCCCTGAACAATTGGCCGATATCGAATCGGCGCGCAAAATGCCGCAATCCACCTTGCGCGCCACAAGTGCGGGCATGGAAGACCACCTTTACAAGGCCCATTATGTGCTGGATCATGGATTTGTGCGGGTGGTTGACTATATGGGCGATGATGCGGCCATCGTGCAGGCCGCGCGCGTCAGTTATGGCGCAGGCACCAAAAAGGCGCGCGATGATGCGGGGTTGATCCGGTATTTGATGCGGCATTGGCATTCCACCCCGTTTGAGATGTGCGAAATCAAATTGCATGTCAAATTGCCCGTGTTTGTGGCCCGCCAATGGATCAGACATCGCACGGCGAATGTGAATGAATATTCGGCACGCTATTCGATTTTGGATCGTGAATTCTATATTCCCGCGCCGGATCATCTAGCGGCGCAATCATCCACCAATAACCAAGGCCGGGGCGATATTCTACAAGGCACTGAGGCCGCGCGTGTGCTGGAAATTCTAAAGGCCGATTCATCGCGCGCCTATGACAATTATCAGGCCATGCTGCATCAAGGCGATGATCAACAAGGCCTGGCGCGTGAATTGGCACGGATGAACCTGCCTGCGAATATCTATACCCAATGGTATTGGAAGGTGGATTTGCACAATCTATTTCATTTCCTGCGCCTACGCGCCGATGCCCATGCGCAATATGAAATTCGCGCCTATGCCGATGCGATATGCAATATCGTACAAGATTGGGTGCCCGCCGCCTATGATGCGTTCAAAGATTACCGCATGAATAGCGTAAATATCTCGGCCACGGGCGTTGATTGCCTGAAACGCATGTTGGCCGGTGACACCGTTACCCAAGATAATTCCGGCATGAGCGCGGGCGAATGGCGTGAATTTCAGGCCGTGTTTGGGTGATGCCCCACCCAAAGCCCGCCAATACCCGTTGGCGGGCGGGTTGGGTTACGTTTGCAAACCGTCTTCGCTTAGCCCATCCAATCGCGGCATTAACGACAACAAACTTTGCGTATAGGGGTGTTGGGGATCGGCAAACAGGGTTTCGGTTTGCGCAACCTCAACCAATTGGCCATCCTTCATCACACCCACGCGATCACACATTTGACGCACAACCGGCAAATCATGCGAGATAAACAACATCGTTAGATTTAGATGTTCTTGTAAATCTTTGAGAATGTTCAAAATTTGCGCCTGAATAGATACATCCAGCGCCGATGTGGGTTCATCGCAAATCAAAAAACGCGGCTGCGTGGCCAAGGCGCGGGCAATCGAAATGCGTTGCCGTTGGCCGCCCGAAAATTCATGCGGGTATTTTAACCCTGCCTCGGCCCCAAGACCCACACGATCCAATAATTCATTGACACGGTCGCGCAGGGCCTGACCTTGCAAAATCTTGTGATGTTTGGCCGGTTCCGCAATGATGGTATCAACACGCATACGTGGGTTTAGGCTGGAATAGGGATCTTGAAAAATCATCTGGATTTGCCGGCGATACCAATCGGGCACGCCCTTTGACCCGCTGGTCACATCCTTGCCTTCAAATGATACCGTTCCGTCATCCACGGCATAAAGCCCCGCAATCATACGTGCGATGGTGGATTTCCCCGATCCGCTTTCGCCGACTAAACCAAAAACTTCGCCCTGTTTGATTTCAAAACTGGCTGCGTTGACGGCGGTGAAATAGTCGCGCCGTGATGGCAAAAGGGCCGGTTTCGACAAGAATTTCTTGGTGATCGCGTTCACTTTGATCAAGGTGGTGCCGCGTTCGGCATCTGTCGAGGGCCAGTTGCGCGCCAGATCTTCGATCTTGAATTCGGTCAATCGCCCGCCATAGCCAATCAATGGAAACCGGTGCAATTTACGCGTCGGGCGCGGCACGGCGGCAATCAAAGATTTGGTATAGGCATGTTCAGGCGCGCCCAAAACCTTTTGGGTGGGGCCGGTTTCCACGACCTGACCCTGATACATGACTGTGACAACATCGGTTGTATCGGCAATCACACCCATATCATGCGTGATCAAAATCACGCCCACCTGACGTTCAACCGTCAAATCCTTTATCAAATCAAGAATTTGTGCCTGAATAGATACATCCAGCGCCGTGGTGGGTTCATCTGCGATAATCACATCGGGTTCAGAACACAGCGCCAGCGCAATCACCACGCGTTGCCGCATACCGCCGGAAAATTGATGCGGGTATAGATTGGCGCGTTGTTTTGCGTTACTGATGCCCACACGATCAAGCAGATCAATAGCCCGATCTTGGGCCTTGGTGTTGTCATATCCAAGATGAACCTGGATGGTTTCAACCAATTGTTGTTTAACCGTGAATAGGGGGTTTAGCGATGTGAGCGGATCTTGGAAAATCATCGAAATTTTCTTGCCGCGCAGGCCTTGCATCGCATCGGTATCCAGCCCCGAAATTTCATCGCCGCGAAAGGTGATGACACCGCCCGAAATATGGCCGGGGCGATCCAATAACCCCATCACCGCCGCCCCAATGGTGGATTTGCCCGCCCCTGATTCACCCACAAGGCCGTGAATTTGGCCGGGTTCAACCGATAGATTGGCCTTGTTTACAGCCACAAAGGTTTTACGGCGGGTGGGGAATTCGACGCTTAGATCAGAAATTTCAAGAAGGCTCATATCCACCTACCTTATCGCAGTTTTGGGTTTAACGCATCGCGCAACCAATCGCCCAAAAGATTAACCGAAAGCGCCAGCGCCAACAAAGTGCAGGCGGGGTAAAGCAAAATCCACCATTCGCCGGAAAACCAAAAATCTTGGCCAATGCGAATCAAAGTGCCAAGTGAGGGTTCGGTTGGCGGCGCGCCCACGCCAAGGAAACTTAGCGTGGCTTCGGCGATGATGGCCAAGGCCAGTGAAATCGTGGCGATC
>CAZPSB010000098.1:0-4136 GCA_964589025.1 uncultured Jannaschia sp. | reverse complement strand
AAACAGGCGATAACACATTGGGTAAAATATGGCGCAGCATGATGATAAAACCTGACCGCCCAATTAGGCGTGCGGCCTGCACATATTCCTTTGATTTTTCAACCAAAGCCGCGCCACGCACCACGCGTGCGAATTGCACCCAATCGCCCAGCCCAATGGCCAAGATCAAAACCCAGATCGCGATTTGATCGTGATATTGAACAGGCGTCAGCCCCTTGGCGATACCAAAGATCAACATCGCCACCAAAATGGATGGAAATGTAAGTTGAATATCGGCAATGCGCATAATCACCGCATCCACCCATCCGCCGAAATACCCCGCCAAAAGCCCAAGCGTAATGCCCAAAACCAATGCAAATGTTACCGCTGCAAATCCCACAAAAAGTGAAATCCGCAACCCAAATAGAATGGTTGAAAACACATCGCGGCCTTGGTTATCGGTGCCCAAAAGAAAACGATCACCGGTAAATATATTGGCCTGTCCGGGCGGGGTAAACCCATTCATCAGGTTTAATGTGGCGGGGTTGAACGGGTCATGCGGTGCGATCAGCGGCGCCAGAATCGCCGATAGGATCAAAACAATCGTTATGATACTTGATATCAACGCAACGGGGGAATGGCGAAAGGAATAGCCGATATCGCTTTGCCATAGGCGGATAGGCCATGATGTGGCACGGGCGGCATTTTGTGCGGCGGGGGCGTTTTGGGGCGTGGGTGTCATCTTTTTGTCCCTTACTTACGCAGGCGCGGGTCAATCGCGACATAAAGCAGATCAACAATCAGGTTGATGGTGACAAACATCACCGAAATCAGCATCAAATACGCCGCCATCACCGGTATATCGACGGCCCTGACCGAATTGATGAACAACAACCCGACGCCGGGCCATTGAAACACGGTTTCGGTGATGATCGCAAAGGCGATGATAGATCCCAATTGCAGGCCGGTAATGGTGACAACCGGCACCAAAGTGTTGCGCAGGGCATGGCGAAAATGCACTTTGCGCTGTGACAATCCGCGCGCGCGGGCAAAACGAATGTAATCTTGGCGCAAGACCTCTAACATTTCGGAACGCACCAGGCGCATAATCAGGGTCATTTGATAAATGCCCAAGGTGATTGCGGGCAGGACCAAAGACGCCCACCCGGTTGAGGTCAAAAACCCGGTTGTCCACCAATTCCCAACCTCGACAATATCGCCGCGCCCTTGCACGGGCAGCCAATCAATATAGAAAGGCACATTGTTATTTAGCAAGATGCCGATCAAAAATGTAGGCAGCGACACGCCAATCAGGCTAACGGCCATAACAAAATTTGCGGCAAATCCATGGCGGCGAATGGCGGTAAATATGCCAAGGACAATGCCAACAACAAAGGCCAACACCCCCGATACCGCCGCCAGTTCAAGCGTTGCCGGAAGCCGTTCTGCAATCAATTCAGATATGGGCCGGCCCAGACGATAGGATACCCCCAAATCGCCTTGAACTGCGCGGTATAGAAAATTGCCATATTGCACAAAAAACGGATCATTCAACCCAAGCTGTTCACGCAGGCGTTCGATATCTTCGACGGTACGTTCTTGGCCTAACATGGCCTCTACCGGGTCGCCGACGAATTGAAACATCGAAAAGGCGACAAGACCGACCAGAAATAGCACCAGAACAGATTGCAGAATGCGGCGTATAATAAAATTGATCATATTTGACTTGTGCGGCGCAGTGTACCCATAGGTCAAGCGCATTTTGAAAATGAACGGATGTTATGACCGCGCGTCGAACCTGGCGGGCCGTGATGAATTTTGATGCGGTTGATATAGGAAACGCGCGGCTTTGGGGCCGCGCGCCTTGTTTGAATGGAAAATTAGTTCAGTTCGAAATATTTGAACTTTACCTGATCATCGGCATCGACCAATGTCGTCCACTGATCGGCCACACCCCAGTTTAGAACCTGGTTGTGGATCGGCAGGTAGATCACCTCAGACGCGGCCATTTCCCAGATTTGGGCGATGGTGGCGTCACGCACGGCCAGATCTGTTTCAGACGAAAGCGATACAATCATCGCATCCATTTCCGGGTTGGAATAATGCGTGCCATTCCATGATCCACGATCGCCTGTGCGGGTATGATACAGAAAGTTGAAGACATATTCTGAATCATATGTCGGCACACCCCAGCCCAACATGTAGAAATCGGTCTGGTCATTGGCGATCAGGGGGAAATGCTGTGAACGGGGCAGGGCGGATAGGGTCACATCAACACCGATTTGCGCCAACATGCCAACGGCGGCCTGACAGATCGCTTCGTCATTGATGTAACGATCATTCGGACAATCCAGTTGGATCGAAAACCCATCACCATAACCGGCATCTGCCATCAGGGCACGTGCGGCATCAACATCATAGGCGGGGTATTCATCCAATGCTTCGGTCCAACCATTCACAGGCGGGGGCATGATCACACCGGCAGGGGCCGATTGACCGCGCATCACGATTTGTTGGATCGCTTCGCGGTTGATGGCGATATTCATCGCCTGACGCACGCGTAGATCAGCCAAAGGATTGGCCCCATCGACATTGTCATTGGCAAGATCATCCGTGCCCACATCAAGGCCCAGGAAAATCACCCGGTTTTGTGGCGCAGTGGCAAGACCAATGCCATCAGCATTTGCAACGCGATCAAGATCTTGGACAGGCACATCTTGAATGAAATCAACATCACTATTCAAAAGTGCGGCAACACGTGTGGCCGGGTTTTGAATGGGTGTAAAGATAATTTCCGTCACATCCAATGCAAATTCATCCGCACCCCAATAGTTTGGATTGGCCGATAGAATGGTTTCAACATCGGGCGTGCGCGATTGCAACACATAGGCGCCTGTGCCGTTGGTGTTGCGCGCGGCATAGGTATCTTCGCCGGCGGCGTAATCTTGCACATTGACGGTGTTGTTAGCCTCGGACCAACCTTGATCCATGATCATGATATTGGTCAGGTTATTGGGCAACAATGGATTAGGGCCACTGGTTTCGATTTCAACCGTGTAATCACCGGTTTGGCGGACATCAACGACGCTGGATAGCAATTCTTTGAAATTCGATGCCTCTTGGCGGGCGCGGTTTAGCGAAAACACAACATCGGATGCGTCAAAGGATTCGCCACCGTGGAATGTAACGCCTTGGCGGATTTCAAACACCCAAACATTGGGGTTGTCGGCCGATGGTGCCCAGGATGTGGCCAAGGTGGGTTCCATTTCACCGGCCATATTGCGCACGATCAGGGGTTCATAGATCTGATGCGCCATTGTGGTGGTGGGGCCTTCGTTTTGGGAATGCGGATCAAGGGTCAAAGCCTCGGCCGCGCGGGCCCAACGGATTGTTTCCGCAGTTAGGGTTGTTGTCGTTAAAACGGTGCTGGCCAAAAGCGCCGCGCCGAATGTTACAGAACGGATCATCATATTCTCCCTATGGTGATTGTGTGTCACAATTAAAGGCAGCTTTGGGGCATTGTCCAGACGATTAGACAAAACGACGCCAATTTTGATGATTTGCCCAATCCTATGCCAATAGGGCCATCAACGCCCATTATTTGGGCGCTGATAAAATGGTGGGATCAGGTGATCGTTTTGCCGTCGGAATCAAAACAGACAATGTCCTTTGGATCCACAGCCAAAGATAGGGATTGGCCCACATGATCGGCGGCGTTTTCCGCGCTGGTGCGTAAAATGACGCGATCATCGCCAATGCGCAGATGCAGCAAGGTTTCCGCACCTAAAGATTCGGTCAATGCCACCTTGGCCTCAGGGCCGGTTTGCGCAATTTTGATGTCTTCAGGGCGGGCGCCCACAAAGGCGGTATTGTCCGGGCAGCTTTGCGCCAGGCCAACCAAAACTGCGCCGGCGGCACTGTTTTTATCAAACACATTCATCGGAGGCGACCCAATGAATTCAGCCACAAAGCGGCTGGCCGGGCTGTGGTATAATTCCATGGGCGTGCCGATTTGTTCAACACGGCCCTCTGACATGATAACGATACGATCCGCCAGGCTCATGGCTTCGACCTGATCATGGGTGACAAACACAAAGGTGGTGTTCAACCGCGTGTGAAGGTCTTTTAATTCGGCCCGCAATTGCGTGCGCAGTTTC
>CAZPSB010000097.1:4880-8017 GCA_964589025.1 uncultured Jannaschia sp. | reverse complement strand
GACAGGGACCACCGAGGTGGTGATGGGTGCCTGGCTGCGGACCACCGGGGCGCTGGCGGCTGTCGGTGCCCTGCTCGCCTGTGCCGTGCTTCCAACTTGTGAAGAAAACACTTTTGGGATTGGTTTTTTGGCCTTGTCTTCTGTGTCTGTAGTTTGACCAGGGTATGCCCCGCGATATTGCGCATCTGCGTTTGACGCATAGCCAACAACGCTTAAGGATAAACACGCAACAAATATATATTTTAAAGTTCTACTCATAATGCATTGTGACACTTTGTGACATTTGTTTCAACTTCTGAAATCATTTGTTGTATTAATTTTTTTCAATTATGGTCATCTTTTTTAAAAAGATCATTCAAATAAAGATAATTGTGTGAATTTTCCACGAAAACCTACAGCTGATTTTGTCTATGCCCCTCCAACAGGAGCGCTTCAGGTTATCCATGAAGGGGAGGGGTTTTTGATTGTTTCAAAGCCAAGCGGTTTGTTGAGTGTGCCTGGACGAAAAGAAGAGCACGCGGAGTCTATGCAAAGCCGTGTATTAGAGCAATTCCCGACAGCGCGCATTGTTCATCGCCTTGATATGGATACATCCGGCGTGATGGTCTTTGCCCGCGACGCGGCGGCCCAACGCCATTTGGGGATGCAATTTGAAAAACGGCAAATCAAGAAAACCTATATCGCCCGCGTCTGGGGCCATGTGGCCGATACTGCGGGCCATATTGATTTGCCTTTGATCGTCGATTGGCCCAACCGCCCGCGCCAACATGTGAATTTCGAAACCGGCAAGCCCGCGCAAACCGATTGGCGGCGCATTCGGGTAGAAGGCGACGGCACCACGCGGATGCGCCTTTTCCCAAAAACCGGACGGTCGCATCAATTGCGGGTGCATATGTTGGCCCTTGGCCACCCGATTTTGGGCGATGTGTTTTACGCCACCGGCCCCGCGCGCGATTTCCCACGCCTGATGTTGCATTCCGAAAGTTTGAAATTACGCCACCCTGATGGCGGCAAAGGCATGGCATTTCGTGTTAAAACACCGTTTTGAATCAAATACATGTTCAATGATGTGGCAGTATCACGCCGAAATCTGGCCTGTGATCAGATCAGGTTTGCGCGCGATTGCGTTTGGTGGAACATATAAAACAACACGTAAATAAGGTTTAAGGGTTCTCATGCAATTACATCGCGTTCTTCGCCCCTTTAAGATGGGCATAATCGCCAGTGTTCTACCCTTTGCGGCCATGGCCTGCGAGGGGTGGAATACCGCCGAATTCTTTCAGTTCGCCGATCGCGCGCAGGTGCAAACCTGTTTGCAACGCGGGGCAGATATTGCAGCCCATAACGAAGAAAGCGGATATACCCCGCTTCATTATGCGGCACGTTACCCGTCTCGATACGTGATTGCCACATTGTTAGATGCGGGTGCCGATATCAATGCGCGATCTGCTGATGCGGGGTTTGGGCTGCGCGGCGGGGTGCCGGTTTTGCATTTGGTTCCTGTGGATTCACCCGAGGTTATTTCACTTTTTGTTGAAAATGGCGCGGATGTTACGGCGGGTGATGCCTATGGTTGGACAATGCTGCATAGGGCCGTGGCAAGTGGTGCGCCCATTGAAACATTTTCAATTCTGCTGAATGCTGGCGCAGACCCATCGGCCCGCAATGCAGATGGCCAAACACCTTTGCATTTGGCGATACGGGGCGCGCAGAATTCCAACCTTTCGGTTGAGGCTATTTTGTTTTTGCTTGATGCGGGGGCGGATGCATCCATTGCGGATAATAATGGGCGGCTTGCTGTGGATCTGATCACCGAGGAATCGCCGCTTTATGGCACGCAGGTTCATCAGAGATTTAGTGATGCAAGGTGAATCATTCAAACATGGGTGCATGCCCAACCCGGCTTATGTGATTGTGACGGTCTAACCCGTTACAATTGCGGGGTTTTATGGCCGACATTTTGGTCGGACTCTGCGGCTATATCATTCATAAATGTTTCTAATTCCAACGCCATTGCGGTGGCTTCGCCTTCGGCGAATCGGTCTGGCATGGCGCGATCCCAATGCCGCCAGATCAAGGATACCCGCCCAAAGGGCAGGGGGAACATCAACCGATCCCATGTGCCCCATGTCACGAATCGCGACGCCGAAAAGGTAAAGGTCACAATCGGCACTTGTGCGGTGCGCGCCCATTTTAGGGGGGTGGTTTTGGCCTTGCGGGCCGGGCCGCGCGGGCCATCGGGGGATATGCCGATGGAAATGCCCTGTTTCAACCCTTTTAGAACCATGCGCATTTCCGCCGCCCCCAATTGGCCACGCGGCATGGGTACGGTGTCATAGCCAAAGGCGCGGTGCACCCAGCCCACCAACCGCCCGGCCCGGCCCGCCGATGTCAGGCTGCGGCACGGCGCGCGGGTCAGGTCAAACATCCATGGGGTCAACATCAGGCGTTGATGCCATGTCACAATGATAATCGCGCCATGTTTTTCTAGCAGGCGTTCGACATGATCCCACCCATCTTGGTGGCGTCGCGAACTGTGCCAAACCAACATCATCCATGCGCGAAACAGGCCCGCCACCATGCGATTGCCTGCTTGGCTGGATGCGATGCGTTGCCGCAAATTGGGCCGTTTGCCATGTTTTCTTGCCATATGTCGTATAAATCCGCAGATCAAAATATCGAATAAGATTTTATAAATGGCCTATTTTGGCGCGGGTTTCCAGACTATGACAGGCCGATAAACCGCATGAATGATCAATTCAATTGCCCAGACCATCTGGACAAGCCCGCAAAATGGCCTTATCGCCAAGAATGACCACAGGGGTGTAGCTCAGTTGGTAGAGCAGCGGATTCCAAATCCGCAGGTCGGGGGTTCGAGTCCCTCCGCCCTTGCCAGGTCAGAACCTTCAGGTCAGGCGCGAAGTCAGATTTTCCTGAATTGGTACAAACTTGGCGCACAAACTTGGCACAATGGCTTGCTGATTTGGGTTTTCATGCGTATATGCGCAAAGCATCATAGAAATGAAGATAAAGACCATGGCCAATCCGTTACAATTTATTCAACAAACGCGTTCAGAAATTTCCAGGGTCACTTGGCCTTCCCGCCGCGAGGTTTTGGTTACCGCAGGCATGGTGTT
>CAZPSB010000097.1:0-4870 GCA_964589025.1 uncultured Jannaschia sp. | reverse complement strand
CGTGATTGCGGCCCTGTTTTTCTTTTTCATTGATTGGATGATTCGGCAGGGTCTTGAATGGATTCTGACAAGCTTTGGCTAAGTTTGGCCGCAAGGCTTGATTTCCCCGGTTTGGGGGGGTATCGCCTTGGGCAATTCCCGACAATTCAAAATTGCATGGCGCGTTTGTGCGGGCTGTATCGGGCAGATGGCATAGGCCAAAAGAACATCAAAAGGGCAAATGCGCCCCGTAGGACAAGGATCAAAAGCTATGGCAAAACGGTGGTATTCGGTCAGCGTGCTTTCCAATTTCGAAAAGCGCATTGCCGAACAAATCAGAACTGCCATCGCCGAAAACGGCCTTGAGGATGAAATCGAAGAGGTTTTGGTGCCCGAAGAAGAGGTCATCGAAATTCGTCGCGGTAAAAAAGTCACCGTTCCCCGTCGGTTCATGCCCGGCTATGTATTGGTGCGCATGGAATTAACCGATCGTGCCTATCACGCGGTCAATTCCATTCAGCGTGTCACCGGGTTTTTGGGCAGTCAAGGCCGCCCCATCCCCATGCGCGACGAAGAGGTGAACACCATTCTAAACCGCGTCGAAGAAGGTGAGGTTCAACCCCGGTCGACCATCACGTTTGAGGTCGGCGAAAAGATCAAGGTCAATGAAGGCCCGTTTGAAGATTTCGACGGTATGGTCGAAGAAGTTGACGAACCCAATCAACGCCTCAAGGTGAGCGTGTCCATCTTTGGCCGTGAAACGCCGGTTGAATTGGAATATACGCAGGTCACCAAACAGGGGTGATTGCAATCTGCCACGGTTTTCTAATGTGCTTTTTGAAACGCAAGGTCATAGGCCTTGCGTTTTTTTATGTTTGGGGTTAGGGCCAGCGCACTGTTTATCGCAGTCCATGTGGAAGGCAGGGCGCGCGCGCGTGCAATGCCGGACCACATCAACCCAAATCTGGCAAGACGCGTTTTGCCAGTGTTGAGACATAAGGAAACGCCAGATGGCCAAGAAATTAGCCGGCACAATGAAGCTGCAGATCCCTGCAGGTCAAGCCAACCCTTCCCCGCCTGTTGGCCCCGCTTTGGGTCAGCGCGGCATTAACATCATGGAATTTTGCAAGGCGTTCAACGCCAAGACGCAAGATATGGAACAAGGTGCGCCTTGCCCGACTGTGATCACATATTACCAAGACAAATCCTTTACGATGGATATCAAGACGCCGCCTGCGTCTTATTACCTGAAAAAGGCGGCGGGTTTGAAACCGGTTGGCAAACGTAACCGCCCGCGCGGTGCGGAAAATCCGGGCCGGGAAACGGTTGCAACTGTTAGCGTCGCGCAGGTACGCGAAATCGCCGAGGCCAAGATGAAAGATCTAACCGCAAATGACATTGAGGCCGCAATGCAGATCGTTTTGGGGTCTGCACGGTCAATGGGTATCGAGGTGAAAGGCTAAGTCATGGCAAAAATTGGAAAACGCCTAAAGGCAGCCCGCGCCGCATTTGATGGCAAAGACTTGATCAAACTGGAAGACGCCGTTTCGTTGATCAAATCAAACGCGCATACAAAATTTGACGAAACACTTGATATTGCAATGGTATTGGGTGTTGACCCGCGCCATGCGGATCAAATGGTGCGTGGCACAGTGAACCTGCCTAATGGCACAGGTAAAACCGTGCGCGTGGCCGTGTTTGCCCGTGGCCCAAAGGCCGAAGAGGCAACCACCGCAGGTGCCGATATTGTGGGCGCAGAAGATTTGATGGAAACCATTCAGGGCGGCACAATCGAATTTGATCGCTGCATTGCGACCCCTGATATGATGCCAATTGTTGGCCGTTTGGGTAAAATCCTTGGGCCGCGCAACCTGATGCCGAACCCAAAAATCGGCACCGTGACCATGGATGTCGCCCAAGCTGTCGCTGCGGCCAAAGGCGGCCAGGTTCAATTCAAGGTTGAAAAAGCCGGTGTTGTTCATGCCGGTCTTGGCAAGGTTAGCTTTGATGCGGCCAAATTGGTTGAAAATATCCGCGCTTTTGTGGATGCGGTCAATAAGGCCAAACCATCGGGTGCCAAAGGGGCCTATGTCAAATCAATTTCGCTCAGTTCAACCATGGGTCCGGGCGTAACGGTTGAAATTGACAGCGCAGTAAGCGCATAATTTTGTATATGTCTTTCGGGGCCGCCTGTGATGCGGCCCCGTATCATGGGCAAGATATGGCACAAATGGCCATAAATAATTTGCCACACCCCTTTTCTTTTTTTCAGATGTGATGTAAGTGCGCCTGAGCGGATGGTGATATTTCACCTTCCGATTCTACGTCCAAGACGGTGGGTTATGGCATAGGCCGTTATAATCCCTGCCCGAGGCGGGATCAGCAAATGCCGAGGGTTCTGTTAGAACGCGCGGCGGGCTTGGTTCCCGTTGAAACGGACCAAACCGCCGGAGTGATCCGGTCCCTTTGAGCCGGGGGGGAAACCCCCAAATTGGAGTAAAACTGTGGATAGAGCCCAGAAAGAACAAGTGGTCGCAGAACTCGGCCAAATCTTCGAAAGCTCTGGCGTCGTGGTGGTTGCCCATTACGAAGGTCTTACGGTTGCTGAGATGCAGGATCTGCGCGCGCGCATGCGTGATGCGGGCGGGTCTGTACGCGTCGCCAAGAACAGGCTTGCCAAAATCGCCCTGCAAGGTACCGATGTCGCTGGCATCACGGATTACCTGACGGGCATGACCGTTTTGTCCTATTCCGAAGATCCTGTGACCGCTGCCAAGGTGGCCGAAGGATACGCCAAAGATAACGATAAATTCGTCATCCTTGGTGGTGCAATGGACGGAAATATCCTGGACCGTGCTGGTGTTACCACCGTGTCCAAAATGCCATCGCGCGAAGAACTTATTGCTTCTATCGCCGGTTGCATCGGTGCCCCCGCATCCAATATCGCCGGGGCAATTGGCGCGCCTGCTTCGAATATCGCTTCTATCCTTTCCACGATCGAGGAAAAGGCCGAAGCCGCCTAACGCAACCCGACCTCCGCATGATGCGGCGTTGGAATACACACTTATATATGGACATTGAAAAATGGCTGATCTAAACAAACTTGCAGAAGAAATCGTTGGTCTAACCTTGCTAGAGGCCCAACAACTTAAAGACATCCTAAAAGACGAATACGGTATCGAACCCGCCGCCGGTGGCGCGGTGATGATGGCTGGCCCTGCCGATGGTGGTGGCGGTGCAGCAGCCGAAGAAAAAACCGAATTTGACGTCGTTCTGAAAAATGCTGGTGCCAGCAAAATCAACGTCATCAAAGAGGTGCGCGGCATCACCGGTCTTGGCCTAAAAGAAGCGAAAGCTTTGGTTGAAGAAGGCGGCAAGATCAAAGAAGGCGTCGACAAAGCCGAAGCCGAAGACATCAAAGCCAAGCTAGAAGCCGCTGGCGCCGAAGTCGAATTGGCCTAATAGGCCGGTCAAAGTGGCCGCATTGCGGCGCTTTGTTGCAAACATGACTGGGCTTGGATGTTTTCAAGCCCAGTCTAACGCGTCTTAGCCAGGGCCTTTTGTTAAGGCTTTGCCTAAGGCGGATAATGGATCGGGAGCATACCATTGGGCCGGTATGCGTGAATTGTCCTGACCGCTTGTTTCAATATGCAGCCGCGCCGAGGCCCCGGCGGTCGCGTCTGTATGTCGGAAACACAAAGAAAGGTGCGCAGTCGCATGTCGCAACACAGCTACGCAGGCCAAAAACGAATCAGAAAATATTTTGGTAAAATCCGTGAAGTTCTGGATATGCCAAACCTGATCGAGGTTCAAAAATCATCTTATGATTTGTTCCTGAAATCGGGCGATCAACCCCAACCTTTGGATGGCGAAGGCATTCAAGGCGTGTTCCAATCGGTGTTTCCGATCAAGGATTTCAACGAAACATCCATTTTGGAATTCGTGAAATACGAATTGGAAAAACCCAAATTTGATGTCGAAGAATGCCAACAACGTGATTTGACCTATGCCGCGCCGCTTAAGGTGACTTTGCGCCTGATTGTTTTTGATGTGGATGAAGATACCGGCGCGAAATCGGTTAAAGATATCAAGGAACAGGATGTGTTCATGGGCGATATGCCCTTGATGACCGATAATGGCACCTTTGTTGTCAACGGCACCGAACGCGTCATCGTAAGCCAAATGCACCGATCCCCCGGTGTGTTCTTTGACCATGACAAGGGTAAGACGCATTCATCGGGTCGGTTGTTGTTTGCCTGTCGGATTATTCCGTATCGCGGGTCGTGGTTGGATTTTGAATTTGACGCGAAAGATATTGTATTCGCGCGCATCGACCGCCGCCGTAAATTGCCGGTGACAACCTTGCTTTATGCGTTGGGTCTTGATCAAGAAGGCATCATGGATGCCTATTACGACACGGTGAATTTCCGTATGCAAGGCAATCGCGGTTGGGCGACCAAATTCTTTCCCGAACGTGTGCGCGGCACGCGGCCTTTATATGATCTGATTGATGCGGCCACTGGCGAAGTCATCGCCGAGGCGGGCAAAAAGGTCACCCCACGTGCGGTCAAGAAATTGATCGAAGAGGGCGCAGTCACCGAATTATTGGTGCCTTTTGATGATATTGTTGGCCGGTTTGTGGCCAAAGACATCATTAACGAAGAAACGGGCGCGATCTATGTCGAAGCCGGTGATGAATTGACGCTGGATTACGACAAAGAAGGTGACATCACAGGTGGCACGCTGAAAGATCTGATGGATGCGGGCATTACCGATATTCCGGTTTTGGATATCGATAATATCAATGTCGGCCCTTATATTCGCAACACAATGGCGACCGATAAAAACCTGAATCGCGAAACCGCGTTGATGGATATTTACCGTGTGATGC
>CAZPSB010000096.1:2829-8024 GCA_964589025.1 uncultured Jannaschia sp. | reverse complement strand
AACCGTAATGTTAGACAGCGATCTGTCCACCGTTCAATTGATGCGGCGCTTTGGGTTTCAATGCTATTTCGGCGATCCCACCCGGCCCGAATTATTAAACGCGGCAGGCCTGCCAAAGGCCAAGGTTCTGGTTGTGGCCGTCGATGACCCAAAGGCCGCCATACGGTTGGTGCGCTATGCCAAACACAAACGCCCTGATCTGATCGTCACCGCGCGCGCGCATGACCGGTTGCATGTCTATGAATTATACGAGGCCGGGGCCGATCACATTGTGCGCGAAATGTTCGACAGTTCCCTGCGCGCCGCGCGATATGTATTAGAGGATATGGGCCTATCGGATTATGAAGCCCATGATTTGGAAACCGCATTTTACCGCCATGATCGCCAAAATCTGCGCAGTCTGGCAGAATTATGGAAACCCGGCATCCCCCTTAGCCAAAACGCCGATTACGTCAAACGCGCGCGTGAATTGAATGAAAATCTTGAAACTGCGATGCTGGCCGAAATGGATGCCCGCAACACAGCCAATGCCGCGGGGGATGATGATGGGATACGTTTGCAAGATCCGCCCCGCAGTGACGCCCAGCCCCGCAGGCCGGGCGGGCGGCCACAGATGTAGGCGATGCTATGGCCCTGCGGCGGGCGGGGCGCCATATTTTCATCGCATGGCTGGCGATCACCCATAGGCACCCATCACCCATAGGCACCCCTTAGGAACACCTAAGCCGCGCGGGCGGTTAAAACGGCATCAACCTGTTTTTGGGCACCTTCTTCGTCCATGCCTTTGACCGCGGCCAATTCGCGGGTCAGACGTTCCAACGCGGCCTCGTATAATTGGCGTTCTGAATAGGATTGTTCGCGTTGATCATCGGTGCGATGCAGGTCGCGCACGACCTCGGCTATGGCGATTAGATCTCCTGAATTGATTTTTTGTTCATATTCCTGCGCCCGGCGCGACCACATGGCGCGTTTGACCCGCGCCTTACCTTTTAGCGTTGTCATCGCCTTGGAAATCACATCGGGCGAACTAAGTGACCGCATCCCCACATCGGTGGCCTTGGCCGTGGGCACCCGCAATGTCATTTTGTCTTTTTCAAAAGACACCACAAACAATTCCATCACCATTCCGGCGATTTCTTGTTCTTCAATCGACACGATCTGACCAACCCCATGGGCGGGATAGACGACATAATCATTGGGGCTGAATTCTTGTGATTTTCGTGTCTTTGACATGCGTTCAAGGGTCCTTTTTGTTTTCCAGATAGACAAGACAACACCGCCATGGCCCCAATCGGGATCATGGCAATTGTGCTTTGTTCTAAATCTGTTTGATGACCTGACCATATGGCCAAGCCCGTATCACATATTCATATGATACCATAAAATACACCGCCCCGAAAGTTTTTGTGAAATCAACGGGCCAAACCCATATTTACAAGGCAAATCATGGGCTATGATCGGGCGAATCGGGGTTATCCGCCTGCGCCGGGATTTTGGGAAAACAGATCCATTTTGCCGGGCTTGCCATCCATATCTTCGGCATTGGGCAATTGGTCTTTTTTGGTGATGATAACCGGCCATGCTTCGGAATATTTGCGGTTGAATTCAACCCATTTTTCCATGTCAGCTTCGGTATCCGGGCGAATGGCATCGGCGGGGCATTCGGGTTCACACACACCGCAATCAATGCATTCATCGGGATGAATGACCAACATGTTTTCGCCCTCGTAGAAACAATCAACGGGGCAGACCTCAACACAGTCGGTGTATTTGCAGGCGATACAGTTTTCCGTCACCACGTAAGTCATCGCAGTCCTCAAAAAAAATCACATATTGCGCCCTGCTACGTCAGGGTCACGCGCTTTGCAAGGGCAGGACACACCGCATAGATCACGAATCACCTTTCCATTCATCCAATGCGCGGCGGTCTTTTTTGGTGGGCCGCGGCCCGGCACGCGGCGGCGCGGGGTCGGCGGCTGGGGTCAAATCGGTATAAAGCATCTGTGCCTCAACCGCCGGGCCGCGACGCGCGCCAAGCGATTCGACCCGCACCACCCGAATACGGGCGCCTTGGGCAAAGGTCACAACATCGCCCTGCCCAACACCATAGGCAGGTTTGGCCACGCGCGCGCGATTGACACGCACATGGCCAGCATTCACCATTTTGGCGGCCAGGCTGCGGGTTTTGAAAAACCGCGCCTGCCACAACCAACGATCAATCCGATCGGTATTGCGCGGGGCAGTCAGGTTTTATCCTTTAGCCCCGCAAGGGCGCGCGCAAAGGGATTGTCGGGGTCAATCCGATCTTCTTTTTTGGGACGCGCCGACATGGGTTTAGGCTTGCCGCCCTTTTTGCCATCATCCCGGCCACCCTGTTTATTGCGGTTATGTTTGGGCGGGCGTTTATCCTTATTAGGGCGGCGGTTATTGCCCTGCGCGGCAGGGCGACGATTTGCCCCCCAGGCGAACGTGTAAAAAACCTCTGTCTCGGGGGGGGTGGGTGATGTGGGGTCACCCGATGGGGCCTGATCAGCCAGGCTGGCGGGATCATCTGCTTGGTCTTGATCCGAAGGCATGGGTTTTGGGTTTTGGTCAGGGGAATTGGCCTCCGATTCGGTTTCAGGGCCAGTTTCAACGGCAGACACACCCGAATCGGGTGCCGGTTTTACCTTAACCTTTTCACGTTCCCCCTTTTCGGCGCGATACCCCAACCCGCCCATCAAATCGGCGAATTGTTCAAGGCTCATGCCGGTGATCGACAACATATCAGCCGTGGCCTCAAACCCGGCGCGCGTGTCTTGGGCGCGCAACATATCGGCCAGCCGTTCCAGCATATCAATGCGCAAAGCCCGCGCACCCGCCGGGCGATAGCCCGACATGGTGTAATACCCCATGGGCTGTGCATCATCATGTGGGATGGTCACCAAACCGGGCGGCGGGCTGCCGGGGATGACATCAAGATTTTGCGCCAAACCCCATAACACAAGGCGCAACCGTGTGGGGGCCGGTTTCAGTAGCGCCGGCATGAAAATGGTAAATTGGCCAAACCGCACACCATGTTTGCGCAAGACCGCGCGCGCGTCTTGATCAAGTGCCTTTATATCATCGGCAATATCGGCCCGCGGGAGGATGCCAAATGATTCGCTTAGGCGAAACCCCACGCCACGCGCCAAGCCGGTGATGGTGTCATCATTGGCCAGCGCCAAAAGCGGTTCAAACAAGGCGGCAATGCGACGATCAATGAAATGCTGCAACCGGCGTTGGACCTTTTGGATGATTTCGGTGCCGGCTTCTTCGTCGACAAAGGCCTCAACCGTGGGTTTAAGCGCAGTTGGCCCTGATACAAGCTTGCCCACTGCCTGATCGCCCCACATGATGCCGCCCTGTTCGGTCAGGTCAAATTCGGTATCGGGGGCGTTATATATGCGGTCAGACCGCAAGTGAAATTCAGGGCGCAGCGCAGCAAAGGCCGCCTGACGCAGGGTTTTGGCCTCGTCTGTGTTAGCCGTTCCATCTTGGCGGAAACGGAACCCTTCGATCCGGCCAAGGGTTTCCCCTTCAACCGTTACATCGCCATTTTCATTTATGTCAGCCAAAAGGGCCTCCTTCTGTTTTAACCGGCGCATCAAAACACTGGTACGCCGATCAACAAATGCATTTGTCAGCGCCTGGTGCAGCGCATCTGATAGCCGGTCTTCTACGGCACGGGTGGCTTCGCGCCAATGGGCGCCATCGTCAAGCCATCCTTTGCGTTGTGCAACATATGTCCAGGTGCGAATATAGGATAAACGTTTCGATAATGTGTCAATATTGCCACTGGGTTGGTCAATACGGGCCACTTGGCGGGCGATCCAATCATCGGGAACCCGACCCGCATCGTGCAGAAAATCAAAAATCCGGCCCAAAAGTTCGGCATGTTCGGTATGGGAAATGCCCCGAAAATCGGGAATGCGGCACACATCCCATAACAGGCGTATATCGGGCGCGCCCTGAATCCGGGCCGCGACATCGGGCCGGTCTGAAATCGTTTTCAACGCCCTTACATCATCGGCTTCGCGCGCGCGGGTTAACCAATCATCGGATGTGGGTGATTCAAGCGACGCAACCAACCGCCCCACAGTGCCAAATTCCAGCGCTGAATTGCGCCATTGCAATTTATGAACCGGGGCAAATCGGTGTTGCGTGATGGCCTGGGCCAAATCATCGCGCAAAGGCGGGGCCTCACCCGTGACACCAAAGCTGCCATTTTGGGTATACCGCCCCGCGCGGCCTGCGATTTGGCCCAATTCATTGGGCCAAAGATCACGCATTTTGCGCCCGTCAAATTTACGCAACCCTGAAAAGGCCACATGTTTGATATCAAGATTCAACCCCATGCCAATCGCATCGGTGGCAACCAATACATCAACATCGCCATTTTGATACATATCCACCTGCGCATTGCGCGTGCGCGGCGATAGTGCCCCCATCACCACCGCCGCCCCGCCTTTCTGGCGGCGCAACAATTCGGCCATGGCGTAAATCTGTTCGACCGAAAACCCCACGATGGCACTGCGTGGCGGCATTCGGCTTATCTTTTTGGGGCCGGTATAAGACAGGTCGGAAAACCGGTCACGATGCATGAATTGGCATCCCGGCACCAAGGCGGCAATGGCATTTTGCATCGTTGCCGCCCCCATAAATAGTGTTTCATGCAGGCCCCGCGCATGCAGCAGGCGATCGGTAAAGACATGCCCACGTTCAGGATCGGCGCAAAGCTGGATCTCATCAACGGCCAGAAAATCCGCGCCATTGCCGATGGGCATGGCCTCAACCGTGCAGACCCAATACTTGGCGCGGGGCGGCACAATGCGTTCTTCGCCAGTGATCAACGCCACAACCGACGGCCCGCGCAAGGCAACAATGCGATCATAAACCTCGCGCGCCAAAAGACGCAGCGGCAGGCCAATCACCCCGGTCGGATGGGCCAGCATCCGTTCAATCGCATAATGCGTTTTGCCGGTATTGGTTGGGCCTAAAATGGCACAAATCCGTTTTTTGCCCAAAGCGGCCTGAACTGACATTGCCGATCTCCGAAAAGGGATGGGATGAATTAAATGGGCTGACCGTGTAAAATCTGTTCGATACGGGCAATGGATGCGGCAATATCATCGCGATGCGGGTTGATGGCCTGCGCGGCGCGAAAGGCGGCCAGT
>CAZPSB010000096.1:0-2819 GCA_964589025.1 uncultured Jannaschia sp. | reverse complement strand
GGTTTCTTCCAAAATCAACCCCAGGCCCATCAAGGCATCAAAATGGCGTGGTTCCAATGCCAAGGCTTGCTGCAAATCAGCAATCGAGGGTCCAAACCGGTTGGTCACGTAAAACAATGTGGCCCGCGCATGCCAGCCCTCGGCGAAATCAGGCGCATGATCGACAAGCGCGGTCAGATGGTCATAGGCGGCGTCAAAATCGCCATTTTCCAATGCATCACGCCCCCGGCCCAACAGGTAATCCGCCGAAGCCGACCCCGATCGCGCCCATAGCAGAATAATTTCATCTTCCACCACTGTGGCATTACGCAAATCAGGATCAGCCAGCCGATCCAGCAGGGTTTGCACCCTGTCATCTGCGACACCTTGTGCCATTCCCCAAAAAGGGGCCAGACAAAGGGTGACAATGGCGACACATCGCGTAAGATAAAGATGACAGATCATGATTTGAAGATAGCGCCTTGACCGCCCCTGTCTAGGGCATATTTGACATTAGGCCGCCCTTTGCGAAAGGCATGTAAAGATATGACATCTTCCCCTATGCTTGATACGGCTGTGGCCGCGCTTTCGGCCCGAATAGAAGGCGGGTTTGATGGCAGTGTCAAATTTGTCATCGCCGATCAAGGCGCAGTGATAGTCGATACCAATGGCGTGCGTATCTGCGACATGGATCATCCCGCGCAGGCGACATTGGGCGCCGATGCCGATACATTTTATGATATCCTAAAAGGTGATCTGAACCCGGCGGCGGCCTTTATATCAGGGCGGCTGGAATTGGATGGTGATATGGCGGCGGCCATTGCATTGGGAACGGTACTGGGTGAATGACGGGTGTATCGCATTACAAACCGGGACAGGCCCCACCATTTAACTATGATCAGGCAGAATGGCCCGATGATGTTGCCGTTGATTGGATCAAGGCAAAGGATGGCTTGGCGCTGCGCGTGGCGACATCGCGGGCCGGCGGCATTGCGCCGGGCGGCAAGGGCAGTATTATCATCTTTCCGGGCCGCACCGAATTTGTCGAAAAATACGGACGATTGGCCACGCATCTTGCCCAAGCGGGCTATGGTGTGGCGGCCATTGATTGGCGCGGGCAAGGTTTGGCGGATCGTTTGGTTGCAGACCCGGAAATGGGCCATATTGATCGGTTTATAAATTACCAACAGGATGTGGCGGCCTATATGGATCATCTTGGCCGAATTGATTTGCCCCGGCCTTGGCATCTGTTTGCGTATTCCATGGGGGGGTTAATCGCACTGCGGGCACTGAATGACGGATTGCCGGTGAAACAGGTGGTGTTTTCTGCGCCAATGTGGGGCATCAATATGACACGGATGATTAGCCCTCTCGCCATCCAAGCTTTGCGTTTGGTTGTCCGCGCCGGGGGCGGGGAACGATATGCCCCAGGATGCGGACCCTATACCCCGATGGCGTTTGATACAAACCCCTTGACCCAAGATCGTGATCATCTTGATTATGTGCAACATATGGTCCGCGCCAATCGCGCCTTGGCAATTGGGGATCCATCCAATTCTTGGGTTTTGGCATCATTGAACGAAATCAAAACGCTGTTGCCCCAAAAGGCCCCGGATTACCCCACCCTGACCTTGGTCGGCAGCAATGAAATGGTTGTCGATCTGGCCGCGATCAAAGATAAAATGGATGTCTGGCCCAAGGGGCGGCTGGAAGTCTTGGATACGGGGCGGCATGATTTATTGATCGAACGCGCGCCCATTCGCCAAAAGACGATTGATATGATGATGGATCATTACGCAAAAGACGCCCCTGTGGTCGCGTGATTGCCTTGACGTGCTATGCCTGTGGCGATAGGCCAAAGCATCACATGCGTTACATAGACAAAGGATTACCCAATGGCGGATCGTTCGCTTTTGATTTTGCCCGGTGACGGGATCGGACCCGAGGTCATGGCCGAGGTCAGAAAAATCATTGATTGGTTCGGGGCCGCCCAAGGCATTGGCTTTGATGTTGCCGAAGATTTGGTTGGCGGGGCCGCCTATGATGCGCATGGCACGCCTTTGCATGACGACACAATGGCCAAAGCACAACAGGTTGACGCCGTGTTGTTGGGTGCCGTTGGCGGCCCAAAATACGATGTTCTGGATTTCAGCGTTAAACCTGAACGCGGCCTGTTGCGCCTGCGCAAGGAAATGGATCTGTATTCCAACCTGCGCCCGGCGCAATGTTTTGACGCGCTGGCCGATTTTTCATCTCTGAAACGGGATGTTGTCGCGGGGCTGGATATTATGATTGTGCGTGAATTGACATCGGGCGTCTATTTTGGCGAACCGCGTGGCATTCACAAAGAGGGCAATGAACGCGTGGGCATCAACACCCAACGCTATACCGAAGGCGAAATTGCCCGCGTGGCACGATCAGCCTTTGAATTGGCGCGCCGCCGGGGCGGCAAGGTCTGTTCCATGGAAAAGGCCAATGTGATGGAAAGTGGCATTTTATGGCGCGATGTCGTAACCGAGGTTCATCAGGCCGACTATACCGATATTGCCCTATCGCATATGTATGCCGATGCGGGCGCGATGCAATTATGCCGCTGGCCCAAACAGTTTGACGTGATTGTCACCGATAACCTGTTTGGTGATTTATTGTCGGATGCGGCGGCGATGTTGACGGGGTCTTTGGGCATGTTGCCTTCGGCTTCGCTTGGGGCGCCGATGGCCAATGGCCGACCCAAGGCATTATATGAACCGGTGCATGGATCGGCCCCTGATATCGCGGGCCAAGGCAAGGCCAACCCGATTGCCTGTATCCTCAGCTTTGCGATGGCGCTGCGCTATTCC
>CAZPSB010000095.1:7488-8265 GCA_964589025.1 uncultured Jannaschia sp. | reverse complement strand
CCCTGCAAAGAGATCAGGCAAAGCATGTTCATCTTTGGCCCCGCCCAAGGCCTGCGCGGCAAGGGCATAATTTTCTGCGCCTTGCGGGCGTTTCACCAACCATGGCAACGCAACCTCAAGCGCCAACCCAGTGGCCAGCCCGTGATGAATCGGGGCCAAAGACCCAAGGGAATGGCTGATGTTGTGGCCCATATGAGTGTTGCAATTATGCAAAGCCAAACCGGCCACCATACTGCCCCATAACACGTGGGCGCGTGCGGTGATATCGGCACCATCATGCACGGCCTGCGGCAAGAATTGGGCCAGAATGCGCAACCCCTCAAGCCCATAAAGCAACCCGGCGGCATTGGTTATGCGCGCGGTCGACGCCTCAAGCGCGTGGGCCACGGCGTCAATCCCCGTCCAGGCGGTGATATGGGCCGGCAAGCTAAGCGTTAATTCAGGGTCCAACATGGCATGGGCAAACATCAATTCTTCGCCCCAATACCAATTTTTAACACCCTCAGGCGTTGACACAATCGAGGTTCGCGTGACCTCGGACCCAGTGCCGGCGGTGGTTGGGATTGCAATGGCAGGCAACCCATTGCCCGGCAAAGGCTGTGCCGCCAAGGCAAAATTGCGCGCCGCAGCCCCCGATGGCGCAATCGTGGCAACCAATTTGGCGGTATCCATGCCGGAACCTTCCACTTCTGCCTTGACGCCGTGTCCAGCAATCGCTGAAAAACCAAGGGGTTCACTGAAGGTCAACCCTCTGGCATTTGCCTCAGCTGTGATCGC
>CAZPSB010000095.1:6583-7478 GCA_964589025.1 uncultured Jannaschia sp. | reverse complement strand
CTGGTCCCGATCCATGGCCGCACCGCCGCCCAATCCAACCACCAATTTGGCCCCCATATCGCGCGCATGGGCGCATAGCGTGTCAACCAAGGCTTCTTTCGGTTCACCCGATACATCGGCGGCAATGGCATGCACAATACCCTTGGCCGATAAATCATGCGCCACGCGATCGGTAACGGATAATTGCGCCAGAATGGTATCGGCAATCACCAAAACCGGGCCACCGCCTAATGTTTCAATGATATCGGGCAGTTGCGCCAAACACCCCGCCCCGAATGTCACTGGTGGCACGCGGCCCATTGAAAAATGATGCATCATGTTTTCCTAAATTATACCCTTTGCCCCATGGGCAAACGGGCCCATGGATTTATGTTTCGCTATCATCAATTAAAGCGCAGATTATTCAGGCACAATCACCCCTGGCAATGAATTTGTTGTCATGGTTTCACCGGGTTGAAAATGAATAACCGACCGGATGGATTCACCCGCCTTTAACAAATCAAACGCGGTGTTGATCTGATCATGTTTCATGTGATGGGTGATATAGGGGTCAACGCTGAAATCGCCACGCAGCCATTCATCAACCATGCCGGGCAATTCGCTGCGCCCTAGAACACCGCCAAAGGCCGTGCCACGCCACACGCGACCTGTGACCAATTGGAAGGGCCGGGTTGAAATTTCCTGCCCCGCGCCTGCCACACCAATGATGGTGCATTCGCCCCACCCTTTGTGGCATGATTCCAATGCCGCGCGCATCAAATCGACATTTCCCACGGCCTCAAACGTGTAATCAAGGCCGCCATCGGTCATGTCAAACACGCGCAACCAACTTCTAAAAACCTTTATTCCATACGGAGTAAAATGACAGGTCGGCTTAGACAGGAAAAGTCCTTAT
>CAZPSB010000095.1:0-6573 GCA_964589025.1 uncultured Jannaschia sp. | reverse complement strand
GGGATTGATGCATTCCGTGGCGCCCAACGCCTTGGCCAAAAGAAATTTCGACGGGTTGATATCAATCCCGATAATGCGCGAGGCCCCGTTCATCACCGCGCCCTGAATAACCGCCATGCCCACGGCACCCAAGCCGAAAACGGCAACGGTTGATCCCGGTTCGACCTTGGCGGTGTTGCGCACCGCCCCCATGCCAGTTGGCACCGCGCATCCCATGACAGACGCCTTGGATAGCGGCGCATCTTGGGATATTTTCGCAACCGAAATTTCAGGCAAAACGGTGTATTCGCTAAAGGTGCTGGTGCCCATATAATGCAAAATCTGTTTGCCTTTATATGAAAACCGCGATGTGCCATCGGGCATCACGCCTGCGCCTTGGGTTTTGCGAATGGTCTGGCATAGATTGGTTTTACCCGATTGGATATAACGGCAATTGGGGTCTTCGGGCACATAAAGCGGAATAACATAATCGCCGGGTTTGACGGATGTCACACCTTTACCAATATCTTCGACAATGCCGCATCCTTCATGGCCCAACACGCAGGGAAACAACCCTTCGGGGTCTTCGCCCGATAAGGTGAACACATCGGTATGGCATAGGCTGGTGGTGACAATCCTGACCAGAACTTCGCCATCCTTGGGGCCTTCGAGGTCAATTTCTTCGATTTCAAGGGGGCGGTTTGCCTCCCAGGCGATGGCCGCACGTGTTTTCATAACAATTCCCCCTTTATGTTTGTACCATCCCCACTGTCTGCGAAGTTTTTCGACTTGTCTACACTTTAGGCCCGATTTAGGCCCGATCCATCAAAAATAGTGCCGCCCAAGGGGGGGGGGCAATTGGGCCGCGCAGCCCACAAACAAAAGCGGCCCATGATTGCAGGGATCAATCAAAAATATCCATGATATTTTCGAAAATGCTTTCGCGTTTGCGCCGCTTGGGGCGGGTGTCTTGGCGTGGCGCATAAGCGGGTTCATCATCATAATCGGGTTCGCCATAGGCAGATTGGCCTGCATGTTCTTCCAAGGCCTCTTGACGGATCATCATGATCAGTTTTTCAAGTTCACCCTTATCCAGCCAAATCCCGCCAGATGTAGGGCAAATATCAATTTTTACGCCATAGCGTTCGATTTCTTGCATGGGGGATCCGTCAATCGGAGAACTTATCAAAGGCATCGCGTTATCCTTTCTTGGGCTTATATGTCTTGGGCTTATATGGCGCGCCCCGCACAAGGGCACATAGCCAATACATAATCGCCTTTGGGCCAATAACAATATGGGCCACCGCACGACCCCAAGCGTGACTATTGTACCATAGCGCCAAAGATTTATTTCAAATGCATTGCTGTAACATATTCAGGTGATAAATAATGCAGGCCCTTTTGTAACAGGTTTTAGTGTCAGCATGGCATCATCAAAGGCTTTGCCAGAACCCCGCATCGGCCCCCAGCCGCCGCGCCCCAAAACAGATATCGCAATCAAACATATTGCGGATTTCGTGCTGCGGGGGTTTTACCGCGATATTGATGTGATCGGGGTGGATAACCTGCCCAAATCCGGCCCCGTGATTGTGGTTGCCAATCATTACAACAGCCTGGCCGATGGCGTTTTGATCTTGGCCTGCCTGCCCCGTATGCCCCGGTTTTTGGCATCCAGCACCATCTGGGATTACCAACCCCTGCGCCCTTTTTTGAATGCCGCCGGGGTGGTCCCGTTGTTTCGCAAATCGGATGGCCGGGGCGATCAGGGTTCCATGGCGGAAACCTTTTCAATGGCGGCGCAATTATTGAATACAGGCGGTGTTTTGGCGATTTTCCCCGAAGGTCTGACCCATGATCACCCCTATGTACAACCTTTCAAAACAGGCACGGCGCGCATCGCGCTAAAGGCGGCGGTGGATCACGCGCCCCTTGATGTCAAAATTGTGCCGGTGGCATTGTCGTTCAACAAAAAATACCGCATCAGATCAAAGGCCTGCATGGAAATTGGCCCGCCCTTGTCATTGCGCGATGAATGGGTGGCGGCGGCGCGTTCGGATGATCCGGTTACGCAATTTTCGCCCGCCCCCGTTTTGACCCGGCAGATGCATCAATCTGTTGAAGATCTAGTGCCATCCTTTTCATCATGGCACGAAATGCGGATGTTTCATCTGGCCGGTCGGGTTTTGTTGCGCCCCAATGGGGCATTTGCACCTTCAAAACGCTTTTCCAGCACAGTCATGGCCGCGCGCAACCTGCACCGGGCCTATGGCATCGCACGCGAACATAACCCGGAAATGGCAACCGAATTCTGGGATATGGTGTGTGATTACAACGCCGCACTTAGATCATCCTGGGTGCGCGATGATTATGTTGGGCATCCCGACCTCAATGCCGATGCCAACAATTCAACGGCCGAACGCATTGTCACCCTTATTGGGGCTTTTATCATCACCACCCTTGGCATTATTTTAAACGGCCTGCCCGGATTGGCCGTGTGGATCATCAGCCGGGGCCGACCCGTTGATAAGAAATCAACATGGGCCATTTTCGCAGCCTTGATTTTATTGCCAATCATATGGGTATTGAACGCCGTTTTAGCAGGTTTTTTATGGGGGCAATCGCCCGCATCCAGTTGGATATTGGGCGGCTTGGTTTTTGCGGCGGGGCCTTTGTCATGTTGGTACGGGTTGCGGGTTTTTGATTACATAACGGATTTGACAACCGAAACATGGGCGCGGTTTCAATTGCGCACAAACGGCAAATGGCGACGCATTCTAACACAAAAACGCGCCGCCCTATCCCAACAGATATTCAAAATCACCGGTGTGGATACAGCCCCCTGATATGGGCATGTCAGACATCGCGGATCGGCAGATCAAGCGCATGTTTCATCTGTTCCATGGATAGGCTGGATGATACATCATAAATCGACACACGCGATACCAATTCCTTGTAAAACGCATCAAAGCCTTGGGTTGAACCAACCTGTACCTTCAAAAGGTAATCTAATGTTCCGGCCAAGCGATGGGCTTCGGTGATTTGCGGCAAATCGGCGATGACGGTTTTGAATTGATCCAACCATGCATCATCATGTTGCGATGTGCGGATGACCACAAAAAACGTTTCACTTAGCCCAATTTTCCGAGGGTCTAAAATGGCCGCCTGACGCAGGATTGTGCCGTTTTGAATCATCTTTTGCAAACGGTTCCAGACCGTTGTTTTCGACAGGCCGACATGGGCCGCGATTCGTTCAAGCGACCTTGTGGTGTCACGTTGAACCTCTTGCAGGATTTTGCGATCATCATCGTCTAGGGCAGGTATTCTATCGGTCATCATATTTTCGGAATGATATTTGGCAAGCGACCGCAATTTAGAACAAATGTCATATATACGCAAGTAAACCTTGCCATATTTGGAACAATCGTCACCTATTTCCATATTACAAACCTTTTGCTCCAAATTTGGCAGGATACGCCCATGCGCCACTTTCCCATTTACCTTGACACACGCGATCAGGTGATCGTTGTTTCCGGTGCAGGGGCCTGTGCCTTGGCCAAACTGCGGTTGATCACCAAAACCGAGGCACAGATCAAAGTGTTTGGCACCGCAGCTGAGGCGCAAATCGAAACATGGGCGCGCGCAGGCCGGGTTGAATTGTATCCGCGCGATATCGCCCCATGTGATTTGATCGGCGCAACATTGTTATACGCCGCCAATGATGATGAAATACTGGATTTGCCGGTTGCAAAACTGGGCCGGGCGGCGGGTGTGAAAACTTTGATCGTGGACAATCTGGACCAAAGCGATTTCATTACACCTGCGATTGTGGATCGTGACCCGGTAACCGTTGCCATTGGCACCGAAGGCACCGCCCCCGTTTTAGCCCGCAAAATCAAAGCCGAAATTGAGGCAATGCTACCGGCCTCTACCGGTCTTTTGGCGCGGGTCGCCCAGGCCTTTCGCCCGATGGTCAATGCCCTGCCCTTTGGCCGGGCGCGGCGCGAATTTTGGTCGCGCTATTACTTTGACCAAGGCCCCAAAGCCGTGGCCGGCGGCCAACCCGCCCTGCAAGACAAGTTGAACGCAATCTTGAATGATATGAAACACCAAGACGCGCAGGCAGGGCATGTGCATTTTGTCGGCGCCGGCCCCGGTGATCCGGAACTTTTGACGCTAAAGGCGCGCAAATTGCTGCATGAGGCCGATATGGTGATCCATGATCGGCTGGTATCAAATGCCATTCTGGAACTGGCCCGGCGCGAGGCCACAATGATCGAGGTTGGCAAAATTCCCTTTGGGCCGTCGTGGAAACAGGCCGATATCAACGCCCTTTTGGTCAAACATGGCCAAAACGCACAGATCGTGCGCCTGAAATCAGGGGATTGTGGTATTTTTGGGCGGCTGGACGAAGAAATTGAAGCGCTGGAAAAGGCACAGATTGACTACACCATCACCCCCGGTGTCACATCGGCCGCCGCCGCTGCCGCAGGTGCCAAGCTTAGCCTGACAAACCGCCACCGCGCCCCCGAATTGCGCATCATCACCGGCCATCAGGCCAATGGGTTTGCCGCCCAAGATTGGCGCGCATTGGCCAAACCAAGTGCGGTGGCCGCCATCTATATGGGCAAGGCGGCGGCGGGTTTCATGCGCGGGCGGTTGTTGATGCATGGCGCCGATCCGGCCACGCCGGTCACCATCGTCGAAAACGCATCGCGCACAGATCAACGCATTATCGCGGCAACGCTTTTGACATTTGACCAAAAGATCAAAGATATCGCCGGGCCTGCGGTGATTTTGTTAGGCCTTGCCCGACGGCGGGCCAATACTGTTCAATTACAAAAGGCCCTTTAAGATGCCGATCCCATTCAAACCCAAAGTTGCAACCACCAATCACCTATTGGAAGGCGATGTGATCTATTTCGCCCATCCCGGTTGGACCCGCGATCTGGCCCGTGCCACGGTTGCCACAACTGCGCAAGACGCCGAAACCCTTTTGGCGGCGGCCAAGGCCTTTCCGCTTGAAACAGTGGGGGTGGAATTGATGGATGTTGACATGTCAACCGGCACCCCGCGCCCCACCCATTTTCGCGCAGAATTTCGCACCAAGGGGCCGTCAAATTATTTTCATGGAAGGCAGGCTGAAAATGTATAGCTATACCGATTTCGACGCCGCCTTTATGCGCGCGCGTGTCAATGAATTTCGATCTCAGGTTGACCGCCGCCTTGATGGATCATTGACCGAAGATGAATTCAAGCCGCTGCGCCTGATGAATGGGCTATATCTGCAATTACATGCCTATATGCTGCGCGTGGCGATCCCTTATGGCACGTTGCGTTCGGCGCAAATGCGCCAATTGGCCTATATCGCGGATCGCTGGGATAAGGGCTATGGGCATTTCACCACACGCCAAAACATCCAATATAACTGGCCGAAACTCAAAGATGTGCCCGATATGTTGGATGCATTGGCCGATGTGGATATGCACGCGGTGCAAACATCGGGCAATTGCATTCGCAATGTCACCGCCGATCATTTTGCCGGCGCCAATGCAGATGAAATCGAAGACCCCCGCATCACCGCCGAATTGATCCGCCAATGGTCAACCGATCACCCCGAATTTGCCTATTTGCCACGCAAATTCAAAATCGCCGTTACCGGCGCGAAACAAGACCGTGCCGTGATCCGGTTTCATGATATTGGCCTGCGCCTGCATGAACGCGACGGCGAAATTGGCTATCAGGTGGTGATTGGTGGCGGGCTTGGCCGCACGCCGATGATTGGCAAACTGGTGCGCGATTTCCTGCCAAAACCCGATCTTTTTGCCTATCTTGAAGCCATTTTACGCAGCTATAACCTATCAGGGCGCCGCGATAACAAATACAAGGCGCGGATCAAAATTTTGGTGCATGAAACCGGGCTTGAAAACTTAAAGGCGCAAATCGAACAGAATTTCGAAACGCAAAAACGCCTATTGCCTGACATCAACGCCGATATAAAGGCGCGGGTGCAGGCTGCATTCGCGCCCCCGGATTTCAAAACGGATATTGTGACGGCGGTTGATCTATCGCCCGCCCTGCGCGCCTTTGTCGATACAAACACCGCGCCCCATTACCGGGCCGATCATGTGATTGTCACCGTATCGCTTAAGGCGATTGGCAAAACGCCCGGCGATACAACATCAGATCAGATGCGTATTCTTGCCGATTTGGCCGAAACCTATAGCCATGATGAATTGCGCATTAGCCATGAACAAAATGTCATTTTACCACATGTACATCGCAATGATTTACCCGCAATTTACGCCGCCCTGCAAAAGGCCGGGTTGGCCACGGCAAATGTTGGGTTGATTTCCGACATCATCGCCTGCCCCGGCATGGATTATTGCGCGCTGGCAACCGCGCGGTCCATTCCGATTGCACAAAAGATCGGCGAAACCTTTGCCGATATTGATGCCCAACATGATATCGGGCCGCTTAAAATTAAAATCAGCGGCTGCATCAATGCCTGTGGGCACCATCATGTGGGCCATATCGGCATTCTTGGTCTGGATAAGGCAGGGGTTGAAAGTTACCAATTAACGCTTGGAAGCGATG
>CAZPSB010000094.1:0-8295 GCA_964589025.1 uncultured Jannaschia sp. | reverse complement strand
AGTTTTGCAGATCACCCCCGCCCAAGTGGATTTATCCGCACAAACCCTTGTTATTCGCAGCCTCAAAAAACGCGCGCGCACCGATGGCACGCCGATCCATCACGCGCGCAGCATCCCCGTTCCCGCGGCTTATCTTGATCGGTTAGATGCGGCCTATGATCTGCGCAAAGCCCAGAGCCGCCTAAAACGCGCGCACAGGCCGATCTGGCCCATTTCGCGGGTCAGGGTCTGGCAAATCGTGACACAGGCTCTCAAGGCCGCCCAGATCGCCCCAGGGCCCCATCGCAGCCCCAAAGGTTTGCGCCATGGGTTCGGTGTGCATGCGGTTTTGAATGATGTGCCCTTGCATATGCTGCAAAAATGGCTTGGCCATGCCCATTTATCGACAACCGCCATTTACGCCAATGCAACCGGACCCGAAGAATTGGCACTTGTGGCGCGCATGTGGGCGCAAGATGAGATTTGAGCCTTTCACCCTGATTGGGCCTAGGCGATAGATCTGACATTTTCAGGGAACCGGAAAAATCATGATCCCTTTTCATCCCCAAAATTCCCAAATCTGTTTTTTGCCTTTCGGGGGAAAAAGGGGGACCAAGGGGTGAATTTTGATCTTTTCACCCTCTGAAATTCAAGGATGGCAAATGGGGGTGTGTTATCCGCCCAGATCCGAGTTATCCACAGGTTTATCCACAGGTTTCCTGTGTTATATAAGTGTTAAAGAGTGTTACGGTCATTTTCAGGCCTGTTTATTGTATATTAATCAATTGGTTATAAAAGTGCCCGGTAACTAAAACCACGAAAAAAGGTAACTAAAAACACGAATATCGGTAACTAAAAACACGAATCTTGACGCCGGTAACTAAAACCACGAATTTAGGGGCATGACATTGCAAAAATCCAACCCTCTCACCCCGCTTTTGCCTGACCGCCATCCGCAACATGATTTGTTCATTTGCGATGTGGCCGATGCGGTTCTCAAAGATGTGATGCAGCATATGGAACATCCGTTTTATTCGCTGTCCAAAAAACCCGAAACGCGGATCAAACGCTATCGCAATGGCGATTGCTGGCTTGAGATCACCCCAAGCGTCAAAGGTTTGGCCACGATTTATGACAAGGATATTTTGATTTATTGCATCAGCCAGATCATGGCCAAGCTGAAATATGGCCAACCCGTATCGCCACGGGTGCGGATCAATTCGCATGATTTGTTGATCTTTACCAATCGCGGCACCAGCGGGCGCGATTACATGTCGTTGATGGATGCGCTGGACCGCCTAGAGGGCACGCGCATTCGCACCAATATCGTTTCCGGCGATGAAGAACAGATCGATGGGTTCGGGTTGATCAATGCGTCATCCATCCGGCGCAAACAGGGCCTGGATGGGCGGCTTTTGTGGTGCGAGGTGCAATTGTCGGATTGGGTGTTTAACGCCATTCGCAACCAAGAGGTTCTAACCCTGCATCGCGATTATTTTCGCCTGCGCAAACCGATTGAACGCCGCGTGTATGAATTGGCGCGCAAACATTGCGGCCAACAAAAAATCTGGAAGATATCGCTGCGGCAGCTTTTGCTGAAATCCGGCGCGCAAAGCCCCGAAAAACGGTTTCGCCAAATGATCCGCCAATTGGCGCTGCATGACCATCTGCCCGATTACCACGTGGTGTTCAATGATCGCGATGATATCGTAGAGTTCCAAAATCGCGGCTCTGTGGGCCATCTTGCCCCATCTTGGGGGGTGGGTACCAGACTGCACCCAGACACCTACTCAGAGGCGCGCTCAGCGGCTCCTGGGTGGGATATTCACCGATTGGAACAAGAATGGCGTGACTGGATCATCGACCCCCCCCATGATCCCGATCGCGCCTTTGTCGGGTTTTGCCGCAAATGGTTCGAGAAGCGCGGATGCCCCTAAGGGCGCCTCAGGCAGGCCTTAGAATGCGAAAAGGGCGTTTGGCAGGGGTAGACTGCCAAACACCCAACATGGCCCTGAGAGGCGCGTTTTGGGGGCTTAGTGACCCAAAATCTGGCTCAGGAATAATTTGGTGCGATCCGATTGTGGATTGTTGAAAAACGCCTCGGGTTCATTTTGTTCCACAATCTGGCCCTGATCCATAAAGATCACCCGATTGGCCACCTGCCGCGCAAAGCCCATTTCATGGGTGACGCATAGCATGGTCATGCCTTCTTCGGCCAGTTGGATCATGGTATCGAGAACCTCTTTGATCATTTCAGGGTCCAGCGCCGATGTCGGTTCATCAAACAACATGATACGCGGGCGCATGCACAAAGATCGCGCAATCGCCACGCGTTGTTGTTGACCGCCCGACAATTGGCCAGGATATTTATGGGCCTGTTCGGGGATCTTGACCTTTTCAAGGAAATACATCGCTGTTTCTTCGGCCTCTTTTTTGGGGGTTTTGCGCACCCAGATCGGGGCCAAAGTGCAGTTTTCCAAAATGGTGAGATGCGGAAACAGGTTGAAATGCTGAAAACACATCCCAACCTCGGACCGGATTTTATCAATGTTTTTCAGATCATTGGACAAAAGGGTTCCATCAACACTGATCGACCCTTTTTGATGTTCTTCCAACGCATTGATGCAGCGGATCAAAGTGGATTTGCCCGAACCCGATGGCCCGCAAATCACGATACGTTCGCCGCGATTAACCGTCAGATTGATATCGCGCAACACGTGAAAAGCACCATACCATTTGTTCATGCCCTGAATTTCAATTGCGACCTCATCGGATACTTTCATATGCGACCGGTCAATGGCGCGATCCTCGGTGATGGGGGCCTCGGTGATGGGGGCCTCGGCCATAGTGGCAGTGTCAGACATAAATATACTCCTTACCGGTGATCAGTTACGAGCTTACGCTCAAGCCATTGTGAATAACGCGACATCCCAAAACAAATCAGGAAGAAAACCCCGCCTGAGAACACGAATAATTCCCAATAAATGCCGTTCCATTCGGTGGCGGCGCGGATGCTGTCGCTTAATCCTTTCAGCGGATCCAACAGACCAATAAACACCACCAAAGTGGTGTCTTTGAACAGGCCGATAAAGGTGGATACGATCCCAGGAATAGAGATTTTCAACGCCTGCGGCAGAATGATCAACCGCATGGATTGCCCGTAATTCAACCCCAGTGAATCCGCACCTTCATATTGGCCTTTGGGCAAGGCGGCCAGACCGCCCCGGATAACTTCGGCGATATAGGCGGCCGCAAAGAGGGACACCAAAATAATCACCCGCACCAAATCATCGGGTTCCATCCCCGCAGGCAGGAAATACCCCAACAAAAGCGCGGCCGAAAACAGCCACACAATCATGGGAACGCCGCGGAATACCTCGATGAAGATCACAGCGGATTTGTTGATGATGAACAAATCAGATTGCCGCGCCAGCGCCAGCATAATCCCCAAAGGCAGCGATAAAACAATCCCCGAAACCCCGATGACAAAGGCCAATAAAAACCCGCCAAAGGCGCTGGATTGTACGGGTTCCAACCCAATGGGCGCCACAAAAGCCAACCCATCGGCCACATATCCCGATGCAAAAATCAGATACAGGATCGGCACAATCAAAGCCGCCAAAGGCGTGCCCAAAGCCCCCAAAATCGGCCCGGCGAATTTATAAATCGCCCATCCGATGACAAAGGCCAACAAGATCGACACAGGCCCCCAAATCGGCCCACCCCATAAAAGGAAAACCGCCACAAAGGGAAACAGGCCCGACACAATCAGCAATTGACGCGGCGCGCGGTCATATAAAACCGGCAATAGGGCAAGCCCAAGCAACACAAAAGCCAAAATCGGGCGCCAATATAGTTCAGATGGGTAAAACCCAAAGGTGAATTGATGCCAGCGTTCGGCAATCACCGCCCAACAGGCCACACCGCCGCCATGGCCATCACTGGCCCCATAACGTTCGGCGCTGATGGCGCGGCATTCAGCAAGGCTGTTGGCATCCCATATGCCAAACAAGGCCCAGGGCAAAATGATGCTAAGCACCCAATAAATCACCCCGATAGACAAGATCGTCACCACGCTATTGGGGATGGATGAAAACAGGTTTTCCCGCATCCATTTGATGATCCCGGCCTCTGATAGGGGGGGGTCTTGTTCGGGCAACATATCGGTGCGAACAAAGGCGCTGTTTGCGTTTATATCGCTCATCTCAACGCTCCTTTAATTTGACGGATGAATTATAGACATTCATCGCCGCAGATATGATCAGCGATGTGATCAGGTAACACAGACCCAATAGCAAAATGCTTTCTAGTTCGCGGCCTGTTTGGCTCAGGGTGATACCGCCCAATGTGGCACGGATATCCATATACCCCACCGCCAAGGCCAAAGATGAATTTTTGGTCAGGTTCAAAAACTGCGAAATTAGCGGCGGAATAATCACCCGCAAAGCCTGTGGCAAAATGATCAGGTTCATTGTCCAACTGGGCCGCAGGCCAAGCGCAAAAGACGCCTCGGTCTGGCCGCGTGATACAGATAAAATGCCCGCGCGCACAATTTCCGCGATAAAGGCCCCGGTATAAAGCGCCAGCGCAAGCCAAAGCGCCAGCAAAGTATTGCGCAGATGGATGCCGCCGGCAAAATTAAAGCCGCGCAATTCAGGAAATTGCCATTGCGCGCCCAAAAACGCCAAGGCCAAAGCCACAGGGATCACAATCGTGCCCGCACGCATCCAAAACACGCCTTTGGGGCGAATGCCGGTTTGGTTTTGCGTTTTGATGGCCCAATTATTGATCATCCGCGCGCCAATCACGCCCAGGATCAGAACCAACACAACCAATGCCCAATCCATCGGGGCGGCACTGGCGATAACCTGTTGGGTTTCGGGGTCAATCTCATTGCCGGATAACGAATTGGCAAACACCACATTGGGCACATAAAACCCACGATTGGTCAGCGCGATACTGTCACCTGCAATCATTGTGGCGCTGGCATCATCGCCGCGAAAATCGCGCGGCGCCGGCAGGGATTCCGTGATGATGGCAAAAATCACAATGATCCACAAAAGCAAGGGCACATTGCGGAATATTTCAACATAAATGGCCGCCAAACGCGCCACAACCCAGTTCTTGGACAGGCGCAAAACCCCCATGAAAACGCCGAAAATTGTGGCCGCGATACAGCCCAAAACCGCCACCAATAGCGTGTTCAACATCCCCACAAGCGCCGCGCGCGCATGGGTGCGGTTATTGTCATATTCGATCAAACGCTGGTTGATGTCATATCCGGCCCGTTCCCCCAAAAACCCGAAATCAAATCCACCCGGGTAATTTTGTGCAACGTTATTTCCAAGATATAAAAGCCCCGACATGATCAAAATGAACGCCACCACCTGAATCGTCATCGACCGGTAACGCGTATCATAGATCAACTGACTAAGGCGGAACCCCTGTTCGGGTGGGTCCGTGGATATGGCCATGATCTGTCCCCTGTTTATGGCGCCCCTATGCGAACCATATTCGGTTTCTGTCAAAAGGATTGGGGCGGTTCGTCTGACATAGAAAGGGCGCGGGATCATCCCCCGCGCCCCCAGATTTGGATCTTACCGGAAGGGTGGCGAATAAAGCAGGCCGCCTTCGGTCCATTGTGCGTTCAGACCACGCGACAGGCCAATGGCGGTGCTTTCGCCGATATTGGCGTCGAACACTTCACCGTAATTGCCCACGGCCATGATGATGTTTTTCGCCCAATCGACATCTAGGCCAAGCATCCCGCCCAGGTCACCTTCGGTGCCAAGCAAACGGTTGATTTCCGGGTTATTGGTGCCTTCGGCCAATTCCGCCACGTTTTCAGAGCTCACACCCAATTCTTCGGCCGCGATCATCGCGTTCAAAGACCAGCGCACGATATCACCCCATTCGTGATCGCCATGACGCACCAACGGGCCCAAAGGCTCTTTCGATATGATTTCAGGCAAAACAACATGCGCAGATGGATCTTCGAATGTGGCACGTGTCGCCGCCAAACCCGAGGCATCGGTTGTGTAAACGTCACAGGCCCCGGCCAGATATTGCTGACGTGCTTCGGCATTGGTTTCGATTGGAACCGGTTCATAGCTGATGCCATTGGATGAGAAGAAATCAGCCAGGTTCAATTCGGTTGTTGTCCCGGTTTGGATGCAAACCGTCGCACCGTCCAGTTCAGTGGCGGAACTGACGCCAAGATCGGCCGGCACCATAAAGCCTTGACCGTCATAATAATTGATGCCGACAAATTCGAAAGACAAGTCAACATCGCGTGAGAATGTCCAGGTTGTGTTGCGCGCCAAAACGTCAATTTCGCCCGAAGACAGCGCGGTAAAGCGTGTCTGGCCTGTGGTTGGCACAAATTCAACAGCGGATGCATCGCCAAATACCGCAGCGGCCACCGCGCGGCAGACAGATACATCAAACCCTTCCCATTCACCTTCTGCATTTGGGGCCGCAAACCCAACAAGACCTGTGGTCACACCACAGTTCAGATTGCCACGTTCGCGCACTTCGTCCAACGTTTGGGCAGATGCGAAACCTGCGAAAACGCCAGCGGCTGCAAGCGTGCCGATGAATACGGATTTTTTCATAATAACCTCTTAGCTGATGGACAGCCCCTTAAGATATTTATTCGCCACATCCCCCAGGGCTTATTTATTGTCTCAGGCAAGACAGGCCTGCCTGCGATGCAAACAGGATGAACAAACTTGCCGCAAGAGGTCAAGCCATAGTCGCGGTGCGGCCAAGATTATGCGATTAGGGTTTTGTTAAATAGAATAAACTTTATTCACCCCTGCGTAAAAAAGCGCCATAATGAAACAAGGGGCGGACAATTAGCGCGCGGGATGATCTTTTAACAAATCCTCTAGGCCTTCCCACAAGGTCAGATCATGGGCTTTGCAATGGGCGCGAAAGTGATCAATCACGCGTTTGGGGCCGGGAATGGTGACTTTGTCTTGGGGTTCTTTGCGTTTGGGGCCGGGTTTGGCGCGGGGTTGGGATGTGCGATCCACAAATCCCAAGGCACGGCCTGCCGCAACGGCCTGTTCGACCGCAGGGACAGCCGATGCCCCCGCCGCCGCCTTGCGCGATGTTTTGGGTTTGGGCAGTTTCAATTCCCCTTCAAAACCGTATTTATGGGTCATCTGATCCCCTTTCATGATCAAGCGCCGCAAAAACCGCCTGCGCATAGGCGCGCGCGTTTTCCACCGCGCCCATGATTTGTTTTTGCGCCTTATCCTGCGCAGAGGGCGGGCCGGATTTGGCCGATTGGAGGATTTGATCGTAAATTTCATCCAATAACAAACCCTCGCGGAAAATGCGCGTATAAGGCGCGCGCCGGGCCAAGCGGATTGGCAAAACACAAATGCCGGCTTTGGTCATTTCATGGCGCACATCGCGTTCATCGGCAGACTGAAACGCCGCATTGGTGCGGGTAAATAACAAGGCATATGGGATGGTTTTCCGGATCATGCGGGCTGTAGTTTGAACCAGCTTGACGGCTTGGGCGGCCTGGCGGGCCTCCATCGGGGATCCATCAAGGGGGATGATGCATAAATCGGTGCGCGATAACGCATAGGTCACGATCTGATCTTTCGATCCTTCCAGATCAAGAACAAGATAATCATAAACCCCCGCCAGCGCATCAATGGCCGCGATGACATCTTCATCTGGTGGGCGGGCCTGAATGGCAAAGGGCACAGACCGGCCCGCCTGGGCGCGCAAATCGCCCCAGGCCACGATATTGCCGTTTGGATCCAGATCCAAAACCGCCGTTTTACCGCCCGCTTTGGCAATCTGTTCGGCCAGTAACAAGGCTGCGGTGGTTTTCCCCGTGCCGCCTTTGGGGTTCACAAAAGACAAAATATACATGCCACGATCTTATCACGGCTATCTTTAACTTTAAAGTTATCTTTAACGATAACATTATCTTTAACTTTAGAGTTATAATTAAACGGCGCGGCCACGTGATTTAACAGTTTGTATTATAATGTTAAATTTATCTGCCCATTCTTGGGGAAATCGCGCAACATGGCGCGGTTTTTCAAGACGATTTGTAAACAAATTTCGGGTAATCTGTTAAATATGACCATGATGACCCTTTATGACAGCGCCGGGCAGCGGCTATATCTGAACCGCGCCGAACGCGCCGCATTTTTGCACCAGGCCCGCCACCTATCGGTGCGCGATCGCAGCTTGTGTGAAACCCTGCATTACACCGGCTGCCGGGTGTCTGAAGTTTTGCAGATCACCCCCGCCCAAGTGGATTTATCCGCACAAACCCTTGTTATT
>CAZPSB010000093.1:1248-8323 GCA_964589025.1 uncultured Jannaschia sp. | reverse complement strand
AGGCCAAGCGGTTCAACCTGAATCCATAGCCAGTAAATCAAGAACCCACCTAATACCGCGCCCCAATTATTACCCGATCCGCCCACGATCACCATAACCCAGATCAGGAATGTAAAGCGCAATGGTTGGTATGTGCCGGGCACGAATTGGCTATCGAGTGTGGTCATCATCGCCCCGGCCACCCCGCATACGGCGCAACCAAGGATGAATATCTGCAAATGCCGCGCTTTGACATCTTTGCCCATGGCCGATGCCGACACCTCGTTATCGCGAATGGCGCGCATCATGCGGCCCCATGGTGAATTCCACGCCTTTTGGCTAAGCCAAATTAAGCCCAGCAAAACGCTTACAAACAGGCTAGCATAGCAAAGTTTAACAAAAATAGATGAAAATGTCGTCACATCGGCGCCAAGGCGCACCGATAGGGCATTGAACCATTCGGTTTCTTGCAGATTGATTTCATAAGGCACCGGGCGTGGAATACCGGTGACGTTTTTCACGCCGCGCGCTAACCAATCTTCATTTTTGAGGATCGAGATAATGATTTCCGCAATCCCCAATGTGGCAATGGCCAAATAATCCGATCGCAACCCAAGCGCGGTTTTGCCGATGATCCATGCCGCACCCGCCGCCAAAACACCGCCCACAGGCCAAGCCAATAAAACCGGCAGGCCCAATCCGCCAAGATACCCGGTGGATGCGGGGTTGATGGATTCGACCGCGTCAACCGCGGGGTCCAGAACGCCACGATAGATAAAAAAGCCAATCAATAAGATGCCTAAAAACACCCCCGTCCGAGACCAGCCGGGTTTCATTTTGCTGCGCGCCAGAATGGCGGCAATGATTGTGGCCGCCCCCAAGATCAGCGCCAATAAAATGCCCAAACCGCCTGCGGCGCGCGCTTCGGGGACGGGGGGCATTGAAATTAAAACCGTGGCCAAACCACCCAAGGCGACAAAGCCCATAATGCCCACATTGAACAGGCCCGCATAGCCCCATTGCATATTCACACCCAAGGCCATAATCGCCGATATCAACGCCATGTTCAAAACGGTTAGTGATGTGTTCCATGATTGCACAAACCCGGTGCCGATGAACAAGGCCGCCACAAGGGCGAATAAAAGAATGTTTTTGGGGTTGATCGTGTGTGTCATACGGATTTCCCCTTCATGATACCGGTGGGTCGGAATAACAAAACAATCAGCAATATACCAAAGCTGACGGCGAATTTGTAATCGGTGCTTAGGATTTGTAACAGGCCGGATGGTTCCCACCCTTCCGGGGCTATGTGGTTGACCACACGGCGGAATGCATAGGTGATGCCAACCTCGGAATAGGCAATCAGGAAACCGCCTAAAATTGCCCCCATCGGGTTGCCCAAGCCGCCCACAATGGCAGATGCAAAAATGGGCAGCAATAATTGGAAATAGGTAAAGGGTTTGAATGATTTATCCAACCCATACAACACCCCCGCCGTGGTGGCCAAGGCGGCCACGATGACCCAGGTGATCATGACCACGCGTTCGGGATTGATGCCCGACAAAAGGGCCAGATCTTCGTTATCGGAATAGGCGCGCATGGATTTGCCTGTCCGCGTGCGGTTCAAAAACCAAAACAGCGCCGCAACCGCAATAATCGCCATCACAATCGTTAGGGCCTGTGATGTGCGCAAGGCCAAGCCTTCGGTCAGGCCTGTTAAATCGCGAAATTCACGGGCCGAGATAATAAACCGTTCCCCATCGCCAAAGCGTTGGTCATCGACCCCGATGATCAGGCGCACGATACCATTCATGATGAACATCACCCCGATTGATACCATCACCACAATTACCGGCTTTGATCGTTTTTGCCGGTAGAACCGATAGACAACACGATCCACCCCCAAAACCATCAACGCGGTAATGGCAATCCCAATTGGCAATGCCAAAAGTGCCGTTGGCAAAGGGCCAAGCGATACACCCGCGCCCTGCAAGGCCCAGGTGAATAAAATCGTCACCATCGCGCCAAAGGCCATCGTGTCGCCATGGGCGAAATTTGAAAACCGCAAGATGCCGTAAATCAACGTCACCCCAAGCGCCCCAAGCGCCAATTGTGCGCCATAGGCGGTGGCGGGGATCAAAACAAAATTTGCAAGCGCCACAAAAGCGTTCAATAAATCCATCAGCTTACCCCCCCAAAAAACTGCGCCGGACGTCGGGATCGGCCAATAAATCTTTGCCCGTGCCGGTATGCGCATTGCGCCCTTGCACCAAAACATAGCCCTTATCGGCAATTTCCAGCGCTTGGCGTGCGTTTTGTTCGACCATCAAAATAGGCAGGCCACTGCGGGCAATTTCGATGATACGATCAAATAATTCATCCATCACAATGGGCGACACCCCCGCGGTCGGTTCATCTAACATCAAAACCTTTGGCTTGGTCATCAGCGCGCGACCCACGGCCACCTGTTGGCGTTGCCCCCCCGAAAGTTCGCCCGCCGCCTGATTGCGTTTGGTTTTTAAGATTGGAAATAGCGTGTAAATCTGATCAATTGTGTCGCGGATATTGTCGCGGCGCAAAAACGCGCCCATTTCAAGGTTTTCTTCCACGCTAAGCGAGGCAAAGATATTGCTGGTTTGTGGTACAAACCCCATGCCTTTGGCCACGCGGGCCTGTGGCGATAATGCGGTGATGTCTTCGCCATCCAATCGCACGCTGCCCGATCGCAGATTCAACATGCCGAAAACGGCCTTCATGGCGGTTGATTTTCCTGCGCCATTTGGCCCGACAATCACGGCAATTTCACCGGGATTCACCGCAATGGTGCAATCATGCAGGATATCGGGCCCCTTGCCATATCCCCCCGTCATGGCGTCGCCGATCAAAAAGGCCGTATCTGCGGTTTGGCGATCAGATCCCATGCATCCCCCTTAAATCATTTGAAAAATTTGCGTTACGCATGTTCAAGCTTGTCTTTGTTTTTTAGCCCGGTGCCAAGATAGGCCTCGATCACGTGTTCATTGGCTTTGATGTCATCAATCGTGCCTTGGGCCAACACGCGGCCTTCGGCCATGACAATCACCGGGTCGCATAGGCGGCCAATGAAATCCATGTCATGTTCGATCATGCAAAACGTATATCCGCGTTCTTTGTTTAGGCGCAAAATGGCATCGCCGATTGTGTTCAAAAGGGTGCGGTTCACGCCGGCGCCGACTTCGTCCAGAAACACGATTTTGGCATCCACCATCATGGTGCGCCCCAGTTCAAGCAATTTTTTCTGCCCGCCGGAAATCATGCCTGCCGGATGATCGGCCAAATGTTGGATGGTTAAAAATTCTAATACCTCATCGGCCTTGGCCTTTAGGGCGCGTTCTTCATCGGCAATACGGCTGCGGCCAAACCACGTATTCCAAAGCGTTTCACCCGATTGCCCATCGGGCACCATCATCAGGTTTTCACGACATGTCATAGATGCAAATTCATGCGCAATCTGAAATGTGCGCAGCAATCCTTTGGCAAATAAATGATGCGGGGCTAGGCCAGTGATATCTTGCCCATCCATCATCACGCGGCCCGATGTCGGCGGCAAAACGCCTGCGATCACATTAAACAGAGTGGTTTTTCCTGCGCCATTTGGCCCAACCAACCCTGTGATGGATCCTGTTTCGATGGTCAAGGTGGCGCCATTCACGGCGCGAAAGCCCCCGAAATGTTTGTGCACATCTTCAACGGTGATCATCTAATGGTGTCTCCCCCTATGAAAGCAGCCCGGTCTTGGCCGGGCTGCTGGTGTGTTATTGGTGGGTTGACCTTAGCGGTAGCGCGCCGTTTGGATTTCACCGCCTTCGATTTCAATCTCGCGGTAGTTGCCAGCAGATTCGCCCGCCCCGATCAATTCAACCGCCGTGGCCCCGACATAGTTCACATCTTGGCCGGCTGCGATCAATTCAAGCGCACGCGCCAGATCACCGGCTAAAATTTCTTCGCCGGGGGCATTGGCCACATCCATGACATGGGCGGCATAATCGGCCGGGTCGGTTGAACCGGCCGCCTGCATTGCCAACAAAATCAGCGCAGCAGCGTCATAGCTTTCTTTGGCGAAAGGCGATGTGCCGTCAAAACCGGCCTCTTCTGCCATGGCATGGAAAATTTCCGCACCCTCAGAATCGGTGCCGGGATGTTGGCCGAATGACCCATCAATATCGGATCCAAAATTATCAACCAAGGCTTGGCTGACCATTCCATCGGGGAACACGAATGTGTCAAATGCACCTGTGTCAAGGGCGGCTTGGATCACACCAGACCCGCCTTGATCGACGTAACCCGCAACAACCAGGGCCTCACCCCCGGCGGATGCCAGCGCCCCAACCTCGGCGGAATAATCGGCCCGGCCATCTTCATGGGCGGCGGATAGTGTGACGGTTCCCCCGGCGTCTTCAAAGGCGGCGGCGAAACTATCGGCAAGACCGAGGCCGTAATCATTATTGGTATAGGTGACTGCAACCTCGGTAATGCCGCGTTCAAGAATGACATTGGTCATCACCACGCCTTGGCGGGCATCGGATGGCGCAGTGCGGAAAAACAGGCCGTTATCTTCGATTGTCGAAAGCGAAGGCGATGTTGCCGATGGCGATACCATCACCATGCCGTTTGGCACGGCCACATTTGACAAAATCGCCGTTGTGACGCCCGAACAATCGGCACCAACGATGCCATCAACACCATCGGCGGTGATCAAACGTTCGGCGGCGGCGGTGGCGGCGGCGGCGTCAACACATGTGGAATCGGCGCGCGTGGATGTCACGGTTGCACCATCCAGCAACAGGCCACTTTCGGTGACTTCAGCCATGGCCAATTCCGCGCCATCCGCCATATGCGGCGTTAGCGATTCAATCGGGCCGGTAAAGCCCAGGATAACACCAAGATTAACGGTTGTGTCGGCATAAGCGGCGCCACCAAATGCAACAAGTGCCGTGCTGATCATCAGTTTTTTCATTTCAATCCCCCTGAGGTCTTTATGAATCTGTATTCTGCGCAAAGACCCTAGAACGCACATTGGCCGGTGAAAAGCGAAAATTTTGATCAATCATGTCTGGATGAATGATTTTTCCGCCTTATCTGCACTTAAATCGGTATCAGGCGCGACAAACCCAAAGGGCTTTTATGTTTCAATATACCCCCCTATTCTGTGCAGGCCGTTATTTGAAAGAGATCATCACACCCTTTCTGGCGGCGGGATGTATCGTTTTGGCCATTGGGGCGGTGGCCAAAGGGGATGTGCCCTTAACATTCACCGAAATGGCAACCGATCTGGATGAACCATGGTCTTTTGGGTTTTTGCCCGATGGCGGGTATCTTGTGACATTGCGCGGCGGGCAATTGCGCCGCTATGATGCGGGTGGTGCGTTTGATATCGTGTCTGGCCTGCCTGACATTGCGGTTCAGGGCCAAGGCGGTTTGTTGGATGTTTTGGTGCCGTCTGATTTTGCCGATACGCAACAGATTTATTTCACCTATTCCACATCGCAGGCCCATGGCGGGGCGGGCACGGCATTGGCGCGTGCCGTTTTGCGCGGGAATGCATTGCACGATATGCAAATCTTATGGCAGTTGACGCCGGGATCATCGGGCGGGCGGCATTTCGGCAGCCGCATCATCGAAGGCCAAGACGGATATCTTTATGTCACAATTGGTGATCGGGGGGATCGTGGTTCGGCGCAGGATTTGGGCAATGAAAATGGCACGCTCATCCGCCTGACGCGCGATGGTCGCATTCCGGCCAATAATCCTTTTGTGGGCCATGATGGCGCGCAGGGCGCGATTTGGTCATATGGGCATCGCAACCCGCAAGGTGCGGCCATGGATGGGCAAGGCCGCATTTGGGTGGTGGAACATGGCGCACGCGGCGGGGATGAGGTGAATTTGATCCGCCCCGGCGCCAATTACGGCTGGCCCGTGATTGCCTATGGGCGGCATTATTCAGGCGCCCCTATCGGCATCGGCACCCAAGCCGAGGGCATGCAGCAACCTTATTTCTATTGGGATCCCTCAATCGCGCCATCGGGTGCGGCGTTCTACCAAGGCGATCTTTTCCCCGATTGGCAGGGCGATATGTTGGTTGGTGCGCTTTCGGGGGGGGTTATTCGGCTGCGCCCCGGGCCCAATATGCACGAAATTGGCCGGATTGAAACCCACGAAACCGCCCGTGTGCGTGATGTACGCGTGGCCCCGGATGGGGCGATTTGGGTTTTGTCGGTTGGCAATGGCGCGCTTTATCGGATCACCCCCGCATCGCAATAAATAGGCCTTTGTGGTGGGCTTGACATCATACCACCCTTGCGGCCTTTTGGGCATCAAACAACCAAAGGTTTCGCCATGCCTGCACCCAGAAATGAATTGAAACACCACCTGATCCAAGGGCGGCGTGTGTTGCGCGGGCTTTGGTTAAACCTTGGGTCCGATATCATTGCCGAAATGGCAGGGCAGGCGGGGTTTGATTGGGCCTTGATTGATGGGGAACATGGCCCGTTTGACCCCGGTTTGATCCGGCAACAATTGATTGCCTTGGCCGCTACACCTACACCCGCCGTGGTGCGCGTGCCCGAAGGCGCAGATTGGATCATCAAACAAGTGTTGGATCTTGGGGCGCAAACGATCCTTGTGCCGATGGTCAATTCCGCCGATCAGGCCCGCGCAGTGGTGCAGGCCTGCCGATACCCGCCCCAAGGGCGGCGGGGCATGGGGGCGGCGGTTGCGCGGGCCTCGCAATTTGGGGGGCTGGGTGATTACACAACCAATGCCAATGATGAAATCTGCATTCTGGTACAGGCCGAAACCAAGACAGCCATGCAAAACCTACCCCATATTTTGCGGGTTGATGGTGTGGACGGTGTCTTTATCGGCCCGGCGGATCTGGGCGCGGATATGGGGCTGCGCGATGATTTGGCCGCCGATGATTTATGGGCCGAGGTCACGCGCGGGTTGCGCATGATCCGCGCGGCAGGCAAGGCCGCCGGTGTGATTGTCGGCACGCCGGATATGCAGGCCAAAATGACCGATGCCGGGGCGAATTTTCTAGGCGTGGGCGCAGATAGCC
>CAZPSB010000093.1:0-1080 GCA_964589025.1 uncultured Jannaschia sp. | reverse complement strand
ATACGGCGGGGCTTGAAAACGCCACCGACAATAGTTTGCAAGGCCGGATGCGGCGCCTAACGGAACGTGCGGTTGATATGGCGGATGCAACGCTGTTTTTGATTGATGCGCGCGCAGGCATTTTGCCCGATGATGAAATTTTCGCCGATATTTTGCGCCGGGGCGGTCGCCCGGTTTTATTGGGGGCCAACAAGGCCGAAGGCCGCGCTGGTGAGGGCGGCTTGATTGAGGCCTTTACCCTTGGCCTTGGCGATCCCATTGGCCTGTCTGCCGAACATGGCGAAGGCATGGCCGATTTGGCCGCAGCCCTTGAACCCTTGATCGAACAGGCCGCCTTGCAGGGGGTGGATCACGCGCCACAAACCGATATTGATGTCGATGATGATACCCCCGAAACACCACCCAGCGGCCCGTTGCAATTGGCCGTCATTGGCCGGCCAAATGCCGGGAAATCCACCCTGATCAACCGCATTCTTGGCCAGGATCGTTTGCTAACCGGCCCCGAGGCCGGCATCACCCGCGATGCCATTTCAGTGCAAACCGAATGGGGCGGCACGCCGATGCGCATTTTCGACACGGCCGGGATGCGCAAACGTGCCAAAGTGCAAGATAAGCTGGAAAAACTATCGGTGTCGGATGGGCTGCGGGCGGTAAAATTCGCCGAAATTATAGTGGTTTTGCTAGATGCCGCCATCCCGTTTGAACAACAAGATTTGCGCATTGCCGATCTGGCCGAACGCGAAGGCCGCGCGGTTGTCGTGGCCGTGAATAAATGGGATTTGGAAGATGACAAACAAGAAAAACTTGCCGAATTAAAAGAGGCCTTTACCCGTTTATTGCCGCAATTGCGCGGCGCGCCGTTAATCACAGTATCGGCGAAAACGGGCAAGGGGCTTGATCGGTTGCAGGCCGCGATTGTCAAGGCGCATGATGTGTGGAACCGCCGCATCAGCACCGCCAAGTTGAACAATTGGTTGATCGCCATGACCGAGGCCCACCCCCCCCCCGCGCCCGCAGGCCGCCGGATCAAACTGCGCTATATGACACAGGCCAAAACCCGCCCGCCGGGTTTTGTGGTGA
>CAZPSB010000092.1:4509-8465 GCA_964589025.1 uncultured Jannaschia sp. | reverse complement strand
TTGCCTTTTGCGGATGCGGCGCAAACCCATGGGACATATGCCTTGATCGACCGCCTGCGCGCCGCGCATCCCGGGGTTGAGATTGAAAGCTGTGCCTCGGGCGGGGGGCGCATTGATTTTGGTATTTTGCAACGCACGCACCGTGTATGGCTATCCGATAGCAATGATGCCATTGAACGGTTGCGCATTCAACATAACGCGGCGTTGTTTTTGCCATTGGCGGTAACAGGGTCGCATGTGGGGCCGCGCAGGTGCCATACATCGGGGCGCGTTTTAAATATGTGTTTGCGCGCTTGGGTGGCGGCACAACGCCATATGGGGTTTGAAATGGACCCGCGCGAATTAACGGATGATGAATCTGCGACCTTGAAACAGGTGACAACCTGGTGGAAGGCCAATCGCGATTGGATGTATCATGCCGATATTTTGCGATTGGACAGCGCCGATTGCACAGTCATTGCCGAACAACAGCTTTGCCAAACTGGCGACCGGTTTGTGGTTTTTGCCGGCAAGGCCGACACATCGGCGCAAATTTTGCCGCGGCCCTTGCGTCTAACCCAATTGGACCCACAGGCGCGCTATGACCTTACACTAATAAACCGGGAAGATGCGCCTGCGCTATCGCGTGGGGCGCCATTGCTTAAATCGCAATCAGTTGTGCTTTCGGGTGCGTATCTGATGCAATACGGCCTGACCCTGCCATGGGATTTTCCCGAAACAATATGGGTGATTGAAGGAAAACGGATATGACCGAAAAAAAACAACGGCGCAGTGCGGCCTGGTATGGAAAACTTGATCGTGACGGGTTTATTCACCGCAGTTGGATGAAAAACCAAGGCTTTCCAGACCATTCTTTTGATGGCCGCCCCATTATTGGCATTTGTAATACATGGTCTGAATTGACCCCTTGTAATTCGGGCCTGCGCGAATTGGCCGAAGGCGTTAAACGCGGCGTCTGGGAGGCAGGCGGTTTTCCCGTTGAATTCCCGGTGATGTCTTTGGGTGAAACCCAGATGAAACCAACGGCAATGTTGTTTCGCAATCTTTTATCTATGGATGTTGAAGAATCCATTCGCGCCTATGGCATTGATGGTGTTGTACTTTTGGGCGGATGTGACAAAACCACCCCGGGTCAATTGATGGGGGCGGCCAGTGTGGATTTGCCCAGTATCGTGGTTAGTTCCGGCCCCATGTTAAACGGCAAATGGCAAGGCAAAGATATTGGATCGGGCACCGATGTTTGGAAATTTTCCGAAGCCGTGCGCGCAGGCGAAATGACATTGCAAGATTTCATGGCCGCCGAAAGCGGCATGAGCCGATCCAAAGGCGTGTGCATGACCATGGGCACCGCCAGCACCATGGCATCGCTGGTTGAGGCAATGGGCATGAGCCTGCCCACAAATGCGGCCCTGCCTGCGGTGGATGCACGGCGCATGGCCTTGGCCCATCTAACGGGCAAGCGCATTGTCGAAATGGTGGACGAAGATCTCGTGATGTCAAAGGTCATGACGCGTGAAAGTTTGCTGAATGCCATTCGCGTGAATGCCGCCGTTGGTGGATCAACCAATGCGGTTGTGCATCTTTTGGCAATCGCGGGCCGTTTGGGCGTTGAATTGACATTGGATGATTTCGATCTTGGGTCTGATATTCCATTATTGGTTAATTGTATGCCATCGGGTAAATATTTGATGGAAGATTTCGCCTATGCGGGCGGTATGCCGGTTGTGTTGCGCGAATTGGCGCATGTTCTTGATCGGGCGGCAACCGTAATGGGCGGGGATATTTCTGACTATGGCAAGGGTGCGGAATGTTTTAATGATGATGTCATCCGGCCTTTTGATGCCCCATTAAAACCCGCCGCGGGTTTGCGTGTGTTGCGCGGTAATCTGGCCCAGGATGGCGCAATCATCAAACCCTCGGCCGCGTCGGAACATTTACTAGAACACGAAGGTGAGGCCTATGTGTTTGAAAATATCGAAGACATGAAGGCCAATATCGACCGCCAAGATCTGCCTGTGACGCCGGAAACGATTTTGGTTCTAAAAGGGTGCGGGCCAAAGGGGTATCCGGGCCTGCCCGAGGTGGGCAATATGCCGATCCCGGCCAAATTGGTGCAACAGGGCGTGCGCGATATGGTGCGTGTATCCGATGCGCGCATGTCGGGCACGGCCTTTGGCACGGTGGTTTTACACACCAGCCCCGAGGCACAGATGGGCGGCACATTGGCGCTTGTGAAAACCGGCGATCTTATTCGCCTATCGGCCAAGGATGGGGTGTTGGAATTGCTGGTGGATGCCGATGAAATCGCCGCACGCCGCGCGGCATGGCAACCTGACCCACCGCGTTATGATCGCGGATATGCGAAACTATATGTCGATCATGTGTTGCAGGCCGATCAAGGGGCCGATCTTGATTTCCTTGTTGGGCATGACAAACGACCAGTCACACGGGAAAGCCATTGATGAATAAAACAGCAACATTTCACGATTTGAACGGGGCCAGCGTGTTTATTACCGGGGGCGGGTCTGGTATTGGCGCATCCCTGACCGAAGGTTTTTTGGAACAAGGCGCAAAGGTCGCCTTTGTTCAACGATCAGACGCCACCGCATTTTGTGATGCGATGCAGGCCAAACATGGGGTGCGGCCTTTATATATGCAATGCGATATTACCGATATCGCGCGCCTGAAATCTTGTATTGCGCAGGCGGCTGATGCGCATGGGCCGATCACGGCAATGGTCAACAATGCCGCCAATGATCAACGCCATACCGCCGCCGAAGTGACCGAGGATTTTTGGGATTGGATGCAGGCCATCAACCTAAAGGCTTATTTCTTTGGCTGTCAGGCGGTTGTTGATGGAATGCGCGCCGCCGGGGGCGGGTCAATCATCAACTTTACGTCAATCAGTTACATGATGGGCAATACCGGCTATCCGGCCTATACAACGGCCAATTCGGGGATCAATGGTATGACGCGCAGCCTGGCGCGTGAATTCGGGCCGGATAAAATTCGTGTGAATGCCTTGGCGCCCGGTTGGGTTTTGACCGAAAAACAACTTGATAAATGGGCCACGCCGGATGCGTTGGCCGCGCATGTGGAACGTCAGTGTTTGAAAGATACGCTTGCCCCGCGCGATATTGTGGATGCGACACTGTTTTTAGCATCCAACACCAGCCGCATGATGACCGGCCAATCGCTTGTTATTGATGGCGGCGTTGTGGTCACGGGGTAGGGCGCATGCAAACCGAATGGATCGCCGTTGATTGGGGCACATCCAACCTACGGGTTTGGGTATTTGGCCCGGATGGGGCCGAATTGGCGCATGTATCGGGCGGCAAAGGCATGGGCGGTTTGCAGCCCAAAGATTTTGAACCCACCTTGATTGCGATGATTGATGCGCATTTGCCCCATGGGCGTAAAACGCCCGTGATTGCCTGTGGCATGGTCGGCGCTAAACAAGGCTGGATTGAGGCCCCCTATACCGCCACACCCTGCGCCATTCCCGGCATTGGGGCGGCGGTTCAGGTGCACGCCGATGACCCGCGCCTTGATATGCGCATTCTGCCTGGCGTGATGCAGGCCAGCCCCGCCGATGTGATGCGGGGCGAAGAAACCCAGATGGGTGGTTTTTTGACCAATCAACCCGATTTTGACGGCGTGATTTGCCTGCCCGGCACCCATACCAAATGGGTGCGCATCAGCGCGGGCGAAATCATCGGCTTTCGGACTGTTATGACGGGCGAAATTTTTGCGGTTTTGTCAAACCATTCGGTTCTGCGTCATTCGGTTGGCGGGGATGGATGGGATCAGGCCGCGTTTGACGCGGGCGTGGCCGATGCGATCATGTCGCCGCAATATCTGACATCGCGTTTATTTGGCTTGCGGGCGGGGTCTTTGTTGGATGGCGATTGCGCCGCTATATCCCGCGCGCGCATGTCGGGCCTTTTATTGGGGTT
>CAZPSB010000092.1:3847-4499 GCA_964589025.1 uncultured Jannaschia sp. | reverse complement strand
TGATCGGCGAACCGCGTTTGACAACCCTATATGCCGCGGCCTTGGCGCCCCAAGGGGTGAATGCCCGTGAATATACGGGCGATGAATTTACATTGGCTGGCCTAAAAGCCGCCTATGCAGGATTGAAAGGATAACACCTATGACCCGTGAAATTATCGCTATCTTGCGCGGCATCCACCCGGATGAGGCCCTGCCCATTGGTGAGGTTTTGGTTGAGGCCGGGATTGGCCTGATCGAAGTCCCGCTTAATTCCCCCGAACCGTTGCAATCCATCGAAAACCTGGCCCATGGCCTGGATGGGCGCGCCATCATAGGGGCCGGCACGGTCTTGACGCCCGATCAGGTGCTGGATGTGAAATCGGCCGGCGGGCGGTTGATTGTATCCCCCGATTGCAACCCTGATGTTATCACCATGACCAAATCCGAAGGCCTGCGGTCATATCCCGGTGTGGCCACCCCGACCGAATGTTTTACCGCGCTGCGCCATGGGGCGGATGGGTTAAAATTTTTCATCGATTCACCGGATGTAATTGCTGTCGGGCGGCGTATGTTCAAAGTTGTTTCATTTGCATCATTAGCATTTTCGAACAGTGTCTGATATCGTTTTGATACGAGTAAATCGGAATCGCTGATATCTCTCTGAATAAGGATG
>CAZPSB010000092.1:0-3837 GCA_964589025.1 uncultured Jannaschia sp. | reverse complement strand
TGGGTTAAAATTTTTCCCCGGCTTGTTGATTGGCCCCAAAGGGTTCAAGGCGATTTCGGCGGTCTTGCCCGAGGGCACTAAAACCTATGCCGTGGGCGGGGCGGGGCCGAATAATTTTGACGAATGGTTTGCCGCCGGGATCACCGGGTTTGGGATTGGCACCGCGCTTTATACGCCCGGCCTGTCCGCCACTGATGTGGCCACCCGCGCGGCGACAATTGTGGCGGCCTATGATGCGGGCCTGCCTGCATGACGATGGTAACGGCCTATGATGACCGGATATGCCAATTGGGCGAAGGGCCGCTTTGGCACCCTATGCGCGCGCAGCTATATTGGTTTGACATTTTGTCAAAACGTCTTTTGACGGTTGAAAACGGCCAAATGCATCATTGGCAATTTGATGAACATGTATCTGCGGCGGGTTGGGTCGATCGCGATATATTGCTCATCGCGTCTGAAACTGCGCTGTTTCGCTTTGATGTCACAAATGGTGCGCGTGATGATGTCATCGCGCTTGAGGCAAACAACCCGGTGACCCGGTCCAATGATGGCCGCGCCGATCCTTGGGGCGGGTTTTGGATTGGCACAATGGGCAAGAATGCCGAAGACAAGGCCGGGGCGATTTATCGCTATTTCGAAGGCCAGTTGGAACGGCTATATTCCGATATCACAATCAGCAATGCGATTTGTTTTTCCCCTGATAAAACCTTGGCCTATTATTGCGATACGCCCACCAAACAGATCATGAAACAAAATCTGGATGCCCGGGGGTGGCCTGTTGGTGCACCGGCAGTATTTGTTGATCTCAAGGCCCAAGGTCTGAACCCTGATGGTGCGGTGGTGGATGCGGCAGGATGTCTTTGGAATGCCCAATGGGATGCATATCAAGTGGCGCGCTATTCACCGCAGGGTGAATTCATGTCGGCCATCACATTGCCTGCACAACAGGTAACATGCCCGGCCTTTGGTGGCGCGGATTTTGCAACATTATTCGCAACCTCGGCGGCGGTTGATTTGCCCCATGATCGCGCCGGGCAGGGCCTGACCTTTGCGGTGGATCAACCGGTGCAAGGCCTTGCCGAATATCAGGTTTGCCTAGGTTAAGTTGCACAATGCCAAAAATCATGCGTATCGGCCATACCGATCAAGGGCAGGGCGTTGATCAAATCACCTTGTCATGCGGCGCGATGCAGGCGGGTGTGCTAACCTATGGCGCAACCCTACAAGACCTGCGGATAAACGGCATAAACCGATCTTTGGTGATGCGTTCAGATTCACTGGCCGATTACCTTGGCCCGTTGGAATATGTGGGTGCAATTGTGGGGCGCTATGCCAATCGCATTGGTGGCGCAAAGTTTAAAAGTGGCACCCAAGAATTTGATCTTGATAGAAACTTTATGGGAAAGCATTGCCTGCATGGCGGCGCAATGGGCACCAGCCATCAGGTCTGGGCGATTACTGATTGCGCGGCCAATGCGGTGACATTATCGTTGGATTCACCAGATGGGCAAGGCGGATTTCCGGGCAATCTGGGGATTGTCGCGCGCTATATGATCGCCGATTCCATGGCGCTATGCGTTGATATCTGGGCGCGCACAGACGCGCCAACACCGGTGTCATTTGCCCATCACAGTTATGTCAATCTTGGCCCAAATCAGAAATTGCAAATCGCGGCAGATCAGGTTTTGCGCTTGGGCACCGATCAAATCCCTACGGGGGCATTCGACAACATCGCCGACACCGCATTGGATTTTCGCGCGTTGCGCGCCGTTGGGGATAGCGCGCTTGACCATAATTTCTGTTTGCGTGGTGACCCCGGCGCAATGCGCCCGGTCGCGCGGGTTGTGGCGGGGGATGTGGCGCTTGATTTACAAACCAATGCACCGGGGTTGCAGGCCTATGACGGGCGTCATTTGCGCCCGTTTGGTCATTTTGGCCTTGCGTTAGAGCCGCAAAACTGGCCAGACGCACCCAACCATGCGCATTTTCCAAACGCGATTTTGCGCCCGGGTGAAACCTATCATCAACAAAGCATATATCAATTTACCAAATTCCATGACTAAAGAGACCATCATGAAACGTACACTTGGCACCTGTTATTACCCCGAACATTGGGACCGCAAGATATGGGAGGATGACGCCCGCCGCATGGTGGCCGCCGGTTTGACCTGGGTTCGGATTGGCGAATTTGCCTGGTCGCGTTTGGAACCGCAGCCGGGCCAGTATGATTTTGATTGGCTGGATGATGCGATTTCGGTTCTGGGCAAGGCCGGGTTAAGGGTTGTTTTGGGCACACCCACCGCCACGCCACCGCGTTGGATGATTGACCGCCACCCCGATATGGTGGCCATTGATGCCCAAGGCCATCCGCGTAAATTCGGATCACGCCGCCATTATTGTTTTAGTCACCAAGGCTATAAGGCCGAATGCGAAACGATTGTGACAAAAATTGCCGAACGCTATGGCAAAAACCCGCATGTGGCCGCATGGCAAACCGATAATGAATATGGCTGCCATGATACGATCATTTCATATTCTGACGCGGCGCGCGTGGCGTTTCAGGGCTGGTTGGCCGCGCGCTATGGCACGGTTGAGGCCTTGAACAAGGCATGGGGCAACGTGTTTTGGTCGATGGAATATGACCGCTTTGATCAGATTGACCTGCCAAACCTGACAGTGACCGAACCCAACCCGGCGCATGCATTGGCATTTCGACGCTTTAGTTCCGATCAGGTGGTGGTGTTCAACCGGTTGCAGGTGGATATCATCCGCGCGCATTCCGATGCCCCAATCGCGCATAATTATATGGGCCGGGTGACGGAATTTGACCATTACGCCGTGGGCGATGATTTGGATATTGCCAGTTGGGATAGCTACCCACTTGGGTTTTTAGAAGACCGCGTGGATGCGGATGAATCCCACCGCATGGCCTTTGCAGGCCAAGGCGACCCCGATTTTCAGGCCTTTCACCATGATCTTTACCGCGCCGTGGGCAAGGGGCGTTGGTGGGTCATGGAACAACAACCCGGCCCGGTGAATTGGGCCCCCTATAACCCCGCGCCTTTGCCCGGTATGGTCAGGCTTTGGACTTGGGAAGCCTTCGCCCATGGCGCCGAGGCCGTGTGCTATTTCCGGTGGCGTCAGGCCCCCTTTGCGCAGGAACAATTGCATTCCGGCCTGTTGCGCCCCGATAGCATTGATGCCCCCGCCATGGCCGAGGCCATGCAAGTGGCCCAAGACATCACAACCGCGCCCGATATCGCCCCTGTGCAGGCCCCAGTCGCGTTGATTTTTGATTATGATGCCGATTGGGCCTGGGGCGTGCAACCGCAAGGGCAGGGATTGACCTATTTCTCTTTGGTGTTTGCTGTGTATCGCGCGATGCGGTCTTTGGGCCTGTCGGTTGATATTGTGCCGCCCACAACCAAAGATTTCACCGGCTATAAAATCATTGCCGCACCGGGTATGATGCATATGAATGATGCGTTGAAACAGGCCTTGGCGGCCAGTGGCGCGCATGTCATATATGGCCCGCGCAGTGCCGCGCGCGATGGTGATATGTGCATTCCGACAACACCTTTGCCACCCAATTTACCGGGGTTTGACCTGCGGGTGTCGCGCCTTGAAACCCTGCGCCCGGGTGCCGAAATCCCGTTGGAACAGGGTGGCCAAGTTACCAAATATTTTGAACATGTCGAAACAACGGCACAGGTTATAGGCAAAACCCAAACCGGCGCCCCGGTTGTGGTACATGATGATCGCACAATTTACGTGGCCGGCTGGCTGGATCAGGCTGGATGGTGCAATGTGATCGGCCCCGTTTGTGCCAAAGCAGGG
>CAZPSB010000091.1:0-8467 GCA_964589025.1 uncultured Jannaschia sp. | reverse complement strand
GGGTTTGATTGGGCCACCGCCGAGGCTTTGGCCTTTGGGTCGTTGCAAACCGAAGGCTACCCCGTGCGCCTTGCCGGCCAAGATTCGACCCGTGGCACCTTTAGCCAACGCCATTCCGGCCTGATCAACCAAGACACCGAAGAACGTTATTATCCGCTTAATAACATTCGCGAAGGCCAAGCCCAATACGAGGTCATCGATTCGATGCTGTCGGAATATGCGGTGCTTGGGTTTGAATATGGCTATTCTTTGGCCGAACCCAATGCGCTTGTTCTGTGGGAGGCCCAATTCGGCGATTTCGCCAATGGCGCGCAGATCATGTTTGATCAATTCATCAGTTCCGGCGAACGCAAATGGTTGCGCATGTCCGGTTTGGTAATGTTATTGCCGCATGGCTATGAAGGCCAAGGGCCTGAACATTCATCGGCGCGGTTGGAACGGTTCTTGCAAATGTGTGCCGAAGATAACTGGATCGTCGCAAATTGCACCACACCGGCCAATTATTTCCACATCCTGCGCCGCCAAATCCACCGATCATTCCGCAAACCTTTGGTGTTGATGACGCCGAAATCATTGTTGCGCCATAAATTGGCCGTGTCTGATCTGGATGAGTTCACCACCGGGTCCAGTTTCCACCGGGTGTTGTGGGATGATGCACAAAAGGGCCATTCCGATACTGAATTGATGGATGATAACCAGATCAAGCGCGTGGTGATATGTTCGGGCAAGGTATATTATGATTTGCTAGAAGAACGCGACGCGCGCGGATTGACCGATGTGTATCTTATGCGCCTTGAACAATTCTATCCTTTCCCGGCCCTTAGTCTGGTGCGCGAATTGGAACGCTTTAAGCAAGCTGAAATCGTCTGGTGTCAGGAAGAACCGAAAAACCAAGGCGGGTGGAGCTTTGTTGAACCCAATATCGAATGGGTTTTAACGCGCCTTGATGCCAAACATAAACGCCCCATTTATGCCGGGCGCGCCGCCACGGCCTCACCTGCGACGGGTTTGGCCAGTCAACATAAATCTCAGCAAGCTGCGCTCATCAATGATGCGCTGACCATCAAAGGATAATCATCATGTCCATCGAAGTTCGCGTACCCACATTGGGCGAATCTGTGACCGAAGCCACAATTGCAACTTGGTTCAAAAAACCCGGCGATACGGTCGCCGCCGATGAAATGCTGTGTGAATTGGAAACCGACAAAGTCACGGTCGAGGTTCCCGCCCCCGCAGCCGGTGTTCTGGCCGAAATCGTCGCACCCGAAGGTGAAACCGTGGGGGTTGATGCCCTTTTGGCCACGCTAAACACCGCCCAAGACGCGGCCTCTGCCGCGCAAGACGACCTTGATGACGGCAAAGACGCAGGCAATGACGCCCCCGCCACTGCGCCCAATGCATCGGGTCAAAGCACAAAATCCGTTGATGTCATGGTGCCCGCCCTTGGCGAATCCGTGACCGAAGCAACTGTTGCCACATGGTTCAAGGCGGTTGGTGACACGGTCGCCGCCGATGACATGCTGTGCGAATTGGAAACCGACAAAGTATCGGTCGAGGTGCCCGCCCCCGCAGCCGGTGTTCTGGCCGAAATCGTCGCGCCCGAAGGCACAACCGTGGGCGTTGATGCCAAATTGGCCGTAATCAGCGGCGGCAAACAGGCCCCTGCCCCAAGCACAGCCCCCGCCGCCACCCCCGCCCCTGCGGCCACCAGCAAAGATGTTGAAAACGCACCATCTGCGGAAAAATTGATGGCCGAAAAAGGCCTATCCGCTGATCAAGTGCAGGGATCGGGCCGCGATGGGCGCATCATGAAAGAAGATGTGTTAAAGGCTGCGGCCTCATCCCCATCGGTGCCTGCGGCCACACCCGCCACTGACACGACCCGCGAAGAACGGGTGAAAATGACGCGCCTGCGCCAAACCATCGCCAAGCGTTTGAAAGATGCCCAAAACACCGCCGCGATCCTGACCACCTATAATGAGGTCGACATGACCGCGGTGATGGACCTTCGCAAAGACTACAAAGATTTGTTTGAGAAAAAACACGGCGTGCGGTTGGGCTTTATGTCCTTTTTCACCAAGGCATGTTGCCATGCGTTAAAAGAAATCCCCGAGGTGAACGCCGAAATTGATGGCACCGATATCGTTTACAAAAACTATGTCAATATGGGCATCGCGGCGGGTACCCCGCAGGGGTTGGTTGTGCCCGTTATCAATGATGCCGATCAAATGGGATTCGCCGAATTGGAAAAGGCCATTGCCGAAAAGGGCCGCAAGGCGCGCGACGGCAAATTGTCGATGGCCGAAATGCAAGGCGGCACATTCACCATTTCCAATGGTGGCGTTTATGGGTCGCTGATGTCATCGCCCATTTTGAACCCGCCGCAATCGGGTATTTTGGGCATGCATAAAATCCAAGATCGCCCCATGGTCATCGGGGGCGAAATTAAAATCCGCCCGATGATGTATCTGGCGCTGTCTTATGACCACCGCATCGTGGATGGCAAAGGCGCGGTCACATTCCTTGTGCGCGTCAAAGAGGCATTGGAAGACCCCCGCCGGTTATTGATGGATTTGTGATTGAGTGTTTGAAATGATAAGATTTTTTATTACTTCATGTGTGGTCTTGTTTGGCTTGGTCGCGTGTTCAACGCCCACGCCCTCTCAGGAAACATTACCAGAGGGCAGCGATGTACGAACATTCACCTATGAACGTGAAATCATGCAACGCGAATTGCGGATCACCGGCGCGCAACGCCGTACAATACCCGCGCGCATATATAACAACACCTACACAATCGCATGTTTAAACGGGGTGGATGGCCGTTCTGCGCAATCGCGTTACCGTCAGGCCATTGGTTTAATTGATTCTGAAATGCCCCGTTTTGTTGAAGGATCAACCCGATCAAACCCGTTTTACCAAAGCGGTTGGCAGACAAGGACAAATCGTTTGATTGTCGAACCCACAGGATGCGAAACAACCAACGTAACTTGGGAAACCGTGACAGTTGGTTTACGTGAATCTATGGGTTGGGTCATTGAAAATGGCCTTACGTTAGATTTGCTGCAATATTCGCGTGGTCGTAATTAGGTATATAAATGACCCCTGAAATCACTGCCCTTTCCTTCGCCTTTTTCCTCCAGGTCATTCAATATTTCCTGATGGCGATACCGGCCAATCGGGAATTGGGCGCGAAAACAACCATGTCCCCGCGCGATGAAGGCGGGCTTGAGGCCCGGCTAAGCCCCCGCACGGGCCGCCTGAAACGGGCGATGGACAATCATTTCGAAGGGTTAATCCTGTTTACCATCGCCGTTATGGTGGTTGAACTGTCGGGGGCAAATACCCCCTTCACCGCCTTTTGCGGTTACGCCTATCTGGGCGCGCGCATTCTTTATGTGCCGGCCTATGCCTTTGGGTGGTCGCCTTGGCGGTCGGTGTTTTTTTCGGCGGGATTTTGCGCAACATTGGCGATGGTTGGCTATGCCTTGTTTTTGGCCATGACCTAAATTACCGATTTGCCCACGCAAAGCGGAGAATAAAATGCACAAAATTTTATCAATAACAGCCCTGTTTTTGGGTTTAATCGCAGGCCCATTTTCGGCCCATGCCCTGCCCCGTGGCAGCGCGACCCAAGATTTCATATATGACCGCGAGGTGTTCCAACGTGGATCTGAGGACTATTCATCAACCCAAGGCAAAGCCCCAACTATCGTGAACCAACGATATAACATGGTCTGTCTTGATGATGTGGATGGCCAATCTGCCCAAGACCGCCAAGCCGCCGCCATTCGTATGATCACTGAAAACACACCTTTGGCCTATGGGCCTTATGATATGGTTGGGATATCGCGCCTAAACGCAATGGCGCGCGCGACAACGGATTTGATCATGTCCCAAACCGGATGCGAAATTGCCTCGGTCGGGGTGCGTGTTCTGACAGAAAACCCAACGGACATACGCGATTGGTTGGCGCGCAATAATATGTTGCATGAATTGAACTAACCCAATCGCGCCATAAACAGCATTTTTATGCGTTGTGTTGTGCTAGGCCAATGACGCGTGATACGATGACCGGGCAAGTGAATCACCAACAGGAATTCCCCCATGTCCAGCTATGATGTCATTGTAATCGGGTCCGGCCCTGGCGGCTATGTTTGCGCCATTCGTTGTGCGCAGCTTGGCCTGAAAACGGCCTGTGTTGAAGGGCGTGACACTTTGGGCGGCACCTGCCTGAATGTCGGCTGTATCCCATCCAAGGCATTGTTGCATGCATCCCACCAATTGCATGAGGCCGAACATAATTTCGCCAAAATGGGCCTGATGGGGGCCACCCCAAGCGTGGATTGGGCGCAAATGCAGGCCTATAAGGATGATGTCATTGGGCAAAACACCAAGGGCATCGAATTTTTATTCAAGAAAAACAAAGTCGATTGGTTAAAAGGCTGGGCGTCTATCCCCGAACCGGGCAAGGTTAAAATCGGCGATGATCTGCATTCGGCCAAGGCAATTGTGATTGCATCGGGGTCGGAGCCAACCGCCTTGCCGGGCATTGAAATTGATGAAAAAATTGTTGTAACATCAACCGGTGCGCTAAGCCTTGATAAAATTCCGCAAAAAATGGCGGTGATTGGGGCCGGTGTGATCGGGTTGGAATTGGGGTCGGTCTATGCCCGTTTGGGGTCTGAGGTGCAGGTGATCGAATATCTGGATCACATCACGCCGGGTATGGATGGTGAAACCGCCAAGCAATTCCAAAAACTTCTGGCCAAACAGGGGTTGAAATTCACCCTTGGTGCGGCGGTTGAAACGGTTGACACCACCGATGGCAAGGCAACCATCACCTATAAGCTGCGCAAAGATGATACTGAACATCATGTTGATGCCGATGTCGTTCTGGTCGCCACGGGCCGGCGCCCTTATACCGATGGGTTGGGGTTGGATGGTCTGGGCGTTGCGATGTCAGATCGCGGGCAGATCAAAACCGATGCGCATTGGGCCACGAATCTGGGCGGAATTTACGCGATTGGCGATTGCATCACCGGCCCGATGTTGGCCCATAAGGCCGAAGATGAAGGCATGGCCGTCGCCGAGGTGATTGCCGGCAAACAGGGCCATGTCAATTACGGCGTGATCCCCGGCGTGATCTATACCCACCCCGAGGTCGCAACCGTAGGTGAAACCGAAGAAACCCTGAAACAGGCCGGTCGCGCCTATAAGGTTGGCAAATTTTCCTTTATGGGCAATGGGCGGGCCAAGGCCAATTTCGCCGCTGATGGGTTTGTGAAAATCTTGGCAGATGAAAAAACCGATCGTATTTTGGGCGCGCATATTATCGGGCCGATGGCGGGTGATTTGATCCATGAAATTTGCGTGGCGATGGAATTTGGCGCCGCCGCACAGGATATCGCGCTAACCTGCCACGCCCATCCCACCTATTCCGAGGCCGTGCGCGAAGCCGCCCTTGCCTGCGGGGATGGCGCGATTCATAGCTAAGAATGAATAGGGGTAAGGGGGCCTTTGGTCTTGCGCCTATGGCGTGAATGGATTTAACCTAGACCCAAGATCGGGCGCGCCTGATCTTGGGGTGTCACAACCCCTCTACAGACGGTTCGTGTCAACCGTAAAGACACCTCCTTTGACCTTTGGTCGGGGAGGCGTTGGCGTATGTCCAGGGTTTCGACCTAAAGGTCAGCGCAGCCGTTCTGTAGCGGTTTGTGAACTCCCCGACTGTCAGGTGATCCTGACAGTCGATTATCACGAATTGGGGGGTGAAATGGATGACAACCGCGACGCGATGATACAACAGATTGAAAACCGGCTTGATAAAGCGATTGACGAAGAACACACCTCGGTCGCGTATTTGCGTATCACACAGCACGAAATCGCCCTTTTGATGGCTGCGCGCGATTTGGCGCAATTGGGCGCGCCGGGCAAGGCACAACGCGTACTCGACCATTTGCAAATCACCAGTCAGGCAGGGTTTCGAAAAACATCCCCAAACACATCCTGCGGATAACCAACGCCTGTTAGGTATAATCCATGTGGCGGGGATACCGGCCCACAGGCCGCGCGATCAGCCGCCATCAGGGCCGCACGCACATCATCGGGGTGCCATGCCCCCGCGCCCACACGTTCCAACGTGCCCACAATCGACCGCACTTGATTATGCAAAAACGACCGTGCGCGCAGATAAACCCGAAACTCGGTCGCATTATCCAGCGCAATTTCATCAATCGCGATATGATCAATGGTTTTCACGGGGCTTTTGGCCTGACAGATGGATGCACGGAATGTCGTGAAATCATGCAGGCCGATCAAATGCTGTGCGCCTGCGCGCATGGCATCCGCATCCAATGGGCCGCGCACATGCCACGCTTTGCCAATATCGTGCACCAAGGGCGCGCGGCGCGCAATCAGGCGAAACAGATATCTGCGTTCAACCGCCGAAAACCGCGCGTGCCAATCATCGTCCACGCGGGCGCAGGCCACAATCGCCACAGGCAAAGGCTTCAGGTGGTAATTCAACGCCTCGGACAACCGAAATGGATCCCAATCTTTGGCCATATCGCAATGGGCCACCTGGCCGGTGGCATGCACACCTGCATCTGTGCGCCCGGCAGCCGCGATTGTGGGCACATCCTGTTCCAACCGCGCCAAGGCGGCCTCAACCGTGCCTTGAACGGTGGTCTGGTCATCTTGGCGTTGCCAGCCCGCAAAAGGCGCGCCGTCATATTCTATTTTCATCGCATAACGTGGCATCTTGGGTTTGCGCGTATCATTAAGGCGGGGCCTTGTGCAATCACCCCCTCGCAATGGCGCGTCAGAATGATTAGATTCAGGGATGAAAATTATCATATGGGGGCAAAAAGTGGGGATCGGGCGCGTTGCAGACAGAATTGGCCAAAGCGTTGAACACATCACCGATGGCGTATCCGAGGCCTTGTTTGAACCCGTCATCCGCCTTGGGGTTACCGGTTTGGCCCGGTCGGGCAAGACGGTCTTTATCACATCCCTTATTGCAAATCTGTTGGATCGCGGGCGGATGCAGGCAATGCACGCCGTCAGATCAGGCCGGATTGAGGCCGCCTATCTGCAACGCGGGCGCGATGACGCCATTCCCCGGTTTGATTATGAAACGCATCTGCATCACCTAACCAGCGCCGCACCGGTTTGGCCGGCCTCAACCGCGGGGCTGTCGGAAATCAAGCTGTCTTTTCGCGTGCGTCCATATGGTCTTTTGGCGGGGCTTTCCAAATCGCGCATCGTACATTTGGAAATCGTGGATTATCCCGGCGAATGGGTGCTGGATCTGGGCCTGTTTGATCTGAATTATACCACATGGTCGGCGCGCGCCTTGGCGCAGGCGAACACCCGGCCCGAAGGGGCGGCGTATATGGCGGCTTTGGCATCGGTGGATGCAGATGCCAAATTTGACGATGCACAAGCCGCCCGATTGGCGCGACTTTGGCGCGATTATCTGATGGCCGCCCGCGATGCAGGATATTACGATTGCACACCGGGGCGGTTTCTTTTGCCCGGCGATATGGAAGGCAGCCCCGCCTTAACCTTTGCCCCCCTGCCGCCATCGGATGCCCCGCGTGGCAGTTTGGCGCGGGAATTTTCACGCCGCTTCGGGGCCTATAAATCGCGTGTTGTGGTGCCGTTTTTCCGCAATCATTTTTCGCGCATAGACCGCCAGATTGTGTTGGTCGATGCCTTGGGCGCCATCCATTCAGGCCCGCGCGCGACCCAAGATTTGCGCCAAGCCCTAAGTGCCATTTTGGCCGCCTTTCGCCCCGGGAAAAATGCGATTTTGCAAAAATTATTGGGGCGGCGACGCATAGACCGTATTTTATTTGCCGCCACCAAAGCCGATCATCTGCACCATAGCCAACATGACAGGCTTGGCGCGATTTTATCAGCGCTGTTGGATGACGCGCGCCGCCGGGCCGATTTTGAGGGGGCCAAAACCCAAGCCATGGCGATTGCATCCCTGCGCAGCACAATCGAAGAAACCCGTGATGTCAACGGCGCGCCGCTGCATCTTGTATGCGGCAATTTGTTGGATACGGGCCAACCTGCGGCCCTGCATCCGGGTGATTTACCCACCGACCCATCCGTTTTGATTGGCCCGGCGCAAAATGGGGCGGAAAACTGGTTGGGGCATGATTTCGACGTGATGCGCTTTGCGCCAGCACCTTTATCATTGCGCCCAGGCGATGGCCCGCCGCATATTCGCCTAGATCATGCCGCCGAATTTCTAATCGGGGATAAATTATGAACGATTCGCAAAACGCGCCTGTAACAGGGCCGGTTTTGATCCAACTGGATACGCCCCCCACCACCGGCCCCGAAGCCGCCCCGCCCCTGCCCGGCGATCAGGGCCTGCCGCATCAAACCCGCACCATGCACGCCATGATTGCGGTGGGCGCGCGGCGCATGTCGATTTGGGCGCGGCTGTTTT
>CAZPSB010000090.1:0-8748 GCA_964589025.1 uncultured Jannaschia sp. | reverse complement strand
TTAGAACATCGGACTAGATATGTTTTGTAAAGTACGCTCAACTTTCACTCTATTTCGTTTTTTAGAGAATTTCACTCAAAAATTGTGTGTTGTATCCGGGAAACATAAACAAGTGATATAGGCCAAAATCGGGCGCATTTTGGGGGCGACTGTGGGGTTGTTCACCGTGATGAAGGGCCTGCCCTTATCTTATTCCAAAGACATGCAAGAAGACAAAGAACAGGTATTTGATGCCGCCGATAATCTGGAACTGGCACTGGCTGCAATGACGGGCATGATCGGGGATATGACCGCCAATATCGCAGCCTTGGAACAGGCCGCCGGGTCTGGGTTTTCCACCGCGACGGATCTGGCCGATTGGTTGGTGCGGGTGTTGGATATGCCGTTTCGCGATGCCCATCACGTCACGGGGGCCTTGGTGAAATTGGCCGAAACGCGTGAATGTGACTTGGCCGATTTGGCTTTGGCGGATATGCAAACCGTGCATGCGCAAATTGATGCGCGTGTGTTTGACGTGCTAAGTTTGCAAAATTCGGTGGCCTCGCGCCAATCTTATGGGGGCACAGCCCCCGCGCAGGTGCGCAATCAAATCGCGCGCTGGAAAGAAAGATTATCATGACGAAACCCTGCCTTGCCCTTTTGGGTGTGATTGTAACGCTGGCGGCATGTGGGGCGGATGGCCCCCCGCGCCCGCCTGAACCGCGCGTGCCCATTTCGCCTGCCGGTGCAATTGCACCCTTACCCGATCTGGATTGAAAAACGCATTGGGGTGTTTTAATCGTGAAAGACATTGCACCCGCGCGCGTTCCCCCATATCGTCCAAAGCTGATTTAACGGTCTGACATCACGCCAGGACAATGTGACGCCATGGAAAAAATACCTATGACGCCCGCCGGCTATAAAAAGCTGGATGAGGAATTGAAACATCTGAAATCCACTGAACGCCCCGCGATTATCAAGGCGATTGCCGAGGCGCGCGAACATGGCGATTTGTCAGAAAATGCCGAATATCATTCAGCCCGCGAAAAACAATCTTTTATCGAAGGCCGTATCAAAGAACTTGAATCGGTCTTAGGTTTGGCGCAGGTGATTGACCCCACCACCCTATCGGGCAGCATCAAATTTGGCGCAACCGTTGTGTTGGTTGACGAAGATGATATTGAAAAAACCTATCAAATCGTGGGCGAGGTTGAGGCCAATATCGAAAAAGGGTTGCTCAACATCAAATCCCCCCTTGCGCGTGCCCTAATCGGCAAAGACGAAGGCGATAGCGTCGATGTAAAAACACCCGGTGGTGTCAAAGAATATGAAATTGTTTCCATCGCATATGCCTAAAAGAAAGGGTGGCCGCGTGGCAAAAGACAACAAAAAAGATATGGCCAGAAAGGCGTCACATCTTGATTTGGGGGTGTTTTCCACGCCATCCCCGCGCAAGACATTGACGATTATAGAAATCATCGCCTGTGTGTTGACCTTTGTCTGGCTGTGTATTGCCTTGGTGTTTCTGACGGCCCCTTTGGGTGCGGCCTTTTCCATGCCATTGCTGGAAACGAATCAAACCCGGATCGCAATGGTTATCACGGCCTGTTTGAATATCGTGATGCCTTTGGTTGTGATATGGGGCTTTGCCATCGCTTTGCGCGCGGCCCATGATCTAAGGGTCGAAGGCAAACGATTGCAGTTGACGATTGATGCGATGCGATCAACCTATTTGCAAAACACCCATAATCAGGCCGAAACCGCACCAACCACACGCCATAACACCGCCAAACCTGCAATGGGGCAAACACCGCGATCGTCTACGCCGTCGCGGGCCTTGGTGTCCCCATCGCGGCGCGGCGCGGCGGCATCGGCATCGGCGGCGGCATCGCAATCACCCCCCCCCAAGCCGACCCGCCAATTGCCGATGAAACATTTTCTGCGGGCGTTGAATTTCCCCGATCATGACAAAGACCAAGAAGGCTTTGTATCGTTGAATGCGGCATTGGATGACAAGGGCACGGTGAAACTGATCCATGCCTGTCAGGATATGTTGACCCTGCTAAGCGAAGATTCCTATTACATGGATGATTTCCCCCCCGCCCGTCCGCGCCCTGAAATCTGGCGCAGATTTGCCAAGGGGGATCGTGGCACCGTGTTGCAATCTATTGGGCAGGGCCATGATGAAACCGTGATGAACACGATCAGCGATCGTTTGTCCAAGGATGTGGTGTTTCGCGATGCCGCACATCATTTCTTGCGGCAGTTTGAACGCCATTTCATAGAATTCGAAGGCAATGCCAGCGCGTCTGAAATTGCCGCTTTGGTCAATACGCGATCGGCACGGGCCTTTGCCATTGTGGGCCGCGCGGCGGGCATGTTTGATGCGCCCTAAATTTGGGCGGCGCGTATAAGGGCGGTTTCATGGCCAACACCTATGATATGGCCTTCTTCGGTATCGCCGCGCTGCAACATATCATGTAAGATCGGCACGGCCAGATTGGCAAAGGCGCGCGCCGTGATGCGGGTTTGGGTGGCATCCAGAACTTCATTCTGGGTGCGTTCGGCGCGAATAACCACATTCAACAATGATGGATAGATTTCTGCCAGAACAATCGGTTTATCTGCTGGTTCAAACGGGGCAACGCATAAAGCCGGCCCATAGTCTTGTCGGAACCGATGCAGATAGGGCAGGCCAAGCAAGGCCTGACTGCCCACAGACCCGGTTGTAAACAGTTTCCAACAACTTTGCGCCGATTTGGCCGCGCGTTCTGTGGCGCGCAATTCGGCCATGCCATGGCCATGGCGCAGGCGGCCTTTAGCGGGCAGGTGGGGTGTTTGATATGCGGCAGGGCAGCCCCAAAACGGGCCAATGCCGTCAAAGCGTTGGTTGATGTGATTGGCCACTGCAAAACGATTATTGTGATTGTTTGGCTGGTCTTTGATCCTGCGGGCCAAATAGGCCCATATCGCAAAGGGATCATCCCCACCGGTTAATGCGCGGGCAAAGCCTTTGGGATATCCAAGCGGAAAGTCAAACCCACAAAACACACGATGCCGGGCCTTTAGCGCGGCATCGAATATATCGCGCAGATACGCCACTGCTGCGGCCCGTGTACGATGATAGGTGATTTCGCTATTAGGTTCGCCACGCCGGATGCGCGCGATGAAAATCGCGTCTTTGGTGGGGTTGCGTGGGGATGGGGCGGACCGGGCCGACCAATCCACCGCGATAAACAGATCAAAACCCTGCATCTTGTGCCTTTAGATATGCGGCTGCGTGGATGACATCATCGGGGTGGTTGATGTTGAAAAACCTGTGTTCATCGTCAAACATCACATGTTGCGCGCCTTGATCTTGTGCCCATAGCGCCAGTTTGCGCATGCCCCTGTCCAACCCATCACGCAGGGCCTGCGCAAGGCATACCGACCAAAGCCCGATGGTTGGGTGCGGCCCGTCTGCGGTTGCGGCCAATGCAATCGGTGCAGATATGCGTTGCAGCCCTTCGCATAAATCAGGCGGCAAAAACGGCGTATCCACCGGGACGGTTAGCACCCGATCGGCCCCTTGGGCGGCGGCCCAATTCAGGGCGGTCAACACCCCCTCTAATGGGCCGCGTTGCTGGGCGGTGGTGTCAGAAATAACGGCCAGGCCAAATTGCGCAAACCGGGCCGCATCGCCATTGGCATTGATCGCAACCGGCCCCGATTGCGGGGCAATGCGCGCCAAGACATGCGCCATCATCGGGCGACCGGCCAAAGGCACAAAGGCCTTTTCGCGCCCCATCCGGCGCGACAACCCCCCGGCCAATATCATCGCAGGCGGTGCCATATCTGCCCCTTTTTGCTGGTATTTGCATCTTGTGCGAACTGCGGGTAAGCCAATTTTGAATATATCCTAATCATCCGAGACAAAATGTCGATCCATTCCTCTGACCGTCCGTTTTGGCGTGGCGCTGTGGCGGCCTTGCCCTTCAGTGTTATCGTGATTCCTTTCGGCCTGTTATTTGGCGTCATAGGGATTGAGGCCGGGCTAAGCCTTGGCCAGACCATGGCCATGACCGGCCTTGTCATTGCGGGTGCGTCGCAATTTGCCGCTGTGCAATTGATGACGGAAAATGCACCGCTTATTGTTGTGGTTTTATCCGCTTTGGCGGTCAATTTGCGCATGGCGATGTATTCGGCCACATTGGCGGTGCATTTAGGCCGTGCGCGGTTTTGGCAGCGCGCCTTTATCGCCTATGGCACGGTGGATCAAACCTTTGCCTTGGCTGCGCAAGATTATGACACCCGCCCTGATACGACCTTGACCCAGAAATTGATGTTTTTTCTAGGCGCGTCTTTGCCGATCATGCCTACATGGATTATTGCGGGCTATATTGGCGCGGTATTGGGCACGGCATGGTCGGCGGATTTGGGCTTGGATTTTGTGATCCCCGTGGCGTTTATCGCCATTATCGGCCCGGGTTTGCGCAGTTTTGCCCATATTGCGGCGGCGGGCGTATCGGTGATTGTGGCATTGGCCTTTCACGGGCTGCCATGGAATTTGGGCCTGATGTTGGCCGGGATCACCGGCATGATTATAGGCGCCGAGGTGGAACGCCGCATGGCGCAAAAAACGGGGCAAACATGATGGTCTATTCCAATGCCGAGATCTGGCTGATCATTGCCCTGATGGGGTTGGGCACGTTTGGTCTGCGTTTTTCTTTTCTGGGGTTTTTCGCCAATCGTGACATTCCCCCATGGCTGTTGCGGCATTTACGCTATACGGCGGTGGCAATTTTGCCGGGCTTGGTGGCGCCTTTGGTTTTGTGGCCGGGCGCAACGGGGGGCGCGCCTGACCCTGCGCGCATTATCGCCGCATTACTGGCCTTGGTCGTTGGGTATTTTTTGAAAAGTGCGATCTGGGCGATTGTGACCGGGATGGGCCTGTTTTACCTTTTGGGATACGCGTTCGGCTAGGCGTCGTCGTGCAAGACATCGAGAAAAACCTGACCAAAGCGCGCGGTGTGGCGTTGGCCAATCAACCGTTCCATCATGGCCAGATTGGCGGGTTTGTTTTCGACAACTTTCGCTAATTGGGTTGAAGAACACCGCATGGGCCGGTCAATGCCATCGGGGCCGCGTTCATGGTCAGATTGCACCGCCAATAGCCGATCATAGATCGACCCTTTGCCCCGATGGGCCAGTTTGCGCCGCGCCGGATGCATGGGCGCAGGGGGCGCACCGGTGATGACGGTAAGAAAATCACGCGCATAGCGATCTAGCTTGGCCTGGCCTATGCCGGTGATGCGGGCCATATCATCCAAGCTTTGGGGCCGGGTTTCGGCCATTTCAATCAATGTGCGATCGGTAAACACCATATAGGCCGGCAATCCTGCACCTTCGGCCAGCGCGCGGCGTTTGGCCTTAAGCGCCGATAAAAGCGGCGCGTCTTCATCGGCCACCAAGGTTTTCACGGCGGTTTTTGTGCTGGATGCGGCGATTGTATCTTTGCGGAATGTGATTGTGGCCTCGCCTTTCAAAATGGGGCGCGCGGTATCGGTCATGCGCAAGGCGCCGTGGCGGGCAGGGTCGGGGCGCACCAAATCATGGGCGGCCATCTGGCGAAACACTGCCTGCCAACCGCGTTTGTTAAATTCGGTACCAAGCCCATAGGTCGGCAGGCGATCATGCCCACGGGTTTTGATTTTATCGGTATCGGCCCCCATTAAGATATCAATCAAATGGCCTGATCCGTAAAATTCATCTGTGCGCAATATCGCCGATAACGCCTTGCGCACGGGCGTTGTGGCGTCAAATGTTTCAGGCGGCTGGGCGCAGATATCGCAATTGCCGCAAGGTTCGGTTTCTTCACCAAAATAGCCAAGCAAAACCTTGCGACGGCATTCCAATGCCTCGGCCAAACCCAAAAGGGATGACAGGCGCAGATGATCGGCGGCTTTGCGATCAGGCGGGGCCAGGCCTTCGTCAATTTGTTGGCGGCGAAACCGAATATCATCGGCCCCAAACAGCGTCAGCGTATCGGCCGCCGCCCCATCGCGGCCCGCGCGGCCAATTTCTTGGTAATAGCTTTCGATGGATTTGGGTAAATCGGCATGGGCCACCCATCGAATATCGGGTTTATCAACCCCCATGCCAAAGGCGATAGTGGCCACCACGATCAACCCGTCTTCTTCGGCAAAGCGGCGTTCAACCACGCGGCGGTCATCTGGATCCATGCCGCCATGGTAAAAACATGCGCTATGGCCGGCCTGTGTCAACGCGCGGGCCAAGGTTTGGGTTTTTGACCTTGTGCCGCAATATACAATCCCCGATTGGCCTTTGCGGGCCTTGGCAAAATCCATGATTTGTTCACGTGGGCGCGATTTGATGGCAAAGGCCAGCGTCAGATTGGGCCTGTCAAAGCCGCGCAGAAAGACCTGCGGGGTGTCATCGCCAAACAGGCGGGTGATAATTTCGGCCCGGGTTTGTGCATCGGCGGTGGCGGTAAAGGCGGCCAAGGGCACATTCAACGCCCGGCGCAGCGCCCCGATGCGCAGATAATCAGGCCGGAAATCATGGCCCCATTGGCTAACGCAATGGGCCTCATCTACGGCGATCAGGCTAACATTGGCCTGACGCAACATGCGTTCAGCCCCGCCTGATGCCAACCGTTCGGGCGCGACATAAAGCAATTTCAAACGCCCTGCGCCCATCGCATCCCAGATGGCGGCATTTTCCGCATCCGTATTCGCCGAGGTCAACGCCCCTGCCACGACCCCCGCCTGTTGCAGGCTGCGCACCTGATCGCGCATCAGCGCAATCAGCGGTGAAATCACCAGTGTCACACCGGGCCGCATTAAGGCAGGCAATTGATAACAAAGCGATTTGCCCCCGCCTGTTGGCATAATAGCCAGCACGTTTTGATCGGTGGAAACGGATGAAACAATTTCGGCCTGACCGGGGCGAAAGCTGTCGAAACCGAACACCGATGATAAGATGCTATGCGCGTCTTGCATGAAATAAGGGCTTTTCTGCTCTGTTTCGTTTGTTTTTTCACAAGATACAGAGGGCGGCAAGCCTTGTTCTACTTCAATTGGGGGTTAGCCCATATATTGGGCTAAACTGACAATTGTGCCCCCATATTTGCGTTGGTCAAGGGGGTGAAAGCCGGCTGGCCAAATGGGCGGGGTGGCGTCTTCCCACATCACGATGGCGCCTTGTGCGATCCAGCCTTGTTGGGTTAGCACCACCAGACCCTTTTGGCCCAGATCGCTGCGATAGGGGGGGTCAAGCAAGATCACATCATAGGCCGCGACCGCCGGTTTTGTAATGGTTGTGACGTCTTGTGCAATCACCGATGTCATGCCTTGCGCCGCACAGCGTTTGATATTGGCTGCCAATAATTTCTGCGCCGCGCGGCCATTTTCAATGAAACTGGCATGTTGTGCGCCCCGGCTTAGGGCCTCAATCCCCAAGGCGCCGGTTCCCGCAAAGATATCCAACACACGCGCCCCGGTGATCACATCGCCCTGCCGCCCGTTTTGCAGCAGGTTAAAGATGTTTTCACGCACGCGGTCGGTGGTGGGGCGCAGATGGGCCTGCACATCGCCATGGCCCAAAGGTGTCAGTTGTTTGCCGCGCCAACGCCCTGCGACGATTCTCATGTCTGCAACAGGGATTTCAGGTCGGTTTCGGCATTGCCCACCAAGGCGGGATCGGGGGATGTGCCGGCCTCAAGCAATCGTTTGCCCACCATATAGGCGCGCGGGTCATTCATTGCGTCAATTGCCAGAAATCTATCGCCTGCGTAATACCAATGCGACACAGATGTGCCTGCATTGCGCATCACCACGCGATCATAGCCGGTATTCAGCCCCGCAATTTGCAGTTTCACATCATATTGATCTGACCAAAACCACGGCATCGGCGTGTATGTGACATCCTGGCCCAGAATTGCACAGGCCACGGCTTCGGCTTGATCAATGGCGTTTTGCACGCTTTCAAGGCGGATACGCCCGCCTTGATAGGGGAAACTGGCGCAATCGCCTGCGGCGTAAATCGCGGGGTTTGATGTTTGGCCTGCGGCATTGACTTTGATACCATTGTCAATCGTAAGGCCTGCGGTTTCGGCGAGGGCCGTTGCGGGGGTGACACCAATGCCGATCACGGCCAGGTCAACCGGAATTTCACAGTGATCGGCCAAAATTGCACCCGTGATTTTGCCACCCGCCCCGGTCAGGCAGGTCAGGCCCGTATTTTCGCGCAGATCCACGCCTTGGGCGCGGTGCAGATCGCGGAAATACGCCGAGGTTTCCGCCGCCGCCACCCGTTGCAAAATGCGGGGCGCGGCCTCAATCAATGTGACATTCATGCCGCGTTTGCGGCAGATGGCAGCAGATTCAAGCCCAATATACCCGCCCCCCACAATCAGGGCGTTTTGGCCGTCGGTCATATGGGGGGCCATGGCATCAATATCGGCCAAACGGCGCATCACATGCACGCCCTGCAAATCGCCGCCCATGGATGCGGGCAAGTGGCGCGGCGTGGCCCCGGTGGTCAAAACAAGGGCATCATAGCCCATAACCCGCCCCCCTGCGGTAATGGTTTTGGCCGCCGGATCAATGGAATCAACCGTGGTGTCCAATATCAGCGTGATATTGTTTTCATCATAAAACCGTTCGGGCCGCAGATATAGCCGTTCAAGGCCAAGTTCACCCAACAGATACCCTTTGGACAAAGGCGGGCGTTGATAGGGGGGCGCGTGTTCCTCGCCGATGAGCGTGA
>CAZPSB010000089.1:4264-8780 GCA_964589025.1 uncultured Jannaschia sp. | reverse complement strand
CCATGGCCAAGGAAGAAATGCTCGAATTTCCCGGCGTCGTGAAGGAACTCCTGCCAAATGCGACATTTCGGGTCGAGCTTGAAAACGGCCATGAAATCATCGCACATACGGCAGGCAAAATGCGCAAAAACCGCATTCGCGTATTGGCAGGTGATAAGGTGCAGGTCGAAATGACCCCTTATGATTTGACCAAAGGCCGCATCAATTATCGTTTCAAATAGGGTGGTGGATACATCCCGCCCCCCGCGCCTGATTCTGGGATCGGCCAGCCCAAGGCGATCTGAATTGTTATCGGTTTTGGGCATCACGCCTGATGCGATCTTGCCGCCCGATATCAATGAAGACCCGCAAAAAGGCGAATTGCCACGGGCCTATGTGGCGCGCATTGCCCGCGATAAACTGGCCGCGATTGATGCGGATGATGATGATATCATCTTATGTGCCGATACAAGTGTTGCATTGGGCCGCCGGATTTTGGGCAAACCCAATGATCCCGCCGAGGCGCGCGCCTTTTTGACCGCTTTGTCAGGACGGCGGCATCGGGTTTATACCGCGCTTGCCCTGCGCCGATCGGGGCGGGTCGTGGCGCGGGTTGTCGAAAGTCAGGTCAAGATGAAACGCTTGTCGCAAGTTGAACTGGCGGGCTATTTGGCCACAGGCGATTGGCGTGGCAAGGCAGGGGCGTATTCCATCCAAGGGCCGGGTGGTGCGTTCATCCCCTGGATATCCGGCAGCCATTCGGCCATTATGGGCCTGCCCTTGGCCGAAACTGCGCAGCTTTTGTCATCGCTTGGATATCCCGTCTGGAGGGCAGGATGAAGGGTCGTGTTGTATTGTTGGATGAAATCGCCGGGCGGGGTGTTGCCGCCTTGATGGTGGATGGGGCCTTGCACGATCTTTTCGTGGATCCCCCACAAGACACCCCTCCCGCGCCCGAAACCATTTTTCAGGCCATTGTATTGCGCCCCTTAAAAGGCCAAGGCGGGGTGATGGCAGATTTGGGGGATGGCCAAACCGGATATGTGCGCCACGCCAAGGGTTTGACGCCGGGGCAAAAAATTCTGGTGCAGGTGAATGCAACAGCCGATCTTGGCAAGGCCGTGCCGGTGGCGACCCGGGTATTGTTCAAGGATCGTTATGTGATTGCCACCCCCGATGCGCCGGGGATCAATATATCGCGCAATATCAAGGATGAACCCGAACGCGACCGGTTATTGGAAATCGCGCATGAGGCCCGCACGGCCTGCGGGCTTGATTATGGGTTGATCCTGCGCAGTGCGGCCCAAGATGTGGCCGATGATGCGCTGTGGGATAATATCATCACATGTTGTGAACAGGCGCGCGATGTTTTGGCCCGCGCGGCCACCGAACCCGGCCCGGCCTGTCTATCCCCCGCGCCGGATGCCCATATGATGGCCTGGCGCGATTGGGCCTTGCCCGACCCCGATGAGGTCATCACAACCCCGGGCTGTTTCGAAGATCACGGCGTGTTGGATGCAGTTGACGCGATGTTATCGCCTTATATGCCGCTTGGCGGTGGGGCCGTGGCCTATGTTGAACCGACCCGCGCTTTGGTCGCGGTTGATGTCAATACCGGTGCCGATACATCCATGGCCGCAGGCCTAAAGGCCAATCTAGCCTTGGCCGCCGCCTTGCCGCGCGCGCTGCGGATGCGTGGGTTGGGCGGGCAAATCGTGTTGGATATTGCCCCCATGCCCAAACGTGACCGCAAACGGGTGGAGGATGCGATCAAAAAGGCCTTTCGCCTTGATGGTGCAGATGTGATTTTTGCCGGTTGGACGCCGCTGGGCCATATTGAGTTGCGTAAAAAACGTGATCGGTTTGGATTGGCACAGATTTGGCCACAGGGGTGATTTGCTGATTGTTTTTGTCAGGTATTGATTTTTGACAAAAACACTTGGATATTGATACGCGACTCGTTTCATATCCGATACTGCCATGATTGTTTGCCATTGCCAGAATATCACCGATAAAGACATCCACGCCGCCGTGGATTGGATGCGCCGCGCCGATCCCGACACGGTGATCACACCGGGTAAAATCTACCGGGCCTTGGGCAAGATGGCCGATTGCGGGGGGTGTATGCCTGTTTTTCTGGACATAATGCGGCAAAATGATAGACTGCAAGTCCCAGTAATTTTGCGCAAATTGCGCCAGCCAGCAAGACAGGACACATCATGAAGGGCGATGCAAAAGTTATCGAATATCTCAACAAAGCGTTGCGAAGCGAATTAACCGCCATCAGCCAATACTGGTTGCATTATAAATTGCAAGAAGATTGGGGTTTGGCGCATATGGCCAAGAAAAGCCGCGAAGAATCCATCGAAGAAATGAATCACGCCGATAAGTTAATCGAACGGATCATCTTTTTGGAAGGTCATCCCAATCTACAAAAACTGGATTCCCTGCGCATTGGCCAAACGCCCAAAGAAACGCTGGAATGCGATTTGGCAGCTGAACATGATGCGCGTGCGCTTTATGTTGAGGCGCGCGAATATTGCCGCCAAGCCGGCGATTATGTTACGATGGATTTGTTTGAAACCCTGATCACAGATGAAGAAGGCCATATTGATTTTCTGGAAACGCAACTTGATCTACATGATCGTGTTGGCCCCGAAAATTATGCCCATCTTAATGCCGCGCGCGTGGGTGAAACAGATTAAACATTCGCGTTTGTAAAGGATAAAAGGCATTTTTAGATGCCTTTCATTCTATCGGCTTTGCCCCTAACTTCGCGGCGATACTTCGTATAAGCGCCGCCATATGGCCCATTTCGGTGGCAAAGGGCGTGGTTTTACGCCATGCCATCACGATGGTGCGTTTGGGCTGGGCGCCATCAAAGCGGCATGTGCAAACCGCCTTTGATTGGGTTTCAACCCGTTGCGCCAGTGCCGGTATGATCGTCACCCCCAAACCGGCCCCCACCATTTGCACCAAGGTTGCAAGGGAACTGCCATCCAATCGGTTGCGCTTGGCACCTGGTGGCAGGTTGCAATAATCAAGGGTTTGATCGCGCAAACAATGCCCCTTTTCCAATAGCAATAGCGGCATATCCTGCAAATCGCGCGCGGTGGGGGCGGGCATTTTGGCCTGATCTGCGGGGCGCACAAAAATCAAATCTTCTTCGAATACAGGCCTGATGGTCAATCCTGTCTGGGGCAGGGGTAGGGCCAATAGCGCGGCATCGATTGCGTTATGTGCCAATGCATCAAGCAGATGTTCGGTCAAGGTTTCACGGATTTGGATATCAATACCGGGGTAAGTTTGGGTCAGGCGGCCAATCAGCCGGGGCAGGATATAGGGCGCCAAAGTGGGGATGGCCCCAATGCGCACATGCCCGGCCAACCCGTTTTGTGCCGCGCGCGCCAGATCGCCCAAATCGGCCACCGATTGCAGGATATCGCGCACCCGATGGGCAAAAACCTGGCCAAATTGCGTTAGGCGCACATCCCGCGCCCCGCGTTCAAACAAGGGCGCGCCCAGGGTTTTTTCCAAATCTTTGATTTGAACCGACAGGGCGGGTTGTGAAATGGCGCAGGCATCGGCGGCGCGGCCAAAATGGCCATGCTGGGCTAGGGCTTCGAAATATCGGAATTGTTTCAAGGTTAGATTATCCATAATTTGAAATTATCACTGCGATAATAAAATTCAACTTTTTATTATCGCGATAGGGTGCTACCTTAGAATCAATCAAAACAGTAATTGCTGTTTGTCTTTTTCATTTTTCAGATTCGGAGATGGTTTTATGGACGGAGCTTCTAATACAGGTGGCAAATGCCCCGTGATGCATGGCCCCACCGGCGAGGTGGCCAATCAGGGCTGGTGGCCCAACAAGGTTAACCTGAAGATTCTGCATCAAAATACAGCTGAATCTGACCCAATGGGCAAAGATTTCAATTACGGCGAAGCCTTTAAAAAATTGGATCTTGAGGCCGTCAAGGCCGATCTGCACGCCCTGATGACCGATAGCCAGGATTGGTGGCCTGCCGATTATGGCCATTATGGCCCGCTGTTTATTCGTATGGCGTGGCATTCGGCGGGCACATATCGTGTGCAAGATGGCCGGGGGGGCGCGGGGTCGGGGGCGCAACGCTTTGCGCCTTTGAATTCATGGCCTGATAATGGAAATCTTGATAAGGCGCGCCGCCTGTTATGGCCGATCAAACAGAAATACGGCGCCAGCCTGTCTTGGGCGGATCTGATGATTTTGGCCGGCAATGTTGCGATTGAATCCATGGGGTTAAAACCTACCGGTTTCGCCGGGGGGCGGGCCGATATTTGGGAACCCGAGGAAGATATTTATTGGGGGCCTGAAACCGAATGGCTGGGTGATGATCGCTATAGCGGGGATCGTGATTTGGCCGATCCTTTGGCCGCCGTTCAGATGGGTTTGATTTATGTAAACCCTGAGGGGCCAAATGGCACCCCTGATCCCGTCGCATCGGGCCGGGATGTGCGCGAAACCTTCCGCGTGGCGCCGGAGGACCCGCCGCTG
>CAZPSB010000089.1:2383-4254 GCA_964589025.1 uncultured Jannaschia sp. | reverse complement strand
AAACCTTTGCCCGCATGGCGATGAATGACGAAGAAACCGTGGCCCTTGTGGCCGGCGGGCACACATTCGGCAAGGCCCATGGCGCAGGCGATGCCGCCCATGTTGGCCCCGAACCCGAAGCCGCCCCGGTTGCGGCGATGGGGTTTGGCTGGTTAAGCACGCATGGGGCGGGCAAGGCCGGCGATACCATCACCTCAGGTATTGAGGGCGCGTGGAAACCCAACCCGACCCAATGGGATATGGGGTATTTCAAAGTTCTGTTCAAATATGAATGGGAACTGGCCAAATCTGCCGCAGGCGCAAACCAATGGCATCCAATTGATTGCGAAGACGAAGATATGGTTGTCGATGCGCATGATCCATCCATCAAACATCGCCCTATGATGACCACGGCGGATATGTCGCTGAAAATGGATCCGGCCTATAACAAGATTTCCAAACGCTATATGGAAAACCCCGATGAATTTGCCGATGCCTTTGCCAAGGCGTGGTACAAATTGACCCACCGCGATATGGGGCCTTATGTGCGTGGGCTTGGGGCAGATGTGCCGGCCAAACCATTTATTTGGCAAGATCCCGTTCCCGCCGTGGATCATGCCTTGATTGATGCCGGTGATGTGGCCGCCTTGAAAGAGGCGATCTTGGCCTCAGGCGCATCTGTGCCGCAATTGGTGCGCGCGGCCTGGGCATCGGCGGGCCATTTCCGCGTGACGGATAAACGCGGTGGCGCGAATGGGGCGCGCATCCGTTTGGCCCCAGCCAAAGATTGGGCCGTGAATGACCCGGCAGAATTATCGGCCACATTGGCAATTTTTGAAACAATCAAAGCCGATTTCGACGCCGCCGCATCGGATGGCAAAAAGGTTTCCATCGCCGATCTGATCGTTCTGGGGGGCGTGGCCGCGGTTGAAAAATCCGCCGCAGATGCGGGAACGCCAGTCACGCTTGATTTCACGCCGGGCCGTACCGATGCGACCGCAGATATGACCGATGCCGAATCTTATGCGGTGTTGGAACCCAAGGCTGATCCGTTTCGCAATTATATGGCCCCCGGTTTGGTGTCTGCCCCTGCGGATCTGATGGTGGATCGGGCGCATCTGTTGTCATTAACCGCGCCGGAAATGACCGTTCTTTTGGGCGGCATGCGGGCGCTGGGTGCGAATGCCGGCGGCAGTACGCATGGCATTTTCACCGATACACCGGGCAAATTGGATACGTCTTTCTTTGATACATTGGTTGACATGTCCATCACTTGGGCACCAAGCGACACAGCACATGTGTTCGAAGGCCGTGATCGGGCCACAGGCGCGTTGCGCCATACCGCAACGGAAATGGATTTGACCTTTGGATCAAATTCACAATTGCGCGCTTTGGTCGAAGTTTACGCCGCAGATGATGCCAAACAGAAATTCGCAGATGATTTCGCCGCAGCCTGGACAAAGGTGATGATGCTGGATCGATTTGATCTGGTGTGATATTCACCCATTGAAAACAAAACGGCGGTGCATCACATCGCCGTTTTTTATTTGATAAACCCTTATTGATCAGGATTTTCGAATGACACTTACCATTCTTGATGGTGGTATGGGCCAAGAATTGATTGCCCGCAGCCCCAAATCCCCCACTCCGCTATGGGCCACGCAGGTGATGTTGGAAACCCCCGATATGGTACAAGATATCCATGCGGATTTCTTTAGGGCAGGTGCCGATATCGCCACTGTAAACAGTTACAGCATCCACCATGATCGGTTGATCCCTGCGGGTCTGGATGCGCAATTTGAAACGCTGCATATCCGGGCTTGTGAATTGGCCCGGGCCGCGCGTGATGCGCATGGATCGGCGCTGGTTTCCGGCACGGCACTGCCGGCGCG
>CAZPSB010000089.1:0-2373 GCA_964589025.1 uncultured Jannaschia sp. | reverse complement strand
TTGGCGGGTGCGCTTGGGCCGTTGGGTGGGTCTTATTCGGTACATGAACCACCCGCCAATGCGGTTGAATTATTTGCCGAAATTTGTGCGATACAGGCCCCTTATGTGGATATGTATCTGATTGAAACCGCGTCTTCGATTGCACAGGCCCGCGCGGCATTGGATGCGGCATTGCGGTTTGATAAACCCGTTTGGGTTGGTGTATCGGTTGATGATGCCGATGGCACGCGCCTGCGATCGGGTGAATTGGTGCGCGATGCGGTGCGCATGGCCGAAGATTGCGGGGCAGATGCGTTTTTCATCAATTGTTCCACGCCCGAGGCCGTGACCAAAGGCCTACACCACATACAAGACGCCACAATCACACGCGGGGCCTATGCCAATGGGTTTACCAGAATTGAACCGTCTTTTATCAAAAAGGGCGCAACCGTATCTGAATTAAGCGCCCGCAAAGATTTATCGCCCGCGCGTTATGCCGATTTTGCCCAAACTTGGGTTGATCTAGGCGCAACCATCATTGGTGGATGTTGCGAGGTATCCCCCGCCCATATCGCTGAAATCGTCCGGCGATTGGCATAATCGGGGCAAACAGATCGTGTTGGCATATTGCAATGCGATCCGGCCTTCGCCATATGACGCATCATGCACAGGTTTTTATATGCCATCATTTTTTGTTCGGCCCTTTGGCCGGCGCTGCGTGTTTCGGCGCATCCGCATATCTTTATTGATGCGGGGCTTAATCTGATTCTGAATGAAACCGGCACCGTGATTGGTGTCGATGTGACATGGCGGTATGATGAACTTTATACCTTGATTTTATTGCAAGATTATGGGCTGGATCAGGATTTTGACCTTGCCCTGACCGATCAGGAAATCAATGACACATTGGGGTTTGATCTGAATTGGGGCGGCGGGTTTGAGGGCGGTTTGACCATCACGCAAAACGGCCAAGACCTTGGCCTTGGCGCGCCTGTGGCAGTGTCGCTTGATCTTTTGCCAACGGGGCAGTTGCAAACCACCCATCACCGGGTGGTGGTGGGGGCCGCGCCCGGTGGGGTGATGGCCACCATCTATGACCCTGAATTTTATATCGCATTTGAAATGACGCTGCCCCATGGCGCAACCGGGGCGATGAATGTGACATGTCAACCCGAATTGATCCGCGCCGATTTGGATGCGGCCTATGCCATTTTGGAACAAGCCCTGAATGACATTGGCGGCAGCATCGATGCCGAAGATAACTTTCCCCCTGTGGGTGCAGATTTTGCAGATGAGGTCAGGTTCACATGCGTGTTATGATTGCGGTTGCGGTTGGTTTGATCGCCTTATTTTTGGTATTTTTATACGGGTTTGGTGGCGATCATGTGGTGATGTCTTGGGCGTTAGAGGGCCAACGCGCCGCCCAAACCGAAATGGCGCGCGATTTGCGCGCCTTGCGCATGGGCGATCATGCCGCGCTTTTGGCGCTTTTGGCGGTATGTTTCGGATATGGGTTTTTCCATGCGGTTGGGCCGGGCCATGGCAAGGTTTTGATCGGCGGTTATGGTGCGGCGGCCCAAGTGGGGGCGGTCAAATTATCGGTGATCGCGCTTTTGTCGTCTTTGGCGCAGGCGGTGACTGCGGTTGCACTTGTATCAGTGGGCCTATGGATTGTGGGATGGAGCCGCGTTTTCATGACCGATCTGGCCGAACGATTGTTAACCCCGCTGTCTTTTGCCGCCATTGGCCTGATTGGGGTGTGGTTGATTGCGCGCGGTGTGCGAAATATGGCCCGCCTGCGTCACAGGGATGATGCCCATACCCCTGGCCATCAGGGCCAGTCAGGTGAACATCATGCGCATATTTGTCACGATTGCGGCCATGCCCATGCCCCTGATCCCCATCAGATCACCCGCGCAAAAGGTTGGAAAGACCTTATTGTCATGATCCTTGCGATTGGCATTCGGCCCTGCGCGGGGGCATTGTTTTTGTTGATCCTAACGGCGCAAATGGGCCTATTTGGGGCCGGTGTTTTGGGCGCGTTTGTAATGGCACTTGGCACGGCCAGTGTGACTATTTTGGTTGCCGTATTGGCCGTGACCTTGCGCCGGGGGGCGTTGGGTTATGTCGCAAATATCGGCGTGTTGCGTCATGTGCCGCCCATTTTAGAAGTCACAATCGGTTTTGTGGTCTTTTGGGTGGCACTGCAAACGGTTTTCAGATTGATCTAAGCCCTTGTCAGGCGCGTGTTGCGGGCGTAAGCCCCCAATTATGCAAAAAAGTTTGGGCTTTCATATTCGCGATACATTGCGCCTAGGCCTGCCATTGATCGGCAGTATGCTGGCGCAAATGGCCATTGGCGTAACCGATGTGGTTATGATGGGTTGGTATGGT
>CAZPSB010000088.1:5669-8899 GCA_964589025.1 uncultured Jannaschia sp. | reverse complement strand
CCACCGCCTTGCCCCAATCGGCGCGCGGCAATCGCATCAGGCGGCCAAACCGCCCCGATACCGCCCCGCGCCCGGTGCGTGACCATAGATCAACACATGCCCCGGCCCCCAACCACACAGACAGGCCAACCCCCAAAGGGGCGATGACCGACTGCGTTGTGAAAATGGCCCATGTCGTCACCCCACAGGCCAATGCCAAAACCAATGCAGGGGCCAAAGATTGCGCAATGCGCCCGATCTTGGCCCGTTTCCAGGGCAACATCGCCGCAATCGGCAAAACCGCCGAGGCTGCAAATACAAAAGGTGTAAACACCGCATCAAAAAACGGTGGCCCGACGCTTACGACATCTTCATATAGAAAATCAGCCAGAAACGGCCACATGGTGCCGATAAAGATCACAAAGGTTGATACGGCCAGCAACAGGTTATTTACCACCAACCCGGTTTCGCGGCTGATGATTGAAAACACCCCACGGCTTTCCATTGCGCCGGCGCGCACCACGAACAAGACCAGCGCACCCAATACGAAAAACAAGATGATGAACAGAATGAAAATGCCGCGTTCTGGATCATTGGCAAAGGCATGAACCGAAGTCAAAATACCTGATCGCACGATAAATGTACCGATAAGGGAAAACCCAAACGCCAGAATGGCCAATAGAATTGTCCATGATTTCAATGTTTCGCGTTTTTCCACAACAATCGCAGAATGCAACAGGGCCGCAGAAATCAACCAAGGCATAAAGCTGGCGTTTTCAACGGGATCCCAGAACCAAAACCCACCCCAGCCCAATTCGTAATAGGCCCACCACGACCCAAGGCCGATACCGATGGTTAAAAACACCCAAGCCGCCAAGGCCCATGGGCGCACCCATCTGGCCCAGGCCGCATCCACACGCCCTTCGATCAAGGCTGCAATGGCAAAAGAAAACGCCACTGACAGGCCAACATAGCCCAGATATAAAAACGGTGGGTGAAAGGCCAGCCCGGGATCTTGTAATAACGGATTTAGATCATTGCCATCAAATGGCGGCACCTCCAACCGGATAAACGGGTTTGAGGTAAACAGGATAAACGCAAAAAATGCAACCGAAACAGATGCTTGCACCGATAAAACCCGGGCGCGCAATCGCGGTGGCAGCCCGCCACCAAACCACGCGACCATGGCCCCAAATAAGGCAAGGATCAAAACCCATAACAAAAGCGACCCTTCGTGATTGCCCCAAACGCCCGTGATTTTGTAAATCATAGGCTTTAACGTGTGTGAATTGGCCGTGACCAATGCAACCGAAAAATCCGATGTAACAAAGGCGATGGTCAGTGCGGCAAAGCTAAAGCTGACTAGAATAAATTGTATGCTGGCCGCAGGCTGCGCCACACGCATCAAGGCCGCATTATTGGCCCCTGCCCCAACCATCGGCACGATCATCTGAAAGATCGCCACCACAAAGGCAAGGATCAACGCGAAATGTCCAAGTTCAATAATCATACGGTCTTTCTAGGGCGATAGCCCCCCCGCGCCAATGGGGTGCGGCATGAAATCACATTATTTTTGCAATATATGTCAAACACGCGCCCCTATGGCCTGATATTAGGCCGCTTTTGTGGTGTGCCATATGAGTTTGGCAAATTATTGCCGCATAGCTTGAAATACTGCCTGACACGCCCGGCGCAACATGTTAGCCCATATAGAAAAGTATGAAATGCTATTTGAGGTGATAAAAATGATACGCAAACAAATGGTTTCGGCGCTATTGGCCGCCTGCCTGATCCTGCCAGTGGCCGCATTCGCCCAAAACAACGACGCCCTTTCAGGGTTTGACGCCCTGTCGCGCGGCCAACCTGTGCCTGAGGTGCAAATTGGCCAACCCTATGTTGCCGAAAGCCACGGGGATTGGGAAATTCGGTGCGTGCGCGTGCCCGAAGGCGAACCCGAACCTTGTCAGATGTATCAATTGCTGCGTGATGCCCAAAACAGCCCAATCGCAGAATTCAATGTGTTTGAATTTCCAGATCAAGATGGGGTTGTGGCCAGTGCCACCGTGGTGACGCCGCTTGAAACTTTGTTGACTGCGCAGCTTTTGTTACGTGTGGATGACGGGCAGGCAACCGCATATCCGTTTTCATTCTGCCAACAAATCGGATGTTTTGTGCGCATCGCCCTGACCCAAGAAAACTTGGATGCAATGCAGGCCGGTGATCGCACATTCGTAAGCCTTGTTCCCATGCAATCGCCCGAAACACGGTTTGAAATTTCCGCGTCCTTGGTAGGATTTACTGCCGCGTTTGAGGCCCTTTCCCTGCGCAGCGCACAAGCATTGCAATTGTTACAAGCGCAACAAGAAAACGCCGAACAATAAACACAACCAGGCCAGATATATGCATGTATATCTGGCCTGTGATGCCATCAAGGCGCACGCCCAAAGACCAAAACTGCATTCAACCCCCCAAATGCAAATGCGTTTGATAATGCATAATCAACCCGTGCATCGCGGGCCTGATTTGGCACAATATCCAAACTACATTCCGGATCATATTCTTGATACCCAATGGTTGGCGCAATGACCCCATCGCGCAACGCCATGATGCAGGCCAATGCCTCGACCGCGCCGGTGCCGCCAATCAAATGCCCATGCATGGATTTGGTTGATGACATCATCACATGATCGGCATGTGCCCCAAACACATCAGACACCGCCGCGCATTCGATCTTATCATTGGCGGCTGTGCCGGTGCCATGGGCATTGATATAGCCAATATCATCGGGGTTAAGTTTGGCATCCTGCAAGGCACCCCTGATCGCACGCGCCGCCCCATCTTTGGAAGGCATCACAATATCGGCGGCATCCGATGTCATGGCAAAGCCCAATATCTCGGCCAGGATGTTGGCATTTCTGGCTTTGGCATGTTCATATTCCTCAAACACCAATATGGCGGCGCCTTCGCCTTGAACCATGCCTGTGCGATTGGCCGAAAACGGGCGGCAGGCGTCTTTTGACATTACGCGCAACCCTTCCCATGCCTTGATGCCACCAAAGGACAACATGGCCTCGGACCCGCCGGTGACGATGATATCACATGCCCCCCCACGGATCATTTGAAACGCCAGACCCATCGCGTGATTCGATGATGCACAGGCCGTAGAAACCGACAAAGCCGGCCCTTTCAGATGCCAATCCATTGACACATGACTGGCGGCGGCATTATTCATCAATTTAGGAACGACAAAA
>CAZPSB010000088.1:1256-5659 GCA_964589025.1 uncultured Jannaschia sp. | reverse complement strand
GATGTTATTTTGAAAAATGATTCAAAAAAAAAGATAGAAGCTTTAATTACAAAACATGTTATAATTCAAAATATTTAATAAAAATGTCATCGTCAATAAACATCCCAACTCTCTTACCTACGATCCGCTCAGTGACAAGCTCAGGATTCTCCGCGGCAATCCTGGCGGCCTCAATGGCAGCTTCACGAGCAGCCTGAACGGCCGGCAAAAGCAAACCGACAAGGATGCCTATGATTGCGATGACAACCAGTAATTCGATGAGAGTAAATGCTTGTCCTTTCATGAGTCCGCGTCCTTTTTCTAAGATTTATAAACCGATCGGTAATTTTCTTCCCATGTGTTGAACCCGCCCGCCGCCGTGCCAAGAACCACACCACTGCGCAAGGCGACCTCATCGGTGATATGGGTCAGGCCCGCGCCGGCCATGGCCTCACGCGCGGCAATCAATGTGAATTGCGTAAACCGATCATATAGCGCAAGTTGTTGGCGATTAAACAAAGTTTCAGGATCAAAATTTTTGACCTGCGCCCCGATTTTAACCAATAATCGGTCAACATCCAAAAGATCCAATTCCCCAATACCGCATCGCCCCGCGCGCATCGCCCCAAGCGTTTGCGGCACATCCCCGCCCAACGCATTCACCGTGCCCTGCCCGGTAATCACCACGCGTTTCATGATGGATGTTGATCCGATATCAGGTTTTCAACGGCCCTGATAATCGCCGCAACCGATGAAATATCGAAATCACTTTGATCAGGGTCATTTGCATTAAAAGGCACATGAATATCAAAGCTTTCTTCAATGGCGAAGATACATTCCACCAAACCAAGGCTATCAATCCCCAGATCAGCCAAAGATGCATCATCGGATACATCGCCCGCATCAAGCATGGCTTGTTCTGCGATAATCCCAATGATTTTGCCTTTAATGTCGGTGCCCATGATCATAACCCTTGTTGTGCTAAGGCTGGTTTACGATCCTTCTGAGGGTTTGAAAACGGCTTTTTGCAATTTGGACACAAGGCCAGACAAACGCGGCAAACGGCGCAGCGCCTTATAAATTTCAACATGCTGTTCCATTTTCACAGCCGGATACCCCATCACCATGCGCCCCGCCGGTACATTTGACAAAACACCCGCGCCGCCTGCGGCGATCACATCATTGCCCAAAATCACATGATCTGATACCCCGGCCTGCCCGCCCAGAACAACGCGATCGCCCAACACAACCGACCCTGCCAGACCCACCTGACCGCATAAAAGGCAATCTTGGCCAATCACGCAATTATGACCAATATGAACCAGATTGTCGAATTTGGTACCCAGCCCGATGGTTGTATTGGCAATTGTGCCCCGATCAATCGAACAATTGCCGCCGATTTCAACATCATCGCCGATGATAACGGACCCAAGTGAATAAATGCGCATCCAAGCCTGCGCAGGCCCGGCAGTGTCTTGCTTACCCAAGGTTTTGCGCGCGCGTTCCACCTGATTCAATTCAGGCGTGACAAAAGAAAACCCATCGCTGCCAATCACTGCGCCGGGTTGAATGATAACGCGGTGGCCAATGCAAATACGCGCCCCAATCTGCACAGCTGAATGGATCAATGCATCATCGCCAATCTGCGCATCTGCGCCTATCGTGACATGCGATGCGATACGCGCCGATTTGCCAATCTTTGCGCGCGGGCCAACCACGGTATAAGGCCCAATAATCGCCCCATCCCCAATTTGGGCTGTGGCGTGAATAATGGCCGTAGCGTGGATGCCGGTGCCAAATTCGGGCCCCATATCAAAAAACGAGGTCACTGCAGACAGGCCCATACGCGGCCGGCCAACCTGAATGGCGGATGTTAGGCCATATTCTTGCCAATCCATATCGGCCCCAATCAACGCGGCAACGGCCCGCCCCTGTTTCAGGGCCGGGCCATATTTGGATGACATTGCCAGCGCAAGCTGATCTTGATTGGCCTTTTCGGGTTCAGCCGGGCCGGTGACCTTGTAATCGGGGTCTCCTAAAACGCGGCCACCTAAAAGGGCGGCAATTTCGCCCATGCGATAGGCCATATATCATCTCCGTATTTGGGCAGTGGTCGGACACAAATTACCCAGATATTGCGCCGAATTCCACCCCTTCATTCCGCAATGCACGGATCAGGCGACCATTGCGACCATACAGATCATTGCGTAATTGCATCTGGCCATCAACATCAACCCAAGCTGTCCAATAGGTGATGTGAACCGGCACATGTGTATCAAGATTGACATATGTTTCATCCCTGGACCGCAAGATCGATTGATAGAATTGTTCAGGGTTGTCTTCTTGCGCAGCCAAAAGATGATAGGCGAATCCGCTTGGGTCTTGTAGACGGATACAGCCCGATGAATAGGCCCGTCTATGGCGCGAAAACAAATACCGTTCTGGCGTGTCATGCAAATAGATATTCCACGGATTTGGGAACATGAACTTAACCCGACCAAGGGCGTTGCGCGGCCCTGGTGGTTGACTTAGATCAAAGGGAAAATCTTCTTCGCTATAGGCAGACCAATCAACCTCTGCGGGGTCAATGATGCGCCGGCCATATCGGATTTGCAGATAGGTACCATTGCCTTCCAAGATATCCGGAATATAGGATCGCAACGCAATGGATCGCGGCACATACCATGTGGGGTTGATCACCATATGATCCATTTCATCCGAAAATTCCGGCGTGCGGCGGTCACGTTCATTGGCGCCAACCACAGACCGGGTTGTGAATGTGATTTCACCATCATCGAACACATGAACATAAAAATCGGTTGTGTTGACAAAAATATGACGCTCACCCCGATCAATATTCAACCAACGCTGTCTTTCAAGGGCCAAAGCCAATTCGGCCAGATGGTCATCCACAGTACGATTCAGCGCGCGCATGGTGGCCGGCCCAACCGAACCATCAGGTTCTAGGCCATTGGCCTGCTGAAATTCAATCACGGCTTGTTGTAAACGCACATCATATTCAGTTGACAATGTTTGCGCCATATACCCCATTGAAATCAAACGGTTGCGCAGCCTTACAACATTGGGCCCCACATCACCGGGGCGCATGGTACGCCCCGATATTTCTGGCCCATACCCCCCCCGCGCAGCGATATCCAACAAATCAAATCGACGATCCAAGATACGGCTATATTCGGGGTTTTGCGGGGCAAGCGACGCCAGATATTCGCGCGGATTGCTTTCTAAAAATTCGGAAAAAACAACCTGATGATCACGCCTTGGAAGGGTGATGACAATATCACTGTCAACCTCACGCGGGGTTAAAAGACCAGAATTGATATCTTGCGCATATTGCATAAACATCCGCGAGGCTAAAACATCGGCTTCGGCCCGCGCTTGCGGGGTTGTGGCCGCATCAATCGCGGCCTGCAATTCACGATAATCATATCGCGCCACGGGCAAAGCGTGCAAATGTGCCTGCGACAGGGCATGAATCAATTCAGGCAAACGGGTGTCATCCGATCCATCCAGCCAAATCAGCCCGTAATTCCGTGCGCGATAGATTTCAACCAAGGCATCATTGCCCCACGCAGCCTCAGCAACCGCTTGGCGTTCAAGTGAAAAATCACTGGCCGCCATGACGGGGGCCGCTAAAACATGCGCCCCTATCACAATTGCAACTGCGAAACCACTTATTGATCTTAGCATGGTCAGCCCCATTAAAAGATTGATTCCAACAATTAAAATTTAACAAAATTCGGTGAATGTCCAGTATGACAAAGATAACTTTGTCGTGACGTTTCATTCTGGCAACGGTAAAAAAACGTCACCGCCTAACAAATTGATTTCAGGTGCAAAAAAATTCCGCTAAGCCAAATCAAAAACAAATGCTATTTGATAACAAATTTGCGCCAAAGGATTGTATTACAAGCCGAAACACGATATGGTTTGAAAAATAATTGGTATATCAAGCCAAATCAAATAGTTACGAGGGTTCCGACAGATGTCTATTTTCCGTCCAACACGTCGCCATATGCTAGGTCTTTTTGCAGCCGGTGCCGTTTCGGCCGCGCCGGTGATGTCCAAGGCAACGGGTTTTTTGCGCGGATCGGGCGATATTCGCAGATTGCGTATGTCAAATCTTAGAACAGGCGAACGGTTGGATATGATTTATTGGCTTGAGGGGGATTATATTCAACCCGCCCTTTCAGAGATCAATTTTTTCATGCGCGATTGGCGGTCAAATTCGGCAGCCAGCATTGACCGGCGTACAATTGATATTATGGCTGCGGTTCAAAAACTTTTGGATACAGACACCCCCCTTACCCTGCTTTCCGGCTATCGCAGCCCGGCCACAAATTCCATGCTGCGGTCACAATCGTCTGGTGTTGCGCAAAATTCCTATCATATTCGGGGCCAAGCGG
>CAZPSB010000088.1:0-1093 GCA_964589025.1 uncultured Jannaschia sp. | reverse complement strand
AGCTGGGGATCATAAGGTCACGCGCCCTGCCCGACTATCACAGTGCAATCACAAATCGGTTTGTGATATGTAACGCATCTTGGAAGATTTGTGTTTTAAGCCCATATATACCCTAGCGGATAGATGGAGCATCACATGAACACATATAAAAAAGACATGGATATTGTCGCGCAACTGACGCCGGAACAATATCGTGTCACCCAACAAGACGCAACCGAACGCCCTGGCACGGGTGAATATCTGAATAACAAACAGCCCGGTATTTACGTCGATATTGTATCGGGTGAACCCCTTTTTGTGTCGTCTGATAAATATGATTCCGGTTGTGGGTGGCCCTCTTTTACCAAACCGGTTGAACCCGCGCATATTCAAGAACGCCCTGATCTATCGCTTGGCCATATCCGGACCGAGCTACGTTCAACCCATGGCGACAGCCATCTTGGCCATGTGTTCCCCGATGGCCCGGCAGATCGCGGCGGGCTGCGATATTGCATCAATTCGGCATCCCTGCGATTCATTCATCGCGATGATATGCAGGCCCAAGGATATGGCGATTACATTGATCAAATCGAGGATGTCACATGAATACCACTGAACGTGCGGTTTTGGCCGGGGGCTGTTTTTGGGGCATGCAGGAATTGATCCGCAATCTGCCGGGGGTTTTATCAACACAGGTTGGGTATTCGGGTGGCGATGTGCCAAATGCAACCTATCGCAATCACGGTACCCATGCCGAAGCGATTGAAATCATGTTTGATCCGACCCAAATCACCTATCGCCGAATTTTAGAATTCTTTTTCCAGATCCACGACCCCACCACATTAAACAGGCAGGGCAATGATATTGGTCAAAGTTACCGATCGGCGATCTATTATACATCGGACGTTCAACGCCAAGTCGCAGATGATACAATCGCAGATGTTAATGCATCGGGCCTATGGCCGGGTCAGGTTGTCACCAGTGTCGAAGCCGTGGGCGATTTTTGGCCGGCCGAACCAGAACATCAGGATTATCTTCAACGCCTTCCCAATGGCTATACCTGCCATTTTCCACGGCCCAATTGGGTTTTGCCCAAACGCGACCCAAACAGGCC
>CAZPSB010000087.1:5179-8900 GCA_964589025.1 uncultured Jannaschia sp. | reverse complement strand
CCATCGGGTGCGGTGGTTAAGGCGGTGCCAACCTCTTGTAAGGTTTCGGGTTTAATGGATGTTTCGCCGCGTTGGTAATCTTGGCTTTGCCGATCAAGATGCGCCCAACGCCCATCTAACCAATCGGCCTTGTTGGGTTTGAATTCTTTACCGGCGTCAAATTCATCATTCAGGCGGGCCTGAAAGGCGGCTTTGGCGTCCTCAATTTCACCTTCGGGAATCAACCCATCGCGCACCAGACGTTCAGTATAAAGTTGCAGGGTGGTTTTGTGTTTTTTGATCCGCTGATACATCACCGGGTTGGTGAACATCGGTTCATCGCCTTCATTATGGCCAAAACGACGATAACAGAAAATATCAAGCACCACATCCTTGTGGAATTTCTGGCGGAATTCGGTCGCCACACGCGCGGCATGGACCACGGCCTCGGGGTCGTCGCCATTGACGTGGAAAATCGGCGCCTCAACCATCAAGGCAATATCGGTCGGGTAAGGCGAGGATCGGCTGAAATGCGGGGCGGTGGTAAACCCGATTTGGTTATTGACGACGATATGCATTGTGCCGCCGGTTTTATGCCCGCGCAAACCCGATAGGCCGAACCCTTCGGCCACCACGCCCTGGCCGGCAAAGGCCGCATCGCCATGTAGCAAAATCGCCATTACTTGTGTGCGGTCTTTGTCTTTCAACTGATCTTGTTTGGCGCGCACCTTGCCCAAAACCACCGGGTTTACCGCCTCTAGATGCGATGGATTGGCGGTGAGACTTAGGTGCACGGTATTGCCGTCAAATTCACGATCCGATGACGCGCCAAGGTGATATTTCACATCGCCTGATCCATCCACATCTTCGGGTTTGAAACTGCCGCCCTGAAATCACGATTTCCTTCAACCCCAGTGCGCCGCCCCGTTTGATGATTTGTTCCATCGCGGGGATCAGGGCCTCACCGCCATCAAGACCAAAGCGTTTGGTGCCCATATATTTGACATGCAAGAATTTTTCGAAACCTTCGGCTTCGACCAATTTGTTCAAAATTGCCTTGCGCCCATTTTGGGTAAAGGCGATTTCCTTGCCATAGCCTTCGATACGTTCCTTTAGCCAGGCGGCCTCTTCCGGGTTGGAAATATGCATATATTGCAACGCAAAAGTGCCACAATAGGTGCGCCTGACCATTTCCACGATCTGGCGCATCGACGCCATTTCAAGACCCAAAACATTATCAAGGAAAATTGGCCGATCCATATCGGCATCGGTAAAGCCATAGGTTTTGGGGTCAAGTTCGGGATGGGGCGTTTGATCGCGCATCCCCAATGGGTCAAGATCAGCCACCAAATGGCCCCGAATGCGGTGCGCGCGGATCAACATCAACGCGCGGATGGAATCAAGAACCGCCCGGCGTATATCCGCATCAGACACAGACACACCATGTTCGGCCGCTTTTTGTTTGATCTTTTTGCCGGCCTCTTGCGCCTCGGCTGCGGCGATGGGCCATTCGCCGGTCAAGGCGCCTGTCATATCATCGGCAGGCATAGGCGGCCAATCATTGCGCGCCCAAGATGGGCCGTCTGCCTTGGTTTGTGCGTCATTTGGGGCATCGCCAAGCCCCGCAAAGAAATCACGCCACGCCGCATCCAACGCATTGGGATCTTTGGCATATTGGGCATAAAGATTTTCCAGATATGCCGCGTTATGGCCTTGCATAAAGCTTGAGGCGTGAAAAGCATCATTGGGGGATTTATCGGTCATTCTTGGGCCTCATATGGGTTGGGACCGTATGGATTTGTGCCATGTTGCGAGGGATGGGTATCCAAGGCAAAAGGCATATAAAAAAGAAAACACCACCCAATATACCATCACCATATTCATAAAAAATAAGGGGATTGCCGATCAGTTGTCCTGCGGAATTGAGTATATAATCATATCGAATGTCAGGGGCAAACAGGGTGGTATTGATCACAGAAACGATGATCAGGGACAAAAAGAACAGGGACAAAAGCATAAATAATATCAACAGCCAAAATTCACGGTGTAACGCGCGACCGCCAAAATGAAATGCATGTCTAAAACAATGCTTGGTGTTTGAAATTAAACTCATTTAATGTTCCGCGCGCCCCGAAATATCAACAAACCCATATCAAAATTTTGATTGGTCTAAGACATATTAGCGTTTTCTTAGTTATCCCTTTATCCAATCACGTTCAACGCCGTTTGTTGATATATGATGTATGTTATGGGTGTTTTGTTAAGCCGGATTGGGTGAAAACCTGTATTATAACGCGATGTTATCATTGGGCGGGTTGGGCGCAAGCGCGCTTAGACATGCATGGGCTTTTTCGGCAAACCCGGTTTGGCTGTGGTCTTTTTGTTGTGCGTTGCGCATGGCAAGCCCGATCTGTTCGGCCTGATCTGGTGCCGCAATCAAATCAAGAATATGCTGAACAAATGCCTTGGGGTCGTCTGTGATCTTAAGATATTCGCGCAATGCCGGGGTTAACCCGCGCGCAGAATGGCTGCGTACGACACAGGGCCGCCCATAAGATGCGGCCTCAATCACTTTGATTTTACTGCCGGATCCTTCAAAAACTGGGGCGATTGCAATGGCACTTTTTTCATAAAATGGCGCAAGATCGGGGCAGTTTCTATGCCAATTCAGCCCGCCCAAATCGTCAAACATCGCCTTGAGCTGATCAGGATATTCATCTGGGCCTGAAACGACCAAATCAATTTCGATATCCCGATGCGCCTGCCGCAATGCGGGCCAGCATGTGCTTAAGAACCAATGCAAAGCGTTGAAATTTGGTTCAAAGCTTAAAGTGCCTACAAAAACAAGGCGCGGTGGGGTCTTGGGCGCGGGAACAAACATCGCGGGCGTGGCAACCGTATTGGGCAAGGTCACGACATTGGCCTGCGGTGAAAACCCATCCAGATCATCCTCCGCAGCGAAAGATACAAGATCGACTGAACACGCCGCCGCGTCAAAAAGGCGTTCATATTTTTGTGCCACGGGTTTTGCCAATAGACGCATAAAGGCGGATGAATGGGTCTGCATCAATTCATATTGCGCGCGATCTTCGCGGTCATCCAAATCAACCCAAACCGTCAACCGCGCCCGATCAGCAGGCGAAAGATTTGCCAATCCGGCTGCACTGTGCATTTCGGCATAGCGCAACACACATAGAACCGGCCCAGAGGTGTCGGCCAAAACCTTTTCAATCGCATCGGTCACGCCGGTTCGAAATCTTGGCTGTCGTGTTCGGCGTATATGGCGCATGCGACGGATGATATAGCGCAATCTAAATCGTTTCCCAAACAGCACAGGCCAATTCGGCGCAAGGGCCGTCTGTGCGGTTTCAAACCGGCTATGATCTTGCACAGGCGCATTCGGAAAGTGTTTATTCGTGACCTCAATCAGATGCACTTTGCCTAAATCAAATAGCACATTCAAAATGGTTTCGCTGCGCATGGCCCCGCCGCCTAACGTGCCAAGCGTATTTTTCCGCACCACAAAAATGGATGCCACCCATGGCAAACCCATGGGCGATACCGAGATGTCTTTTGCAGGACAAGCCGCCATGGGTTTCATCGGTTAGGCCCCGATCGCCTTTAAAACGGCCTCGCCCAGACCTGCGGGGCTATCGGCCACCACAATGCCCGCGCTTTGCATGGCTTCGATCTTGTCCTCGGCGCCGCCTTTGCCGCCGGCCACAATGGCGCCCGCATGGCC
>CAZPSB010000087.1:0-5169 GCA_964589025.1 uncultured Jannaschia sp. | reverse complement strand
GTTTCCAACGGCCACGTTTCTTTTCATCGGCCAAAAATTGCGCGGCCTCTTCTTCGGCGGATCCCCCGATTTCACCGATCATAATAATGGACGTGGTTTCATCATCGGCCAAGAACCATTCCAACACGTCAATATGTTCGGTGCCCTTAATGGGATCACCGCCAATGCCCACACAGGTGGATTGCCCAAGGCCAACATCGGTGGTTTGTTTCACGGCCTCATAGGTCAATGTGCCAGACCGCGACACAACCCCAACCGTGCCGCGTTTATGGATATGACCTGGCATAATGCCGATTTTACACGCATCGGGCGTAATCACACCGGGGCAGTTTGGCCCAATCAGGGTTGAATTTGATGTCTCAAGCGCGCGCTTGACCTTCATCATATCCAAAACCGGAATGCCCTCGGTGATGCAAACGATCAATTCCATTTCGGCGTCAATCGCCTCTAGGATCGAATCGGCGGCAAAGGGGGGGGGCACATAGATCACGCTGGCGGTGGCCTCGGTTTTGGCCTTGGCTTCGTGCACGGAATCAAACACCGGCAAGTTTAGATGCGTCATCCCGCCCTTGCCCGGCGTCACCCCGCCCACCATTTTGGTGCCATAGGCGATGGCTTGTTCAGAATGAAATGTGCCTTGGCTTCCGGTAAAGCCCTGACAGATTACTTTGGTATATTCGTCAATAAGTACGGCCATTTTATTTCCTTAGCCCCATTAATCTATGTACATGACAAAGGCTTCGCCGCCATTTGTATCATGCATGAATGTGTAACTTTGCCCGCCGATTGTGCCTTGTGCACGGCCCCGCCGCGGGCTTAACCCCAAGCGCGTGAAAAATGTTTCTGTAACTTGGGCCGGGTTTGGCATATCCGATGTTGTCACGGCGCATTCAAAACGATGCTGCGTGGCGACATTGACCTGAATCGTTTCATCAGATGAACGGCGAAGCCCCAACCGCGCATTTGCGCCGATTTCGGTTATTTGAAACCCTGCATTCGCGGCAGAATTTGCGATCGCAGACACATCAGGGGCGTTGTTTACGCAGTGACGAAAAAAGCTATCAATTGCATCGGCCTGTGCCATTTGCGCAGGCGTCAGCACAATGATGGCCGCCATGATGGAATTCTTTATACCACGCGTCATGATGTTCATCCCTTGACCGCCTTGACGATTTTTTCCGCCCCGTCGCGCAAATCATCGGCGGCGATGACATTCAGGCCGGAATTGCGGATGATGTCTTTGCCTTTTTCGACATTGGTACCTTCAAGACGCACGACCAATGGCACAGCAAGGCCGACCTCTTGGACGGCTGCGATCACGCCTTCGGCGATAATGTCACAGCGCATGATGCCGCCAAAGATATTGACCAAAATCCCCTTAACATTGGGGTCCGAGGTGATGATCTTAAAGGCTTCGGTCACTTTTTCCTTGGTGGCGCCACCACCCACATCAAGGAAATTGGCCGGTTCGGCCCCATAAAGTTTGATGATATCCATCGTCGCCATCGCCAGACCCGCGCCATTGACCATGCACCCGATTTCGCCATCCAATGCGATATAGTTTAGGTCAAATTTCGAGGCCGCCAATTCTTTGGGGTCTTCTTCGGTTTCATCGCGCAATGCGGCGATATCATCATGGCGATACATCGCGTTGCCGTCAAAGCCTATCTTGGCATCAAGGCATTTCAAATCGCCCGCATCGGTCACAATCAATGGGTTGATTTCCAACATTTCCATGTCTTTGGACACAAACAGATTGTAAAGCTGGCCCATCAATTTCACACATTGTTTCACCTGCGCGCCCGTCAAACCCAACATAAAGGCGATGCGCCGCCCGTGATAGGGTTGGTATCCCGTGGCGGGATCCACCGAAAAACTAAGGATTTTTTCAGGCGTTGATGCGGCGACTTCTTCGATATCCATCCCGCCTTCGGTGGAACATACAAAAGACACGCGCGATGTGGCGCGATCCACCAACAGGGCAAGGTAAAGTTCGGTTTCGATGCCTGATCCGTCTTCGATATAGATGCGGTTTACCTGTTTGCCCGCCGGGCCGGTTTGGTGGGTCACCAAAGTGCGGCCTAACATTTTCTTGGCCTCTGTCACGGCCTCTTCGGCCGATTTGGCAAGACGCACACCGCCTTTTTCGCCCGCCTCTGATTCCTTGAATGTGCCTTTACCGCGCCCGCCCGCGTGGATCTGCGCCTTGACAACCCATAACGGGCCACCCAATGCATCGGCGGCATTTTTGGCGTCTTCGGCCTTTAGAACAACGCGCCCATCACTGACTGGCGCACCGGCCTGGCGCAACAAAGCTTTGGCTTGGTATTCATGGATATTCATGGGTGGCCCCCTCATTTTCTTATCTTGCAGGTGTTAAAGCACACTCAAACAAAAGAATGAACCGGCCTTTTAACCTGAAATGGAAAATTTATAGTGTTTTATGCTGGCCAAGTTTGCGGGCGGGTTTGGGCGCATGCAATAGGCATGTAACCGGGCCAAGCGGTCAAACCGGAAAGACGGTGAGGGGGCTTTGTTTGGCAACCACAACCCGCACGCCCCAATCGCGGCATCGTGCGGCCAAAGTTTCGGGCAAAGCTTTATCGGTATAAAGCGCATCCACATTGGCCAATGACCCAATCCGCGCAGGGGCGGTTCGTTTGATTTTCGATTGGTCCGCAACCACAAACACCTTGCGCGATTGTGCCATAATGGCCTGACTGGCGGCGATTTCCTGAATGTCGAAATCCAGCATATCGCCATCTTCATCCAATGCAGAACAGCCGATAACGGCCAGATCGAATTTGAATTGCGTGATGACCTCGCGGCTAAGTTTGCCCACCAAACCGCCATCAGATCGCCGTAATTGCCCGCCGGTAACAATGATTTCGCAATCGCGATTGTGAACCAAGATATTGGCAACATTCATGTTATTGGTCACCACCAACAGATTGCGGTGGCGCAACAATTCATGGGCCACGGCCTCGGTGCTGGTGCCGATATTCAAAAAGATCGACGAATCTTCGGGGATGTCCATACTGCAGGCGCGCGCAATGTCTTGTTTGGCCTGTGCAAACAGGGTGCGGCGTTCTTGGTACCCGATATTGGTTACGCTGGACGGTAAAACCGCCCCGCCATGCACCCGTTCAAGTTTGCCCAATTCGGCCAAATCGGTTAGATCACGGCGGATGGTTTGCGATGTCACCCGAAAATAATCAGCCAGCCCTTCGACCGTGACCCGCCCGTCACGCCGCGCAATGTCAAGAATTTCAGAATGACGAAATGTCGTGGACACGGGTCGGCCCTCCCATCCTGTTTATGACCTGATATTATACCGATATCACGCATATGCCAACATATAAGAAAACAGGCGTTTTCGCAAAATGTTCGAATATGATCGAAACCTTTCGGAATTTTGGTATTTCTTGCTACGATTCGTATTTGTTTTGGGTGTTGCGCTATAAAATCATTGGGCAAAAGGGTATAGGCTTTTGAAATAGAACAATATAAAATATCCGAATAAAAACGAAAAATAAGGTTTGATATTTTATCGCATTGCACTAGGCTGCTTTTACTTGTTGCACACAAATGGGGGGAAGCGTGGGCAATTCCGACGATCAAGATATTTATGACGTGTTTGTCATTGGCGGCGGCATCAATGGATGCGGCATTGCGCGCGATGCGGCAGGGCGTGGTCTTAGCGTTGTTTTGGCCGAATTGAATGATTTGGCATCGGCCACGTCTTCGGGATCGACCAAATTGTTTCACGGCGGGTTGCGGTATCTTGAATATTTTGAATTTCGTCTTGTGCGTGAGGCGTTGATCGAACGCGAAACGCTTTTGCGGGCCATGCCGCATATCAGTTGGCCCATGCGGTTTGTGTTGCCCTATCACAAGGATATGCGATTTGAAGGCGGCACGCCGACCTCGCGCCTATTGGGGTTTGTTATGCCTTGGATGAAAGGCCGCCGCCCGGCTTGGTTGATCCGGCTTGGCCTGTTTTTATATGACAATTTGGGCGGGCGCAAAATTTTGCCCGGCACATCGGCGGTGGATTTGCGCATCGCGCCCGAAGGTGCGCCATTGGATGATAAATTCGCCAAGGCCTATGAATATTCCGATTGCTGGGTCGAAGATTCGCGTCTGGTGGTGTTGAATGCCCGTGATGCGCAGGCGCGTGGCGCCAAGATATTGGTGCGCACCAAGGTCACGCAGGCCCGCCGCGAAAATGGGCATTGGCGGGTAACAATCCAAGGCCCCGATGGCACATCGCGCGATGTTTTGGCCAAGATGGTGGTCAATGCCGGGGGGCCTTGGGTGGGCGATATCATCCGCAATAAGGTGGGCAGCAATAGCACCGACACCGTGCGCCTTGTGCGTGGCAGCCATATCGTGACGCGTAAATTATATGATCACGATTTCACCCTGATTGGCACCACCGACAAAGAACATAGCGACCCGTCGCAAAAACCGGTCTGCACCGATGAAGAAAGCCAGTATTTGGTGGATTTCGCCAATCAGTATTTCAAACAGGACATATCCACCGATGATATCGTCTGGACATATTCGGGCGTGCGGCCGCTTTATGATGATGGGGCGCAATCGGCCACGGCGGCCACACGCGATTACACCCTAAAGGTGGATTGCGAATGGGGCGCGCCTTTGTTGAATGTGTTTGGCGGCAAAATCACAACCTATCGGCGTTTGGCCGAAAGTGCGCTTGAAAAAATACAACCCTTTTTTCCCGGAACGCCGGGGCCATGGACGGCGGGCGTGCCCTTGCCAGGCGGTGATTTCCCCGTGGATGGGGTGGCCGATCTGATTGGCGGATTAAAGGCCGATTATGCGTTTTTGACCGATGCTTGGGCTGCGCGTCTTGTGCGCGCCTATGGTACCGAGGCGCGCGATATTCTGGGCGATGCCGCCACGGCGGATGATATGGGCGTGGATTTTGGGGCAAGTTTGACCGAACGCGAAATTATCTGGTTGATGGATAAAGAATTCGCCACCCGCGCCGAAGATGTGGTGTGGCGTAGAAACAAGCTTGGGCTGCGCCTTGATGCAGATCAGATTGAAGTGTTGGATGCCTGGATGCAGGCGCGCAATGCGCAACTGAATTCCAGTGCGGCCTGAAGGGGGGGGATCTGTAATGAGTTTATGTCTTGAAGG
>CAZPSB010000086.1:8368-8945 GCA_964589025.1 uncultured Jannaschia sp. | reverse complement strand
CTTCCAATGCGTCGATCAGTTTCATCAATTTTTCAGCATCTTCCAAATTCAATTCTGTTGTCGTCGAGGGCCGCCAAACCAATTTGGCGGTTTCGCTTTCGCCCAATTCGCCCTCTAACGCGTTTGACACATCATTAAGATCTGTGTCTGCGCTCCAGATCACATGGCCGTCTTCGCTGCTTTCGACATCTTCGGCGCCGGCCTCAATCGCGGCCATCATCACAGTATCGGCATCGCCCACGGATGCGGGGTATGTCACCTGCCCTTTACGATCAAACATAAAAGCCACCGAACCCGTTTCGCCCAGATTGCCCCCATGTTTTGAAAAGGTTGACCGCACAACCGATGCGGTGCGATTGCGGTTATCTGTCATCGCCTCAACGATAATGGCAACGCCATTGGGCCCATAGCCTTCGTAGCGGATTTCATCATAGGTTTCGGCATCGCCGCCTTGGGATTTCTTGATCGCGCGGTCAATCACATCTTTGGGCACCGAATTAGATTTCGCCTCTTTCACCGCAAGGCGCAAACGCGGGTTTTTATCAGGGTCAGGGTCGCCCATTTTCGCAGCAACAGT
>CAZPSB010000086.1:0-8358 GCA_964589025.1 uncultured Jannaschia sp. | reverse complement strand
CTTGGCGGCCTTTGCGGTGTTGAATATTTGCCCATTTTGAATGTCCGGCCATGGGTGGTTCCCCTAAGAAATAGTCTTTGGATATTTGCACACTCTATAAAACACGCAGGCGGGTTTGGGCAATGGGGGGCGGCAAAAATGCATTGCAAAGATGCCGCCAACAGATCACAATGTGATATGCGTTTCTTTTTATTGATTTTGTTATGCGGCCTTGCCGCCTGTGGCCGCCCCCTGACCGAGGATGAACGCGCCTATATGGCCGCCATTCAAGGCGATGATTTCAACCCCGATCCAGTGCGCATTGTGCAAAACCCTTTGATTGGCATCACCACCCGACAATTTCCCGCGCGCCCACAAACCACATGCCGCGAACGCATCGTGCCCCCGCCCCAAACCCCGATGCTAGAGGGGCGAACCGCCGGTGTTGTCTTATTCAACACCTTGCATGTGCGCCCCGATTATGGGGTTGATAATTTTGCGCAATTGCCCGACGGGCGGCAGCATTTGTTTCATGTGATGTTTTTCGCCCATGAAATGACCCATATCTGGCAATGGCAAAACCGTGATATCACGGGCTATCATCCACTGCGCGCGGCGCGCGAACAAATCACGCTGCGTGATCCTTATTTATTTGATACCGAAGACACGCGCGATTTTTTGGATTACGGGTATGAGGTTCAGGCATCTTTGGTCGAAGAATATGTCTGCTGTCGCGCCCTTGACCCCCAAGGCGAACGGACGGCACGTTTGGAACGTTTGATCGGTCAGGTCATGCCGGTGGAACCATTACAAAGCCGCGCCGATGCGGCATCGGTGTTTGTGCCTTGGGCAGGCACGCCGCGCGCGGGCATGTGTTCTTAGGCTTGGGCGGCTTTTTCTTCCAACATAAGCCATTCTTCTTCGGCGGTGGACAGGGCGGTTTGACGTTCTACCAGGGCCTCGGTCGCCTTTTGGAATTTCACCGGGCGTTCCGTAAATAGCGCCGGATCTGACAATAACTGCTCTAGTTTTGCAATCTCGGCCTCTAGCCGGTCAATCACGGCGGGCAGTTCCTCTAGGCGGTGCTTTTCGGTGAAACTTAGGCCTTCGCGCGGTTGCGGTTGTGGCCCGGCCTTGGGCGCGGATTTTTGGGGGGCTTTGGTGGGCTGCGGTTTTTTCGGCGCCGATATAGCGCCCCTTTGCGCCACCATATCAGACCACCCGCCCGCATAGGCCACAGCGCGGCCCCCGCCTTCTAGTGCAATCGTAACACTGGCCACGCGATCCAGAAAATCACGATCATGCGACACCAACAAAACCGTGCCGGGGTAATCGCCCAATAAATCTTGCAGCAGGTCAAGCGTTTCAACATCCAAATCATTGGTCGGTTCATCCAACACCAACAGATTGGATTCGCGCGCCATAATCCGCGCCAACAAAAGACGCGCCCGTTCGCCCCCGGATAATGATTTGATGGGAGAACGCGCCTGCGCGGCATCAAACAGGAAATCCTGTAAATATCCGATCACATGGCGCGGGGTGCCGCGCACCATAACCTGATCGGCCTGGCCGCTGACGCCGATTTCGGGATCGCCGGTCAGGCTGTCCCAAACGCTGGCCTCGGGGTCAAACACCGCCCGCATTTGATCAAATACTGCAATTTCAAGGCCTGTACCATGTTTGATCGTGCCGGTATCGGGTTTGATATCGCCCGTCAGCATTTTCAACAATGTGGTTTTACCTGCGCCATTGGGGCCAACAAACCCCACACGATCACCCCGCAACACACGCAAATCAAACGGCGCAATGATGGTTTTCCCATCATAGATTTTGCTGATTTTATGCGCATCAATCACGCGGCGCCCCGATATATTGCCCGCCTCAAGCGCCATGGCCGCCGCGCCCTTGCGCCGGATCATGGATGCGCGTTCGACGCGCAATTCCTGCAATGCACGCATTCGGCCCTGATTGCGCTTGCGCCGGGCGGAAATGCCTTCGACGGCCCATTTAGCCTCGGCCTTGATTTTTTGGTTTAGCTTATGACGGCTGACGTCTTCTTCGGCCCAGATTTTATCACGCCAAGGTTCAAAATCGGCAAAGCCTTTGTCTTGGCGGCGCACCACACCGCGATCAATCCAGAATGTCGCCCGCGACAACGCCTTTAGAAAGGCGCGGTCATGCGATATCAAAACAAAGGCGGCCTTGGTCGATGTTAATTCGGCCTCAAGCCATGAAATCGCCTCAATATCCAAATGGTTGGTGGGTTCATCCAATAACATCAAATCGGGCGCATCCGCCAATAGGCGCGCCAAGGCCACGCGCCGCCTTTCCCCGCCCGAGGCCAGATTTGTATCGCGGTCAAGATCCAATTTCAAACCTTCGGCGGCGGCCTCAATCCGCCAGGCATTGGCCGGGCCAAGCGTTGCAATGGCAAAATCACCAAGCGTTGCAAAACCCGAAAAATCAGGATCTTGTTCCATATAGCCAACGGTGACGCCATCGGGCGTGATGCAATTGCCTGTATCAGGTTCAATCAGGCCTGCCATGACCTTCATCAAGGTCGATTTGCCCGATCCATTGCGCCCCACAAGCGCCAGCCGGTCGCCTTGTTGAACCACCAGCGAAAGATCATCAAAAATAGGATCGCCGCCATAATTCAGCGATATGTCTGTTAATTGTAAAAGAGGTGCGCGTGCCATGCCACGCGGCTACGCCTTGATGCGCCCAAGGTCAAGGGGCCATAAACCATGGCCATACATGATTGCGACATTATGCCAGATCATGCCAAACAAGGCAGGGTTAACCCGCCTTGTTCACGCCAATCAACCATTATCGCGGATCGTTTTGTAAAATACGAATGGCAACCATGCGATCAGGTTGGCCAATCACCGCGCCGTTCTGCCCCCGACCCCGGCGGATATCGTCAACAATATCCATGCCGCGCACAACCCGGCCTATAACCGTATATTGACCATTAAGATGCGGTGCCGGGTTGAACATGATGAAAAACTGACTATTGGCCGAATTCGGGTTTTGCGACCGCGCCATGCCAACGGTCCCACGATCAAATGACATATCCGAAAATTCCGCAGGCAAATCAGGCAAAGCCGACCCACCCCGCCCGGCATAGCGCATATCCTGCCCCATGCGACCAAATTCAACATCCCCGGTTTGGGCCATAAACCCATCAATCACCCGGTGAAACACCACATCATCATATTCACCAGACGCCGCAAGCGATATAATCCGGTTCACATGATTGGGGGCAACAGTTTCGAATAAATCAATAACGATGGTGCCTTCGGCTTCGCCTTCGATATCAATTTCGATGCCGGTGGCAAATGCAGGTGTGGCAAACATAAAAAGAATAAGGGCAAGTTTACGCATCGGCGGCAACCTTGACTGAAATCATCATATCGGGGGATGCAGGCGGTTCACCGCGCGCGATGGCATCGACATGTTTCATCCCATCAATTACACGGCCATAAACAGTATATTGTCCATTGAGAAAGTGATTGTCTTTGAAATTGATAAAGAATTGGCTATTGGCCGAATTCGGATTTTGTGACCGCGCCGCACCCAATGTGCCACGATCATGCGGTAATTTGGAAAATTCCGCCGGAAGATCAGGTTTATCAGATCCGCCTGTCCCACAACGCCCGGCATTGTAATCTTTGTTTTTATTGCCGTTTTTCACATCCCCGGTTTGGGCCATGAACCCATCAATCACGCGGTGAAACACAACCCCATCATAGGCGCCGTCACGCGCCAGTTCTTTCATCCGTTCGGCATGTTTGGGGGCGATATCGGGCAAAAGTTCAATCGTGACTGTACCATCTTTTAATTCAATAAGAATCGTGTTTTCAGGATCTTTGATTTCCGCCATTTCGGCATCCTTTTCTGTTAGATCATCCACGCGGTTGGCGCGGGTATTTTTCATATAGGGCGTCACGCACGGCAGGCGTCACAAAGGGCGCGATATCACCTTGCAGGCGCGCGATTTCCTTGACCAATTTTGAGGCAATCGGTTGGCGGTCGGCCTCGGCCATCAGGAATACGGTGGTGATATCGCATTCATGTTCAACCATGGCCACGCGTTCTTCTAGCGTGAATAATGGCCCCTTGTCGCGGTTGATTGCCACACCGATAAACAGGCGATCCACCAATGTGCATGCCCGTTTGATCACATCCATATGGCCCAAGGTAATCGGGTCAAATGTGCCAGGATATAGCCCGGTTCGCATGTCATCCTCTTTCGGTGTGTCGCGCCGCCATGCGGTTGAACCACCCCCTTCTTGTAAATGCAAGCCCCATATGACGCCCTACGCCCAGATCAAAATCGCCGGCTTTCATTCTATCCGTCAGCAATCGCAATCGCGGCCAAGATGCGCATAAACCTGTGTAGCCGCAGCAGATGGGCCAATATGCCCTTGACGCAAGGCATCGCTGGCTTGGGCAATCTTTTGTATGGCCTGTGGCTTTTGCAATTCGGCCAACACGCGATTGCGCAAATCTTGTTCAAACCAATATACGGCCTGATCTGCACGGGCGCTATCCCACCATCCCTGTGCCTTGCGCCATGTGGCCAAGACCTGTATTTCATCCCAGACCTGCGGCAGGCCCTTTTGGTCTAGTGCCGAAACTGGCATCGCCTTTGGAAAACCATCCGGATCTTGCGCCCGTTTGCGCAACATGCGCAGCGCGCTGGCGTAATCGGCCATCGTGCGCAATGCGATAGGCCGTAAATCGCCATCGGCCTTATTGACCAAAATCAAATCGGCCATTTCCATAATGCCGCGTTTGACGCCCTGCAATTCATCACCCCCCGCAGGGGCCAATAACAACACAAACACATCCGCCATTTGCGCGACTACGGTTTCCGATTGCCCTACGCCCACCGTTTCAATCAACACAACATCAAAGCCCGCACCTTCGCATAACGCCACAACCTGCTGCGTGTGCGGCGAAACGCCCCCCAAATGCGACAATGACGGCGATGGCCGAATAAAGGCGTTTTGTTCACGGCTTAGCCGCGTCATCCGCGTCTTGTCACCCAAGATCGACCCGCCCGACCGGGCCGAGGATGGGTCAATCGTCAAGACCGCAATCTTTAGGCCGTGTCGCACCAACATCATGCCAAAATTTTCGATAAAAGTCGATTTGCCAACCCCCGGCGTTCCAGATAACCCGATGCGCAATGCCTGACGGTTATGGATGCGCAAATTTTCCAACACTGCAATTGCCTGTTCACGGTGATCGTCACGCGCACTTTCGACCAAGGTCACCGCCCGCGCCAAGGCCCGCCTTTCGCCCGCCAAAACGCGGCGGGCCATATCTGTGTGATCCATCTTGCGCCTCGTTTCATCGCCCGCATTTATTGCCTTGGGGCAGAAAATCACAATCTATACGCTTTGGCTAGAATAACAAACCCACATAAAAACCCCCGCGACCGGAATCGCGGGGGCGTATTGGTAATACCGCATCAACGCAGTCTATATATTTTCATCCGGCATAGATGATTTGCGACGCGCAATATAGGCGCGCAATTCTTCGTCAATCGCAGGGTCCAATGCCGGGGCCTGATAATCGCCTAGCATCTTTTCAACCTTGGCGCTGGCCAGTTCCATCGTGGTGCGTGATCCTTCCTCGGCCCAGGTTTCAAACGGTTTGTAATCCAAAACCCCGGTACGCCAGAACGCAGTTTCGTAATTGGCCTGTGTATGCGCACACCCCAAGAAGTGCCCGCCCGGCCCAACCTCACGCAGGGCATCCATCGCTTGGCCATTTTCATCCATGGCCACCCCTTCGGCAAATTTATGCAAAATGCCCAATTGATCGGCATCCATCACGAATTTTTCAGGGCTGGCGACAAGCCCGCCTTCCAACCAGCCGCATGAATGCAGCATGAAATTCACACCCGACAATAAGGCGGCATTCAATGAATTGGCCGATTCATAGGCGGCCTGCGCATCGGGCACCTTGGATCCGGTGAACCCCCCGCCCGACCGATAGGGCAACCCCAAACGCCGGGCCAATTGCCCCGCGCCATAGGTGATTTGCGCGGCCTCGGGCGTGCCAAAGGTGGGGGCGCCCGAATTCATATCAATCGAGGTCACGAATGTGCCGAAAATCACCGGGGCACCGGGGCGGATTAACTGACTATAGGCGACACCGGCCATGACCTCGGCCAAGACTTGGGTCAGGGTGCCCGCGATTGACACAGGTGCCATCGCACCGCCAACGATAAAGGGCGAAATGATCGCGGCCTGCCCTGCGGCGGCATAGTTTTCCAACGCCCCCATCATCACGCCATCAAATGTCAAAGGTGAATTGATATTGATCAACGAGGTCATCACGCAGTTCTGATCAACCACATCGGCCCCGAACAAAACCTTGGCCATTTCAATGGAATCAGCCGCCCGCGTAGGTTCGGTAACCGACCCCATAAACGGTTTATCCGACAGGCGCATATGCGCATATAACATATCCAAATGCCGTTTATTCACTGCAATATCAGTGGGTTCACATACTGTGCCGCCAGAATGATGCAACCATTTCGACATATATCCCAATTTGACGAATTTTTCAAAATCCGCCATCGTGGCATAGCGACGGCCCCCGGCCTGATCGCGCACAAAAGGCGGGCCATAAACCGGCGCACAGACAAGGGATTTACCCCCGATTTCAACATTACGATCCCGATTGCGGGCGATTTGAGTGAATTTTGACGGGGCTGTGGCGCATAATTCGCGCGCCAAACCACGCGGGATATGCACACGTTCCCCCCGCACATCAGCGCCCGCATGACGCCACCGATCAAGGGCGGCGGTGGTATCGACAAAATTAACACCGATTTCTTCTAATATGGTTTCGGCGTTATATTCTATAATTTCAATGGCTTCGTCATTCAAAATCTCAAAATTGGGAATGCGGCGTTCGATGAATTTCGCAGTTTCAAACGATACCGCAGACCGCGCCGCGCGCCGGGCCGCACCGCCCCCGCCGCGTGTGCGACGCTTTGCGCCTGTGCCTGATGTGGATATGTCTGACATGGGGCGTTTCCTCTGAACTTGTGGTTCACATGAAATAGCGCGCCTTTGTGTTGCCCCCCTGCCCGATTGCGGCACCTTTGCAGAAAAAGCGACATATGCAGGGCTTGCACGATGGCGCGCGCTTGCCTATTGGCAGTCACATGTCAGAATTTACCCCCGCCCGCCCGCATGAACGTTTGCTGATCATAGATTTCGGCAGCCAAGTTACCCAATTGATCGCGCGCCGCCTGCGCGAATTGAATGTGTATTGTGAAATACACCCATATAACACGGTCACCCAAGGTTTTTTACACGATTTCGCGCCAAAGGCAGTGATCTTTTCGGGCGGACCGGCCAGTGTTCTGGATGAACATTCGCCCCGCCCGCCCAAGGCGGTGTTTGATCTGGGTGTGCCGATTCTGGGCATTTGTTACGGACAACAGGTCATGATGCAAATGTTGGGCGGTCAGGTTGATCGCGGCAATGGCACGGCCGAATTTGGCCGCGCCTTTGTAACCCCGGCAGATGCCGCGTTGGGCATTTTGAACGGATGGTTTGATACAGGCGCCGAACAGGTTTGGATGTCACATGGTGATCACGTCAGCCAAATCGCACCGGGGTTCAAGGTGTTTGGCACATCGCCCAACGCGCCCTTTGCGGTGATCGCAGATCTTGCGCGCCAATTTTACGCTGTGCAATTCCATCCCGAAGTCCACCATACCCCAAAAGGTAAGGCCTTGTTTGAAAACTTCATTCGCCTTGCAGGTTTTGCAGGCGATTGGACCATGGCCGCCTATAAGGATGAGGCCATCGCCAAAATCCGTGCCCAAATTGGCGATGCCAAGGTGATTTGCGGCCTATCTGGCGGCGTCGATAGTGCGGTTGCCGCCGTTCTGATTCATCAGGCCATCGGTGATCAATTGACCTGCGTTTTCGTGGATCACGGCCTTTTGCGCCTGAACGAGGCCGCCGATGTCGTGGGCATGTTCCGCGATCATTACAACATTCCTTTGATCCATGCCGATGAAAGCGACCGCTTTATCACCGCCCTAGAAGGCCAAACCGACCCCGAAGAAAAACGCAAAACCATCGGCAGGCTGTTTATTGATGTGTTTCAGGAAAAGGCAAATCAAATCGAAGGGGCCGCGTTTTTGGCCCAAGGCACCCTATACCCCGATGTGATCGAATCCGTCAGCTTTTCCGGCGGGCCATCGGTCACCATCAAGTCGCACCACAATGTGGGCGGCCTGCCCGAGCGCATGAACATGCAACTCGTCGAGCCGCTGCGCGAGCTTTTCAAGGATGAGGTGCGCGCATTGGGCCATGAGTTGGGCCTGCCCGCCTCGTT
>CAZPSB010000085.1:1615-8948 GCA_964589025.1 uncultured Jannaschia sp. | reverse complement strand
CCCCTCTTTCCAGGTTGAAAACCTGGCGTCCTAACCGATAGACGAACGGGCCACGTGCCGTGAAATGGCTTTTAGAAAAACATCCGCGCCTGTTCAAGGGGATTTTGTGATTTATTTGAAATTACTTTTGGGCGTGATTGCGCGGTATCACATCGGGTGGTTTGGGCAAAAGCGCAAAGACCGGGTCGCCAAGCCGCGCTTTTTGTGAAATATCTTAGGCATGGTATCTATTCCTTCTGCCCGGCTTGATCTTGTATCTGGTGGCCTTTTAGGCGCCTTAGCGATTGTGTGGGGGTGTTCGTTTTTCTTTGCCGAAATCGCCTTGCGCTATGTGCCGCCTTTGACCATCACCTTGTACCGGGTCGCGTTTGCGGTGCCTGTGTTATATGTGATGATCCGCATGTACCAAATCCCGGTGCCGAAATCGGCCAAGGCTTGGGGCTGTTATGCCGTGATGGGGGCGTTGAATAATGCCGTGCCGTTTTCGTTAATCTTTTGGGGACAGACCCATATTGGCGGCGGCTTGGCATCCATTCTAAATGCAACAACGGCGGTGACAGGGGCGGTTGTGGCCGGTCTGTTGCTGGCCGATGAACGGCTGACGGGGCGCAAAATCATGGGCGGGCTGTTGGGCCTGTTGGGGGTGGCGGTGATCATGGGCCTTGATCTATTGGTTGGTTTCAACCCCACCCATCTGGGACAATTGGCCATTTTGGGCGCAGGTCTATCTTATGCTTTTGCCGGGGTGTGGGCGCGCAAGTTTTTGTCAGATCACGCGCCGATTGCAAATGCCTTTGGCATGTTGGTGTGCAGTTCGATATTGATGGGCCCGGTTGCCATTTACGCCGATGGCCTGCCCCGTTTTGATCTCCCCCTTGCCGCATGGGGCAGCCTTTTGGGGCTGGCGGTTTTGTCAACCGCATTGGCCTATATTCTGTTTTTTGAAGTTCTGGCCCGCGCAGGTTCGGCCAATGCTTTGTTGGTGACCTTGCTGATCCCACCTGTCACCATCACACTGACCGCAACCGTGTTAGACGAAACCCTAGATATACAGGCTATCTATGGCTTTGGCATGATTGCAATTGGGTTGATTGTAACCGATGGGCGTGTCTTTGACCTGTTGCGCAGGCGTAAATTTTAGGCCGTTTGATCCGCCCAGGCCGCATCATCAAGGCGCAATTGTACCTTTTGTTGACCATTCCAGTGGTTGATTTCAACCTGACCTACCGCATGAATGGCCCGGCCAATCCCGGTTTGCAGGGCATGATCCAACCCGTTTTCAACCGCATTAAAACAAATCGTATCAATCGATGCGCTTTCATCACCCAATGTCAATTTCAAATGCCCATTGCCCACAGGCCGGGCATATTTCACACGCAAATTGGGGATGACAAAACGCGGCACAGGCGCCGATGCGCCATAAGGCCCGGCGGATTCCAGTGTTTTGACCAAATCTGGCTGCAAGGCCGAGGGCATCAACATGCCGTCAATCCGCAGGCTGCGGGCGGTGGCAGGCATTGGTTCCGATTGGCGCGCAATCAGATCGGCCAAACGATCCATTGCCGGTTCTAACTGAGCACGGGTCAATGACAGGCCAGCTGCCATTTTATGCCCGCCGCCGCGTTCAATCAAGCCTTCGGCGGCAAGGCGTTGAATGGCGGCGCCAAGATCAACACCTTGCACAGACCGGCCCGATCCCTTGCCTTGTTCCCCATCAAACCCGATGACAATGGCCGGGCGTTGGGTGGTATCTTTCAACCGGCTGGCCACAATGCCCACCACACCGGGATGCCAGCCCTGATCAGCGGCCCAAACAAGCGGCCCATCATCGCCACGGGTTTGCACCTGCGCCAAAGCCGCAGCGCGGGTTTCGGCCTCAATCATGCGGCGATCTTCGTTGAGGGTTTCAAGCCGCTGTGCGATGATCTGCGCCTCGGGCAGGGTGGGGGCGATTAACAATCGCGCACCCAGATCGGCCTGACCAATCCGACCGCCCGCATTGATACGCGGGCCAAGAACAAAACCCAAGTGATAACTATCGGGCGGACGGGTCAATTTGGCACGATCGCATAGCGCTACAAGACCGGGGCGCGCGCGCCGCGCCATGATCTTTAGCCCCTGTTGTACCAAGGCCCGGTTCACCCCGATCAAAGGGGCAACATCGGCAACCGTGGCCAAGGCCACCAGATCTAACATCGCCATCAGATCCGGCGTTTTGATCCCTTGTGTTTTCAACTGACGGTTGACATCAACCAGCACCAAAAACACCACACCCGCCGCGCATAAATGGCCTAGATCACCGGGTTCGTCTTGGCGGTTAGGGTTCACCACAGCCACACAATCAGGCAGATCTGCCTGGGCCAAATGGTGATCTAAAACAATCACATCTGCGCCTTTGGCGGCGGCAATTGGCCCATGGCTTAGCGTGCCGAAATCCACGCAGATAATTAGATCATGCGCGCGCGCCAACATCGCCATGGCCGTATCATTAGGGCCATATCCTTCGTCAATCCGATCGGGAATATAAAGCGTAGGGTCGGCCCCCATCTGGCGCAACCAATCAACCAACAAAGCCGCAGAACAAGCCCCATCAACATCGTAATCGGCAAAAATTGCAATTTTGTGATGCGCGTGCAGCGCGGCGATGATGCGCGCGCGGGCGGCCTGCATATCTTTCAGGCGATGCGGATCAGGCAATAAATCACGCAATGTCGGCGCCAGATAAATCTGCGCCTGATCTGGGGCAATGCTTTGGCGGGCCAACACCTTGGCCAAAATGGCGGATATATTGGCCTGTTGTATGATCGCCTGCGCCAGACGATCGACCTGCGGATCAGGGCCGCGCCAATACCGATGCGTCAACGATGATTCAACCCCCAAAAGCGCAGGCGTGGCGGCATCTGTCATGTCTGTGTCATGCATGGATCACAATCACACCCCTATGGCACCCCAACAGGGTTGCGATACACCATATGCCGCACTGACCCGGTTTTGGACCGCATCAACAAGGTTTGCGCCGTCATATACCCCAAATCGCGTTTGATCCCCGGCAGGATCGAGCCATCGGTCACACCCGTTGCGGCAAAAATCACATCCTGTGTCACCATATCATCGCGCGTATATACCCGGTTAAAATCGGTAATCCCGGCCTTGGCGGCGCGGGTTTTTTCGTCATCATTGCGAAATAACAACCGCCCAAACATTTGGCCCCCCATGCATTTTAGCGCCGCAGCCGCCAACACGCCTTCGGGGGCGCCACCAGACCCCATATACATATCAATGCCCGTTTTATCGGCCTCGGCGGTGTGGATGACACCGGCCACATCGCCATCTGTGATCAACCGAATGGCGCATCCGGTGCGGCGTAAATCGGCGATCATATCATCATGGCGGGGGCGTTCCAAAACGCATACGGTGATATCTTGCGCCCCACATCCACGGGCCTCGGCCAAGGCCTGCACCCGCTGTGATGGGGACATATCAAGCGATACAACACCTTGTGGATAGCCCGGCCCAATAGCCAGCTTTTCCATATACACATCGGGCGCATGTAACATCGACCCGCGCGGCCCCATTGCGATAACGGTTAGGGCATTGGGCATATCCTTGGCGGTTAATGTCGTGCCCTCAAGCGGATCAAGCGCGATATCAACGGCAGGCCCCGCGCCCGACCCGACCTGTTCACCGATATAAAGCATCGGCGCCTCATCGCGTTCGCCCTCGCCGATGACAACAACGCCGGCAATATCAAGTTTATTCAACTGGTCGCGCATGGCATTCACGGCGGCCTGATCGGCGGCTTTTTCATCGCCACGCCCAATCCATTTGGCGGATTCAAGCGCCGCCGCCTCGGATACACGGGCAAGGCCAAGCGATAGCATACGGTCATTGAAACCAGCGGGGGTGGTCATGGTGAATTCCAATCAGAAAATGATATATCAACGGTATCTGTGCGATGCCCGCATGGCAAGCAAAACCCCCGGTTTAGACTTTCACATATCCTCAATCCGCAGGGCAATGGGGTGGCCTACAACCACGCCCGTCGCAGGCAAATCGGCCAGCGCCGCATCCAATGATGGCCGCGCGGTTTTATGGGTCACGATTAAAACCGGGGCTTTGGCATCTGCATGATCATACTGGCGCATGCGATCAATTGAAATGCCGGCTTCGCCCAAAATCGTGGCGACTTTGGCCAAAGCACCGGGTTTGTCGGTCAAATCAAGGCGCAGATAATATCGGCTGGGGGACGCCGCCGAGGCCCGCGGCGCGGCCTTTAACATCCTAGCCGGTACGCCAAAGGTCGGCACCCGGATGCCGCGCGCAATATCGCAAATATCCGACATCACCGCGCTGGCGGTGGGGCCTTCGCCTGCGCCGGCCCCGCGCAAAACGATTTGGCCGACGTGATCGCCTTCTAGTACCACCATATTGGTGCCGCCCTGCAATTGGCCCAAGGGCGATGTCGCGGGGACAAGGCAAGGCGACATGCGTTGTTCCAACCCCCGCCCTGTGAATTGTGACATGCCTAACAGTTTGATCTTATAGCCCATATCGGCGGCATGGTGGATGTCTTGGATGGTGATATCACCGATGCCTTCCAAATCAATCGCATTGAAATCAACCTGCGTACCAAAGGCAATCGCCCCCAATAGCGCCAATTTATGCGCGGCATCAATGCCGCCCACATCAAGTTGGGGGTCGGCCTCAAGATAGCCAAGGTCATTGGCCTCATCAAAGGCGGCTTGATAGGTCAGCCCGCCATGTTCCATCCGCGTTAGAATATAGTTGCAGGTGCCGTTCATCACCCCCATCACGCGGGTGATCTTGTTGCCGGCCAAACCTTCGGTCAAGGATTTGACCACCGGAATGCCCCCGGCAATGGCGGCTTCAAACCGCACCACTTTGCCCGCATCTTCGGCCATTTCGGCCAAGGCCTGACCATGCAGGGCCAGCAGGGCCTTGTTGGCAGTGACCACATCCTTGCCCGATGCAATCGCGGCCTGGATCGCATGTTTGGCAATACCATCCGCGCCGCCGATCAGTTCGACAAACACATCAACATCATCGCGCCGCGCCAAGGTGGCGGCGTCGTCTTCCCAAGCGTAGTGTTGCAAATCCACCCCACGATCAAGGCCGCGATTGCGCGCGCTGACGGCGGTGATTTCAAGGCGCTGCCCGGTGCGGGCGGCCAAAAGATCGGCGTGGTTTTGGATGATTTTAATCACCCCGGTTCCAACGGTCCCAAGGCCTGCAATCCCAAGGCGGAGGGTGCGTGTCATATCGGCATTCCTATCTGGCACATAAAGTTGCGCCCGGTGATAACGCCTTAAGCCGCCGCCCGCAATGCGGCCCGGTTAAAATGATCGGTTCTGCAAGGCACGCGCGCGGGCGCGCAAATCGGCGGCTTGGGACAAGACATCATCATTTTCAGGCGCGGCAGAAAGATTGGCATCGAACATATCCGGCGCAAGCGGGATCAATTTCGGGTAAGGCGCCGCGCGGCTTTGGGCGGTGATTTCCCCTTCAATATCGGGAATGGATGGCCCACAGGCCGCCAAAACACCCAAAATAATCACCATTATCACAGCCCGCATAGGCCTATACCCGCCCCATTTGCGCCAATTACATGCCGGCATCACGCCCCCCGCAACGCCCCGCTTGATTGGGTCTGTGCCTTGGGAAATGGCACAAGGCGTTGTTCATCTTCATCCCATAGTTTAAGCCGGAATGATCGAATAGCCTGCCGCCAACCAATTGTTTGCACCTGATATTTTTCACGCAACGCCCGATGGCATTTGCGCAAGCGATAGCTTGGGATATTGGCATTGAAATGGTGGATATCATGATAGGCGATATTGCCGGTGCCCAAATCCCACCACCATCCAAGATCAAGCGCAGATGACCCTTGCAATGCCGCGCGCGCAGGGTTCAGCTTTGGCTTTCGATCCCACCATGTGTCTTCGAAATTATGTTGAAGATAAACCAAAAACACGCCCAAACAGGCCGCAACCGTGACTGTGGCAGCATAAAAAATAAGGCCCGGCAAACCGGCCACCAGCCACAAAACCCCGACCCAAGCCAAAAGGCCCAGATTATGGGCCAAAACCGCCAAAGGCGCGATCTTGGCGGCGTTTTTCGGCCACCGATAGGCAATCACATAGGTAAACACCCCCCCAATCGGAATTAGGATAAACGGGTTGCGATAGATGCGGTAAAACACACGCCGCCCAAACCCGGCCTGATCCCATTCGCGTTTGGTCATGGTGAAAATTTCGGTCGTGTCGCGTTCATCCAGATTGCCCAGATGGCTGTGATGTGAATTATGATTGACCTGCATCACCCGATAGGGCGTCAGGGTAAACACCGATAAAACATGCCCGGCCACATCATTTTTGCCCTTGGTCGAAAATAACGATGCATGACCGCAATCATGTTGCAACACATAAAGACGCACCCCGGCAAAGGCATTGAGCACAACAAAAACGGCCACCGCCCACCATTGCCCCCAAAGCGCCAGACCAATGTAAAGCGTTGCGAAATACACAATAAATGTGCCGAAATAACTGGCGGATGCGATGCGGTCATCGCGCGCAGTCCAATCGCGGGTAAACAGGCGAATTTCACGTTCGGCCTGTTGGCGATAATTTGGCGTTATTTCCGGTCGATAAGACGCAGTATGTGTCATTGTGTTTTGTCCGATCCAAAATCATCGTTACTTTGCATACGGCAAACGAATTTTGAGTCAACTCATCGCACGATTATCTATGCAATTATAGGTGATATGTTGCGCATAGATCGCGCAGATTTTGGCATTACGTTTACGCGATATGTATGTTAGGCACAAACATGAACACGGTTCATTTTGGGGTTTATATGACAAAATCTGCGACAAAACAGATGAAATTGCGCGAAAATCTAATTTTTTTGGCCCAGATGCAAATTGAAAATGACGGGTTGAAATCAATCCGCGCAAGGGATTTAGCCAAACAAGCGGGATGTTCGGTTGGTACAATCTACACGCATTTTGAAAGCATAACGAACCTTATTCTTGCAATAAACGCAAAAACATTTGCGGCATTGCGCCAAGACATTGAACACGCGATCCGTGAACATACCGACCGGCCTGCAAAAACGCGCCTTATCATTTTATCGCGGGCCTATCTTGGCTTTGCGCAGGCAAATCTAAAATTGTGGCGGGCTTTGTTTGAACTGGAAATGGGTGCAACCGACCCCCTGCCAGATTGGTATGTATCGGCGATGGATCAACTTTTTACCTTTATCGAAGCCCCGGTACAGGATTTATTCCCTGATATGACACCTGATGATCATAAAC
>CAZPSB010000085.1:0-1605 GCA_964589025.1 uncultured Jannaschia sp. | reverse complement strand
TTCGGCGGTGCATGGTGTGATCTGGCTTGGGTTGGAAAACCGCATTTCGGCCGTTCCAACAGATCAGTTGGATCGTATGATCGCGATGTTATTGCAAAACATAAAAAATTGAACATTGTTCAAAAAAGGACTTGAACGCCGTTCAGGCCTCCCTTATATCGAAAATATGAACATTGTTCAAAAAACTGGAGGCAACATGCTTGCAACGCTTAAAACATTAATCATAGGGTCAAATGCCCGCGCCGAAAACATGGTGCGCGATCACTTTGCAATTGAATTAATCGATCAAAAAATCAAAGAGGCCGAGGCAAGCCTTAAGGCGGCCAAACTTTCGTTGGCATCTTTTATTCAACGCGAACGGGCCGAGGCCAAACACCTAGGCGATATCACCGCGCGCATTCATGATTTAACATCGCGCGCAACACAGGCTTTGGCCGCCAATCGCACAGATTTGGCCGAACAGGCCGCACAGGCCATTGCGCAGCTTGAAAATGAACAAACCTTGCGCCAAGGCACGCTTGGTCGCCTTGAAACCCGCATTGCGCAATTGCGCCACACCGTTGAAATTGCCACGCGCCGATTGTTAGATCTCAAACAAGGTGCACTTGCCGCGCGCACCGCCAAGAAAGAGGCCGATCTACAAAACCGTCTTGGGGTGTGCATGGCACAAGACACCGCCTTTGATGAGGCAGAGGACCTTATTTCGCGTGTATTAAACAAAGATGACCCGTTTGAACGGTCGCAAATCTTACAAGAAATCGACGCCGATCTAAACGGCACACATGTTGCCGATCAATTGGCCGAGGCCGGGTTCGGCAAAAGTTCAAAAATCACGGCCGCCGATGTGATGGGCCGTCTGCGCGCGCAATCAACCCCCGCAATTTAAGCCAAACCGCCAAAGAAAGGTATTCAGAATGCATAGAGAAACCACTGATAACGGTCTTATCATCACACTCAATTTTGCCGGCGTTGCGGCGTCATATATATTGCTTGGCTTATCGCTATGGCTGTCAACGGATGTGCCCCTGGCAACAAAGGGATATTGGGCGATGGGCATTATGTTGCTGACGCTAAGCCTGATCAATGTTGTAAAATACCGTTTTGACCAACGCGCAAGCGACGACCGCATTCGCCGCATCGAAGAGGCCCGCAATGAAAAATTGTTGGAAGAGGCGTTAAAAGACGCCTCATAAACGGCAAGCAAAGACAAAGGGCGCCCATCGCATGGCGCCCTTTGATCATGTTACAAATTTGGATAAATCGGGAATTGCGCGCAAAGGGCCTGAACCTCTTGGGCGACTTTGGCCTCAATCGCGGCATTGCCTTCATCGCCATGGGCGGCCAAACCTTCGACGATTTGGGCGATCCAATCACCGATCTGGCGGAATTCACCATCACCAAAGCCGCGGGTTGTGCCCGCAGGTGACCCAAGGCGAATGCCCGATGTAATGGTTGGTTTTTCCGTATCAAACGGAATACCGTTTTTGTTGCAGGTGATATGGGCGCGCCCCAATGCGGTTTCGGTGGCATTGCCTTTGACGCCTTTGGGGCGCAGATCAACCAACATCACATGCGTATCGGTGCCGCCGGTGACGATATCAAAGC
>CAZPSB010000084.1:897-9331 GCA_964589025.1 uncultured Jannaschia sp. | reverse complement strand
TATCGGTCAGATGAAGGCGGTTGATAAATTCGAATATCGCCGTGGGTATAAATTCTCGACCTATGCCACATGGTGGATCCGTCAGGCGATCACCCGGTCGATCGCCGATCAGGCCCGCACGATTCGTATTCCGGTGCATATGATCGAAACGATCAATAAACTGGTGCGCACGGGCCGCCAGATGTTGCATGAAATTGGCCGCGAACCAACCCCCGAAGAATTGGCAGAAAAACTGCAAATGCCCTTGGAAAAGGTGCGCAAGGTGATGAAAATCGCCAAGGAACCGATTTCATTGGAAACCCCTATTGGTGACGAAGAAGACAGCCAGCTGGGCGATTTCATCGAAGATAAAAACGCGGTTTTGCCACTGGATTCGGCGATTCAGGAAAACCTGAAGGAAACGACAACGCGCGTTTTGGCATCCCTGACCCCGCGCGAAGAACGCGTTTTGCGTATGCGGTTTGGCATTGGCATGAACACCGACCACACACTTGAAGAGGTCGGGCAACAATTCAGCGTCACCCGCGAACGTATCCGCCAGATTGAGGCCAAGGCGCTGCGCAAGTTAAAACACCCCAGCCGCAGCCGCAAATTGCGCAGTTTCCTAGATCAATAACACCTGATGGCACGGGTTTGGTTTGAAATATGCCAAATCCGGCCTACCATTATCAAATGGGGGTGTGTGATGCGTAGATTTGTTTATGGTCTTATATTATCGGCCTTTGCCACATTGGCGCAGGCCCAAACTGTTTTGCCGCCAAGCCCAGAAATTCAGGACGTGATCACCGGCCAGTTTGATGCTTTTGCATCCCGCGATGCTGAACGTGCCTTTGGATATGCCAGCCCGGCCATTCAAGGTTTCTTTGATACGGCCAATGATTTTGCCCAAATGGTGCAACAGGGCTATCCTATGGTATGGTCGCATCAGGCCATGAATTTTGTGGATTTGCAAAATTTTGGCGGGTTGATCGTACAACGTGTTGAGGTCACCGATAGCGCGGGCCAAATTTTTACCCTCGCCTATCAAATGATCCAAACACCCGATGGATGGCGGATCAATGCAGTGCAAATTTTACAACAGGCCTTTTTGGGCACTTGACGCGGGGGACGAAAATCTTTGAAACGCGGGCATGAATGATATGCGCAATCCCCCCGAAAATCAAAGGATGAAAATCGTCCTGTTTTGTCCTGAAATCCCCGGCAATACCGGTACAATTGGACGGACTTGTGTGGCGTTGGATCTGGAACTGATCTTGATCAAACCTTATGGGTTTGACATCACAGAAAAATCTGTGCGCCGGGCGGGGTTGGATTATTGGAAACATGTACGTCTGATCGAATATGACGATTGGCCCAGTTTCATCGCCGCCCGCGCACCTAGGCCGCAGGCGATGTTTTTCTTTGAACAAGATGGCGCCGAAACCGTATATGCGCCCACATATCCCCCCGATGCCTATTTAATTTTTGGCAGTGAAACCAAGGGCATTGCGTCTGATATTCTGGATGCCAATCCCGACCGTATCTTTCGCCTGCCCATGCGCAGCCCACATATCAGATCATTAAATCTGGCCAATTCGGTCACGGCGGTGGCCTATCAGGCGCTGGCGGGTTATTTGACATAGATATACATCTTTGATGCATCATCATGGGGCGATCATGGCCGAAGACAATCGCAGACTAAAAGACGAAATCCGCGCATTGCATCAAGAATTGGCGCAGTTGCGCCGGCACCGCATGGTCAGGGTGTATCAATCCCCGGTCAGGGCGTTATTGTTTCGCTTTGCCAGCGGTCTGGCGGTGGGTTTGGGCACGGTTCTGGGCGCGACGGTTTTGTTATCGCTGATGATTTGGGCGCTCAGCCAGATTGAATTTATCCCCATCATTGGCGATTGGGCCGTGCGCATCGCCCAAGAAATCCGCATTTTGACCGATCAATCACAATAAATTAGCGCAATTGTGGCGTGGCCCCCTTGTCATCACGGCCAAGCCCTTTCACCATAGGTTTTATGAATATCGCACAACATCCCAATGCTTCGTCCATCCCGCACCCTATTGCCTTTGACCGTGGGGAACTTTCGCTTATCATGTCGCTTTATGGGCGGATGGTGGCCGCCGGGCAATGGCGTGATTATGGTTTGTCGCATTTAACCGATGTTGCGGTGTTTTCGGTTTTTCGTCATACGGCGGAACATCCGATTTACCGGGTGGAAAAACGCCCCAAACTGCGCGACAGACAGGGGCAATATGCGGTGATTGGCATGGATGGCCGTATATTGAAACGCGGCCATGATTTGAAAACGGTGCTGCGTGTGCTGGATCGTAAATTGATCCGCAGTGTGGATTAACGCACCCGTTTGCGCGCGATGATCGGGCCGAATTCATTGGCCAGAATGCGTGCCTCGGCTTGGGTCAGGGGTTCTGACGCCACGGCCATGTGATGCGCATTGGCATGCAACAACATGTTGCTATCACGCATCAGGCCCACATGGCCCTTCCAAAAGACCAAATCGCCGCGCATCAATGGCGCATCGGGCGGCAGGTCATCGCCAAACCCGGCGCGTTGTTGATCGCTATCGCGGGGGCAAGGGGTGGCGCAGGCCAAAAAGGCAGCTTGCACAAGGCCCGAACAATCAATGCCCCAAATGCTGCTGCCGCCCCATAGATAGGGCGTGCCGATCATGCGTTCGGCCATGGCGGTGGGGTCTGTGGCGCAATCGCCCACAGCTCGTGCGTGTTGATGGGGGATAAACCCCCCGGCCGCCAAATGGTAAAACCCGTCTATAGTTTCAACAGCCGTGATTTGTGCGCCAAAGGGCAATTGCCCGGTCATGGGTGATTTGAAATGCGGTTCAGGGTAGATATGGCTGGATAGGGCCGTGATATGGTGGGTGGGCGGTATATCGCTGCCCAAGGCTTCGGTTCTGACATAACCGACATAGCCATCCTTTTGTGATTGGCCAAAGCTGTGCCCCGATTGTGTGTCTAACACCAAAAACCGATCGCCAAATATCAATTGCGTGGCCGGGCCTTGGTCGGGTTTGTGGGTCAAATCGGCAATGGGCGCGGCCAGGCGGTGCCATTGGCCGGGCACAAAACGGTTTGCCGTGACATGGCCTTGCAAAGATATATGCGCCACATCACCATTTGAGGGCACCAGTCGGGGGTCATTCATAGATCCAACACCTTTGGCAGGGCCGCAAGAATGGCGCGCGTGCCTTGGCCCACGCCACCTTTTGGGCGACCGGGTTCAGATATGCCCTGCCAGCCATAAATATCGAAATGCGCAAAACGCGGACAATCGGGCACAAACCGGCGCAAAAACAGCGCGGCGGTAATGGCCCCTGCCTGCCCGCCTTTGGGGGCGTTATCCAGATCGGCAATGCCGGGGTCGATCATGGTTTCATACGGGGTATGAAAGGGCATGCGCCATACCGGATCGGCCACGGTTTGGGCCGTTTGGCCCAATGCGGCGGCCAACCCATCATCATCGGTGAAAAACGGGGCTAAATCCCCGCCCAAGGCCACCCGCGCAGCACCGGTGAGCGTTGCCATGCAGATCGTCAGATCCGCCGGGCTTTCATTGGCCAATGCCAACGCATCTGCCAGAACCAACCGGCCTTCGGCATCGGTATTGTTGATCTCAACCGTTAATCCATTGCGCGCGGTCAGAATATCACCGGGCCGGATCGCATCCCCCGATACCGCGTTTTCAACCGCAGGGATCAACACGCGCAGGCGTATTTGCAACCCCAACCCCATAATCATGCGCGCCAGGCCAAGAACCGCCGCCGCACCGCCCATGTCTTTTTTCATTAATGCCATTGAGGCCCCGGGTTTTAGATTCAGCCCGCCGGTGTCGAAACACACACCCTTGCCCACCAATGTCAGGCTTGGCCCGGCCTTGCCCCATGTCAGGTCAATCAATCGCGGTGCGCGGGCGGCGGCGCGGCCAACGGCATGGATCAGGGGGAAATTGTGGCTGATCAAATCAGCCCCTTCAATCACATCCACCTGTGCGCCATAAGGGGCGGCCAGCGTCTTGACTGCATCGGCCAAATTGGGCGGGCCCATATCTTGGGCGGGGGTGTTGATCAAATCGCGGGTCAACCATTCCCCGGCGGCGATGGTTTCCAACCGCGCGGCATCCACCCCATCCGGCGCGATCAACGCGGCCTCGGGCTGTGATTGGGGGCGATATGTATCAAAACGATATAGGCTTAACAAATACCCAAAGGCGGTTTCGTCCCCTTCTGCCCCGCATAAGGGCGCAGCCAGACGGTATATCCCCTTGGGCAAATTGGCAATCGCCGCGCCTGTGGCAAAACGCTTTGCCGCGCGTGTCTGGGCGGTGCCGGTGCCGATCAAGGCGCAGGATATGGCCCCATCATCACCCGGCACAAGGCAGACTTGCCCCAAAGCCCCCGAAAACCCCATGGCCGCCGCCCATTGGGCCTGTGCGTTGGGCAAGCCTGCCAAAGCCGCCGATGCACCATCGGGCCCCACCAGATGAACGGGCGTTGCGTGATCGGTTGGGGGGGCGAATTTGGGGGGCATATTGCGGGGCCTTTACATATGATCTTTGCGCCTGCCTATCGTATTTACGCGGCAAAATCCAGTTTGGCGGGCCATGTCTATGCGCGGTCTTTGCGTTGTTTTATTCTGTCCGGGCTTGGCTTTACCTGCCGTGTGATACAGGGTAACCCATAAAGACCGTAATATCATGGGGCGCTTTTATGGATGGGATCGTGTCTTTGGCCGCAGATAACCTGCTTTCGCCAATTATATTATTTTTTGTGCTGGGCATGGTGGCGGCCTTTGCGCGGTCTGATTTGTCTATACCTGAGGCCGTGGCCAAGGGCATTGCCCTGTATCTGTTATTTTCGATCGGGTTCAAAGGCGGCGCCAGCGCATCCAGCCATGGGTTGGATTTGACATTGATTTTGTCGTTGACGGCGGGGTTAGTGTTGTCTTTTGTCATCCCGTTTATTGCCTTTACCCTGTTGCGGGTGATGACCCGGCTAAGCATCACCGATGCCGCGGCCACGGCGGCGCATTATGGGTCAATTTCAATCGTGACTTTTGTGGCCTCATCCTCGGTGGTGTCTTTGGCAGGCTTTGAATCTGAGGGGTACATGGTTGCCGTTGCCGCCGTGATGGAGGCCCCGGCCATTTTATCCGCATTATGGTTGATTGCGCGCTATGACACCACGCGCGGCGATATGGATCACGGTTTGATGCGCGAAATCTTGTTGAACGGGTCGATCGTTTTATTGGTTGGTTCTTTCATCATCGGATGGGTCACAGGCGATGATGGGTTAACCCTGATCTCGCCCTTTATCGTGGCCCCGTTTCAGGGGGTTTTATGCCTGTTTTTGTTGGATATGGGCCTTGTGGCCGGGCGCGGCCTGCGTGAGGCGCGGCATGTGTTGAAATTCAACGTCTTTTTATTCGGCATTATCATGCCGCCCATTGGCGCCAGTTTGGGCCTGATTGCGGGTTTGTTGATTGGCCTGTCAACAGGCGGGGTGGTGTTGATGATGACATTGGCGGCCTCGGCATCCTATATTGCGGTGCCGGCGGCCATGCGCGTCGCCCTGCCCGAGGCCAACCCATCCGTTTATCTGACCCTGTCACTTGGGGTGACATTTCCGTTTAACCTGACACTTGGCATCCCGCTTTATACGGCGGTGGCCAGTGCAATCACCGGGGGATAGGCCCATGAAAACCCACAAGGCCAAACGCGTTGAAATCACCATTGAGGCCGTGATGGAAAGCCGCCTAACCGATGCCTTAAAAGAGGCCGGCGTAACCGGGTTTACCATTTTGCCGGTTTTGGGCGGATCAGGCCGGTCAGGCCAATGGAACCGCGAAGGCCAAGTTAGCCGGGTGGGCGGCATGGTCTGCGTGGTTTGTATCATCCGACCAGATCGGTTGGATGGGCTATTGGATGCGGCCTTTTCAGTGGTCGAACGCCATATTGGCGTGGTCACCATAACCGATTGCGATGTATTGCGCGCCGAACGGTTTTGACGCATATGGCCGGTTTGGCCCCGCCATCCCATCCTTGCCGGGGTATGGCGGGCATGGCTAAGGTGACCCAAAATCGTTTCATGTTGGGCTATGTGGGCCATGTGCGCGCGGGCGGTGGCGATATGCCCTTTCCCTGCGGCCTGTCTTGATGTAAGCGCGCGATACCTAACACCAAAGGAAAAGGATTATGGGATATAAAATCGTCGTCGTTGGGGCCACGGGTAATGTGGGCCGCGAAATGCTGAACATTCTGGCGGAACGTCACTTTCCCGTGGATGAAATCGCAGTACTGGCCAGCCGGAAATCTTTGGGCACGGAATGCAGCTTTGGTGACAAGACGGTCAAGACCCAGGATCTAGATACATTCGATTTCACCGGTTGGGATATTGCGCTATTTGCCATTGGGTCGGATGCGACCAAAACATATGCCCCCAAGGCCGCGGCGGCGGGATGCGTGGTGATTGATAATTCATCGCTATATCGTTATGACCCTGACATTCCCCTTGTCGTCCCCGAGGTCAACCCCGAGGCAGTCGATCACTACAAAGCCCGCAATATCATTGCCAATCCAAACTGTTCGACCGCGCAAATGGTTGTGGCCCTTAAACCGCTGCATGATCGCGCGCGCATCAAACGGGTTGTTGTGTCAACTTATCAATCCGTATCGGGTGCGGGTAAATCCGGCATGGATGAATTATGGGATCAAACCAAAGGCATGTATGTGCCGGGCCAAGAAAAAGACCCATCTGTGTTTCAACGTCAAATCGCGTTCAATGTGATCCCGCAGATTGATAAATTCATGGAAGACGGCACCACCAAAGAAGAATGGAAAATGGTGGTTGAAACCAAGAAAATCGTTGATCCCGCTATCAAGGTCACGGCCACCTGTGTGCGCGTGCCGGTTTTTGTGGGGCATTCGGAATCCATCAATATCGAATTCGAAGACTTCCTTGACGAAGATGAGGCCCGCGATATCCTGCGTGAGGCCCCCGGCATTATGGTCGTTGATGAACGCGAACCGGGCGGGTACACCACGCCGATCGAATGTGTGGGCGATTACGCCACCTTTATCAGCCGCATTCGCCAAGACGGGACCGTTGAAAACGGTCTGAACCTGTGGTGCGTGTCCGATAACCTGCGCAAAGGTGCCGCGCTGAATGCGGTGCAAATTGCCGAAACATTGGGCAAGCGGGTGCTGAAAAAAGGCTAATCGGCAAACAGGGCTTGCCTGATATGGGCCGTATGCGGGATAAACACGTAAATGTGTTTTCAAAGGACCCCCCGTATGCGCGCCCTTATTTGTGGTTTTTCGTTGCTTGCCCTTCCGGTCACGGCCATGGCCGATACATTCATCGCCCGGGCCGATATTGTATCTGCCGTGGTCTACACCAATATGGCCGAAATCACGCGCCGTTTGGTCATTGACCTGCCGGCCGGGCAGCATGATGTTTTGGTGCCCACCCGCGATATCACCGATCTAAGCGGGTTGAATGTGACCGCCTCTGAGGGGGTGTTTATCGGCCCGGCCACCCAAACCCCGCAAATCACCATAACCGAAGGGCAACTTGACACGCCCGAACAGGCCGCCGCGCGTGATGTTGTGGATCAGGCCCAAGCCGCGCTTGTGGCCGCCCAAGACCGGTTGGCGCTGTTGAACCGCGATATAGCCGCGCTTGATTTGCAATTGTCTTATCTGGCCAATATGGCCCGCCCGCCCGAGGGCGCGGCCATTCCAACCAACCCCGATGATTTGATCGCCCTTGTTGCCGCCCTTGGGGGGCAATCAGCCGATATTGGCACTAGGATGCAAAATTTGCAGACCGCCCGCCGGGCCATCCAAGATGATATCGAACAAGCCACGCGCGATTTGGAAACAGCCAATCAGGCGCTTGCCGATCTAACCCCTTATCGCAGTGCGGCCCAACAGGGCCTGCGCATTCCTGTGGTGCTTGAAGCCCCCACACAGGCCGTATTTGATATTTCATATATCATGTTTCAGGCCGGATGGGCGCCGTCTTATGGGGTGTATCTCAATAGCGAAACGGGGGGGCTTGATATTGAACGTAGCATCGCAATCCGGCAATATAGCCCTGAAAATTGGGTGGATATTGACCTGACCCTATCCACCGCCAACCCGCTGCGGCAACGCCAACCGCAATCGGCCAGCCCCCAACCGGCCCGCATCATATCACAACAACCGCGCACGATCACCGACAGGGGCATTGCGCAAAACGATATGCCCCTTGCGCCATCGCGGCCTGAAATCATGACAGCGCCGGTGGTGGCCATGCAACAAAATGGCCTATCCGTCACCTATGACTACCCCAATCGCGTGACCGTAAGGGCCGAACAAGATAGTATTCTGCCCTTTGATACACTGCAAACCCGTGTTGATCTGGAAAAC
>CAZPSB010000084.1:0-853 GCA_964589025.1 uncultured Jannaschia sp. | reverse complement strand
AATGATACCGGCGAACCCATTTTGGATGGGGATGCGCAATTTTATCGTGATGGCGATTTTGTAGGCCAAGGCCGCCTGCCCTTGGTTGCCATGGGGGCAGAAACGGATCTGGCCTTTGGCCCGTTGGACCATCTGCAATTGCATTGGCAGGATTTATCACGCAACCAAGGCGACCGTGGCCTGTTTTCCAGTTCAACTGAACAAACCCGCATCATTGTGTTTGGGGCCGAAAACACATCTGATCGCCCCGAAACCCTGCGCTTGATTTATGAAACACCGTTTTCCGAACAAGATGATCTTGGCATAGATGTTGATCTGTCGCGCCGCCCGGATGCGCGCGATATTGACGGATTGCGCGGTGTATATGCATGGGACATCACCCTTGCCCCCAGTGAACAGGCCGAGATTGAGATGAATGTCGAATTGAACTGGCCCGAAGATCAAACCCTAATCTGGACCCCATAAAGCCAATAAATCAAGGCTATATATGGTGTTTGCGCAAAAGGGTGCCTTTATGGTCAGTGCATAAACCTTATTGTTTTTGTCACCTACTATTGACACCCCTTTTTGAATTTCCATATAAGGGCATAGTCACCCGACAAAAACAGTAAGGTATTCACTTTTACAGGAGCCCCCATGCTACGCAACGCGACCATTCTTTCGCTATCGGCCCTGATCGCCACAGGCTGGGCCACACAGATACGTGCCGATGAACTTAACCTGTATTCATCGCGGCACTATGACACCGACGAACGCCTTTATTCCGATTTTGAGGAATTGACCGGCATCACCATCAACCGGATCGAGGGCAATGCCGACGAATTGATCGCGCGCATCGCCGCCGAAGGTGAAA
>CAZPSB010000083.1:3271-9364 GCA_964589025.1 uncultured Jannaschia sp. | reverse complement strand
CTGTCTGATTTGACCGCGCCCATCTTGGTGGCGCATGATCCGGCCCTGTTTTAGGGTCGCGCCGGCTTGGCAATTGCGCGCTATGCGCCATATAATACCGCAAAAGGGAAACACATGATTGGACGTTTGAACCATATCGCCATTGCCGTGCCCGATTTGCAGGCCGCCGCCGCGCAATATCGTGATATATTGGGCGCAAATGTCGGCGCGCCGCAAGATGAACCCGATCACGGCGTGACGGTGGTGTTTATTGATCTGCCCAATACAAAGGTCGAATTGCTGCATCCATTGGGCGAAAATTCCCCCATTGCGGGATTTTTGGAAAAAAACCCAAATGGCGGGATGCATCATATATGTTACGAGGTCGATGACATCATCGCCGCGCGTGATCGTTTGGTGGCCTCTGGCGCGCGGGTATTGGGTGATGGAACACCAAAAACCGGCGCCCATGGCAAACCCGTTTTGTTTTTACACCCCAAAGATTTCACTGCAACCTTGATCGAATTGGAGCAACCCTAATGGGCCCTGTCACAGGTATCGTCTTATACGCCATTATCTGGTTTATGGTTTTGTTCATCATCCTGCCCATCCGTATGCAAACCCAAGACGAAGCCGGGCAACGCACACCCGGCACACCGGGTTCGGCCCCGGCCAATCCGCAATTAAAACGCCGGTTCATTCTGACATCGGCCATTGCGACGGTGATTTGGGCAGGTATCGCCACGATCATTATCACCGGGGCGATTACCATCGAAGATATCGACATCTTCAACCGGCTAAATGCACATGTCTAGCCATAAGTCTATGATAAATATGGGTAAAGCTGGCCACACCCAAGATCGGCACAAACAGGTTGACCACAGGGATGGTCAAAGGCACCGCCATCAAAATACCAGCGGCAGATAATGTAAACCAATGGCGACGGCGAAAGGCCGCCGCCCCTTGCGGCGTTTGCCGCCGCAAGGCCACCATTTGCCCATATTCCCGGCCCAACAAAATGCCATTCACCACACAGAATATGACCGGCCCAATGGGTAGGAAAATCAGATAAAAAATCAAAGCAATCAAATTAGCCACGGTCATCACACCCAAAAATTTAAGGGCATCGACAATCGCCTCGGCCAGGCCGGGCGACCGCGCGGCGGGCAAATCGGGGTAATGGCGGGCCTCAACCGCGGCGGCAATGCGATCAAGAAACACGCCTGTAAAAATTGCGGCCACTGGCACCATCAACACCACCGATAGAATGATAAAAACCGGCACTGCCGCCCAACTTAACGCGGTATCAACCCATGTGATATCCCCAACCCATGGCAAGGTGATTGTATCGGGCACGACCCATCCAATCGCGGTGATCATCGCACTGCCCAACCCCACAAATAAGGCAAGCGTCAGACCCAGACCCGCCACCAGAACACCCCAGAATCGCGGATCACCGATTTGGCTTAGCGCCTTGAAAAAGCAAGATATAATCATGTGTCAATCCATGTGGTTAGGGCCGCAACATCCGGGCGCGGACGGTCTGAGGGGCGTTTTACAGGCGTGCCGATATGAATGAACCCCGCCACCGTATCGGGCGGCGATAGGCCCAACCCTTGGTCTAAAAACGCCGTGTCACGCGCCATCCATGATGTCAACCAATGCGCGCCAAAACCCGCGGCATGGCAGGCATTTACAAGGCTAAGGCACACGGCGGCAGCGCATTGTTCTTGTTCAATCACCGGCACACGGGCATTGGCCTTGATATGCGTGATCACCGCCACGCTCAGGGGTGCATCCCCAAAGGCGGCAGCCTGTTTGGGTAATATATCGCTATCACGGCCCTGATCTGCCCCAAGGCGCAACGTCAATTCATGCAACCGCGCCCGTGCGCCATCGCCCAAAACCACAAAGCGAAACGGCACAATCGCGCCATGATCGGGGACCCGGGCGGCGATTGTCAAAAGATCCATCACCATATCGGCATCTGGTGCGGGGGCGGCCAGCATCCGAACAGGCGTAGATCGACGGCTGCGCAAAAATTCCAACGGGGTTTCAATCTGTGTCACATCAAATCACATCTTGCCAGAAAGCTAGAAATACCTGTTTTGCCCCCATGTTTAATCTTGGGCTTTTTTGCTGGTTGCCTTTTTGGGTGTCGTTTTCTTTGCCGTCGTTTTTTTGGCGGGGGCCTTTTTCGCCGCTGCCTTAGAGGCCGTTTTGGTGGTCGCCTTTTTTCGGCCTGTGCCCTTGCCGCCTTTGGCCTCTTTTTCCGCAATCAAGGCGATTGCGGCCTCAAGGCCAATGGATTCGGGTTCGACATCCTTGGGCAGGGTCGCGTTGATTTTCTGCCATTTGACATAAGGGCCATATCGGCCCGACATCACATGGATCGGCCCGCCCTTTTGGGGGTGTTCACCCAAATCTTTCAATGGCTTGGTGGCCGTGCCGCGCGCACCCCGGCCCGCGGCCTTTTGCGCCAGCAATTCAACCGCGCGGTTCATGCCGATGGTAAAGACTTCATCAATATCGGGCAAATTGGCGTATAGGCGGCCATGTTTGACAAAGGGCCCGTAACGGCCAAGGCCGGCCTCAACTGTTTCGCCATCTTCGGGGTGATCGCCCACTTTGCGCGGCAAAGCCAGCAATTGCAGGGCGCGATCCAAGTCAATACTATCGGGGGTCCAGGTTTTGGGCAGGGATGCGCGGGGCGGTTTGGGGATGTCTTGGGTCGCCTCGCCCAGTTGCACATAAGGGCCAAACCGCCCATCACGCAATGTCACCGCCTGCGATGTATCGGGGTCAACGCCCAACATTTTGCCATCCGGCCCAATGCCCGATGCCGCCCCTTCGGCATCGGGCGGGCCAAAGGGGCGCGTATAGCGGCAATTGGGGTAATTGGAACATCCAATAAACGCCCCGCCCGAACGTGCAGTGCGCATCGAAAGCCGCCCTTCGCCACAATTGGGGCAAAGCCGCGGATCGCCGCCTTCGGCAGTGACGGGGAAAAGATGCGGTTCCAGAACCTCGTTAATTTTGTCCAACACATCGGTGATGCGCAATTCAAGCGTTTCTGCAATTGCTGCCGAAAAATCATGCCAAAACAGCGCCAAAACATCCTTATAGGCGCGATCCCCGGCGCTGACCTCATCGAGTTGGTTTTCCAGATCGGCGGTGAAATCATATTCCACATATTTGCGGAAATAATTGCTTAGGAATACCGTCACCAACCGCCCCTTATCTTCGGGAAACAAGCGGTTTTTATCTTTGCGCACATAGCCGCGATTTTGCACCGTGTCGATGATCGAGGCATAGGTTGAAGGCCGCCCAATACCCAATTCTTCCATCCGTTTGACCAATGTCGCCTCGGTATAGCGTGGCGGGGGTTGGGTGAAATGTTGTTGGCCCAACACCGATTGATCGGCAGATGCAATGGCATTGGCGGCGGCAATCAGATCACCGTCTTGATCGGGCAGGCCATCATCGCCCAGTGATTTGGCGAAATCATCGGCAACACCGCCTTGGGCCAATTGCATCTTGTCGCCTTGGGACACCTGCGGCAGGCGGCGGGCATCTTCGTCTTTGGTGTCATCGCGGCCTTCCTCATAAAGTTTCAAAAACCCGTCAAACAACACCACTTGGCCTGTGGCGCGCAATTCGACCTGGGCATCGTCGCTGGCGATGATAAGCGTGGTGCGTTCCAAACGCGCGGCCTGCATTTGGCTGGCCATGGTGCGCCGCCAGATCAGATCGTATAATTTCGGTATCTGTCACGCGGATTTTTTCAGGCGATTTGAACATATCCGTGGGGCGGATGCATTCATGCGCCTCTTGTGCGTTTTTGGCCTTGTTTTTATACATACGCGGCGATTTTGGCACATAATCGGACCCATAGATTGCGGCGATGGCATCACGGGCGGCATGCACGGCTTCGGGTGCCATATCAATGCCATCGGTTCGCATATAGGTGATATGGCCGGCCTCATACAGGCGTTGGGCCAAATTCATGGTTTGTCGCGCGCCAAAGCCAAATTTACGGCTGGCCTCTTGTTGCAGGGTGGATGTCATGAAGGGGGCGGCGGGGTTGCGATTGGCCGGTTTGGCCTCAACCGATGTGACGGCCAAATTGCGCGATGCGACCGCCTGCACGGCCAATCCGGCGGCGGCGGCGTTTTGCAAGGTCATCTTTTCGATCTTGTCACCGGCCAACGCGACCAGCCGCGCCTCAAGCGTTTGACCACGCGGGGTTTTCAAAACCGCCTTGACCGACCAGTATTCATCGGGCTTAAAACGCTCAATCTCGGTTTCGCGTTCCACAATCAGGCGCAAAGCCACAGATTGCACACGCCCCGCCGATTTCGCGCCGGGCAATTTGCGCCACAAGACCGGCGACAGATTGAACCCCACCAGATAATCCAACGCCCGGCGCGCGAGATAGGCTTCGACCAGTTCCATATCAATATCGCGCGGGTTTTGCATGGCCTGCGTGACCGCAGATTTGGTGATGGCGTTAAACACAACGCGGGTAACACGGGTGTCTTTCTTGATTGCACGGCGCGATGTCAGGGCCTGTTGCAGATGCCATGAAATGGCCTCTCCCTCGCGGTCGGGGTCAGTGGCCAAAATCAGGGTTGGATCATCTTTCAACGCATCGGCAATCGCCTTTAGGTGTTTGCGGCTGTCAGGCGCGACTTCCCATTGCATATCAAAGCCATGTTCGGGATCAACAGACCCATCTTTTGACGGCAAATCCCGCACATGCCCGTATGAGGCCAAGACCGTGTAATCCTTTCCAAGATAGGTATTGATTGTTTTGGCTTTGGCAGGCGATTCAACGACGACAACGGGCATAGGGGCTTCTTTTCAATTTCTGTTACGGCACATCATGCAAGCATAAATAGGGAATATATAGTGCAATCCATGTGGGGCCTTGTATATCATTGTCAATGCCGCATCGGGGGGATCAATGTAAAGACCCGCCATGGAAAACACCCAAAAATCAGATAAATCTGACCTTTGGCGCATAAATAGACAGGACAAACCCCATCGCCCCGCCTATACAAATGAACGAAAGGTTTTGCCCCGATGCGCATTGTAATCTCATTTGCTGCCCTGTTTTTATCCGTCATTTTGCTGCAACTCTCATCGGGGGGTGTTGGCCCGCTTGATGTGTTATCGGGCGCGGTGTTGGGTTTTGGCAGCGCCCAAATCGGTTTGTTAGGGTCATCCCATTTTCTGGGGTTTTTCATTGGCTGTTGGTGGGCACCACGCCTGATGGGCAATGTCGGCCATTCGCGGGCCTTTGCCGCCTTTGCGGCGGCAGGCGCGATTGGGCTTTTGGCGCATATGTTGGTGATTGATCCCTATGCTTGGGCGGTGATGCGGGTGGGCACCGGGTTATGTGTGGCGGGATGTTATACGGTAATCGAATCTTGGTTGCAGGCCAAAGTATCAAACCAAGCGCGCGGGCGCACCATGGGCATCTACCGGATGGTCGATACCGGCGCATCCTTATTGGCACAATTGTTGATCGGGTTTCTGGAACCGGCTTTTTATGTGTCCTATAATCTTTTGGCGTTGCTATGTGTGGCGGCGTTATTGCCGTTGACGATATCGCGATTGCCGCAACCCGAAACCCCCGACACGCCCCGCCTGAACCCTTTATTGGCCTGGCGGTTATCGCCCCTTGCGGTGGGGGGCGTGTTGGTGGCCGGCGTTTCGGGGGCCTCTTTTCGAATGGTTGGCCCCCTTTACGGCGCCGAGATCGGGTTGCCGGCTGATCAAATCGGGCTATTTTTGGCAGCCTTTGTTTTGGGCGGGGCCATCGCGCAATGGCCCGCCGGATGGTTGGCAGATCGGTATGACCGGCGTTATGTGTTGATCTGGTTTTCGGGCGCATCGGTTCTGGCCTGCGCGGGCACGGCCCTGTCAAGTGATCTTGGCACATGGGCAATTTACAGCAGCACATTGATATTCGGGGCCACGACCTTTCCGATTTATTCAATTTCCGCCGCCCATGGAGTGCAAATAGATTTCAGTTGTAACCCTACTTTCATGCCCGAGAATACGTTGGATAGACCCAATCGGAATCTTGGCAGAATCAAGCATTGAAGC